>JAIYAL010000095.1 GCA_027489095.1 Erythrobacteraceae bacterium
ATTGCGCTGCACAACGATCGCCAAGGAGTGCCCGAATGAACCGCAAGACCCAGATTGTTGTCGTTGGCGGCGGCGCGGGCGGGCTTGAGCTGGTCCGGCGGCTGGGCGCAAAGTATGGGCGCAAGAAGCACGACATCATCCTCGTCGACAAGAACCTTTCCCACATCTGGAAGCCGCTGCTGCACGAGGTCGCGGCAGGTTCGCTCGATGCCAATCTCGACGAGGTCGGCTACCGCGGGCACTGCTATCGCTGGGGCTATCGCTTCTTTCAGGGCAGCCTGGAGCGTGTCGACCGCGAGGCCAAGACGATCAGCCTCGCGCCGGTAAAGGACGAGGACGGCAGCGAGCTGATCGCGGGCCACACCATCCGCTATGATATCCTCGCGCTGGCGCTGGGGTCGGTCTCCAACGATTTCGGCGTGCCAGGGGTCAAGGAACATTGCCTCTACCTCGACAGCCGCGTGCAGGCTGACCGGTTTCGCACCCGCCTGCTCAACCACTGCCTGCGCGTCAGCCGCGCGATGATGAACGACCCCACCGCAAACGAGCAGGTGCGTATCGCCATCGTCGGCGGCGGCGCGACCGGCGTGGAGCTTGCCGCCGAGCTTTACAATGCCGCGGGCGCGCTGCGGCACTACGGGCTTGAAGTGTTTGACGAAAGCCGCCTCCATGTGACGCTGCTCGAAGCAGGCCCGCGCATCCTGCCTGCCCTGCCCGACAAGCTGGCCGAGGCCGCGACCTACGAGCTTGGGCAATTGGGGGTGCAGGTGCGTCCCGGAGTGCAGGTGGTCGAGGCCCGCCCGCGTCAGCTCATCACAAGCACCGGCGAGGTGATTGAGGCTGACCTGATCGTCTGGGCGGCCGGGGTAAAAGGCGCAGAGTTCCTCTCGGAGCTGGGGCTGGAAACCAATCCGCGCAACCAGATACTTGTCACCGACACGCTCCAGACCACGGTTGATCCGTGCATCTATGCGCTCGGCGATTGCGCGAGCTACACTGCGCCGGGCGAGAACCGCCCCGTTCCCCCGCGCGCGCAGGCTGCGCACCAGATGGCCGAGGTGGTGTTCGCCAATATCTGCCGGATGCAGCAAGGCCGCACGCTGCGCCACTTCGTCTACCGCGACAAGGGCTCGCTGGTCTCGCTGAGCCGGTTCTCGACCGTGGGGAGCCTGATGGGCAACCTGATCGGCGGGAGCATGGCGATCGAGGGCCGGCTGGCGCGGTTCATCTACACCTCGCTCTACAGCCTGCACCTGATCGGCATCCACGGCTGGGTGAAAGCGACCTTCCTGATGCTGATCGGCCGCGTGAACCGCATCGTGCGGCCGCGATTGAAGCTGCACTGAGATTTAATCGAAGCTGAGCCCGCGGCCCCGGCCCCAATTCAGGCCCTTACTTCGCCTCGTTCTTCGTAACCGCAACGGTTATGCACGCGATCGCCCGCGCCTCGATCGCCGCGGGCGATTCCTTGGCGATCAGCGTGTTGCGCTGCTTGCTGATCAGCTCGTATTGCTGGCTCAAGCCGAGCGGGATTGCGTAAGCATTGTGATGCCACGCGGCGGCCAAAGCGGATTGCCCCGCCTGCTCCGGATTAACCGGAATGGTTCCTGCCGCCATCAAATAGGTATAGGCGTTGATTTCCACAACGCAGGCAAGATGCTCGTCAGCAGACATGTCGTCGAACGACTTGGGCCCTGGGGGCGAACAGGCCGTCATGCACAAGGTTGCGGCAATCAGGCCCAGCCTCGCAAAGAGTCCCCCGGCCCTCACAGCGGAACGCCCGGCTCCTGCTTGGCGGTGCGGATCGTGAGCGAAGTCTTGACGCTTTCCACATTGGGCGCAGGCGTCAGCTTACCCGTCAGGAACTCCTGAAAGCTCTGGAGATCCTTGCTCACGATCTTGAGAATGAAGTCGATCTCGCCGTTGAGCATGTGACACTCGCGCACTTCAGGAAGGGCGCGCATATGCTCCTCAAATTCGCGCAAGGACGATTCAGCCTGGCTCTTGAGGCTGACCATCGCGAACACGGTGATCGCAAAGCCAAGCTTGGAGGGGTCGAGATCGGCGTGATAGCCGCGGATCACGCCGTCCTCCTCAAGGCCCCGCACCCGGCGCAGGCACGGCGGCGCGGTCAGCCCAACGCGCTGGGCGAGTTCGACATTGGTGACGCGGCCTTCCGCCTGCAGTTCCGCCAGCAGGCGGCGGTCGATATCGTCGAGATTGGCCACGTGGCTAAAGCTCCTCTCGCGCGCAACCCTGCTTGGCGAAGGGCAACCCGCGTGCAACATGATCGCAAGAAACAAGATGCGTGCCGAACGGCCCGCTTGGCTAATATTATTAGGTCTGGCAGCAATTGTCCCGCTTTGCAACGCGCCTTTTGCGTCAGACTGTGACTATCGCCCGAGGGTGGTAAGACGAACAGTCTGGCACGGGCTATCATCGCCCCGTGCCGCGTCCTGCCGATTCGCGCGCCGACCGCCCGCTAAAGGAGAATTCGTTGTTCTTTGACGATCGCCTTGCCACCGTGCTGCGCCAGCGCGCCACCGGCGAGGCGAACCTGCGCACCCAGTTCAGGCAATTGCTCGATCTGCTCGGAAAGGACAGCGCGCAAGGCTCGGGCAGCGACCATAGCCTGCGGGCGGCGGCGTGGCTGAGGATGGAGGCACTGGGGCAGGCGATCCCGGCGGCGACGCGTGCCCGCCTGATCCGCGAACCCGGCTGGCGCTTCCGCAGTCCCGATCTTGCATCCCATTTCGCCGATCACGAGCCTGAGGTGGCCGCCGCCGCCCTCACCCGCGCCGAGCTGACGGCGGAGGACTGGAACGCCCTCATCCCGCGGTTGCCGGTGCGTGCGCGCGGCTTTCTGCGCCTGCGCCGCGATCTGCCGGTCAATGTCGAGGCGCTGCTGACCCGGCTCGGCGTCCATGATCGCGGCCTTCCTGCACCCGCCGAGGCGCCGCCCCTGCCGCTGCACGAAGAGGCGCCGCCTGCAACCCTGCAATCCCCGTCAGTTCCGCCCCCCATACCGCTGCGCCGTGTCCCTGCCCCGGCGGTCTCCGCGCCCTCCCCTGCGCGTGATTGGGAGAACAGGGAGCGCGACGATACGGGGCGCACCGAGATTTCCGCGCTGGTCGAACGCATCGCCCAGTTCCGGCGCGATCGCGACGAGGCGGTGCCCGATCTCGAACGCTCGCCTCGCTTGCCCCTCGGTGAATTGGCCGAACGTACGGGGCGCCCCGTTGCCAGCTTCGGCTTTGCCGCCGATGCGACCGGGCGGATCACCTGGGCCACCGCCGAGATTGCGCCGGCTGTCGTGAAAACGCGCCTCTTCGCTGCCTCAGCCGCGACCGACGATCCCCTGGCCCGCGCCTTCGCCCGCCGCCAGCCGATTGCGCGTGGGCCGGTCAGCCTCGAAGGCGCGCCCGCCATCGCCGGCGCGTGGATTGTCGATGCCGAGCCGCGTTTCAGCGAGGAGGGGCATTTTACAGGTTATGTCGGCCGCTTCCGCCGTCCCCCCGATGCAAGCGCCGCCGCCAGCGGCGCAGAGGCGCGCGAGGCTGATCGCATCCGCCAGCTGCTCCACGAGCTGCGCACCCCAGTAACAGCGGTCCAGGGCTATGCCGAGGTGATCCAGCAGCAGCTGTTCGGCCCGGCCCCGCACGAATACCGCGCGCTCGCCGCAGCGATCGCCGCCGATGCCGCACGCATCCTGGCGGGCTTCGAGGAGCTTGACCGGCTCGCCCGGCTCGAGACCGGGGCGCTCGCCATCGAGCCCGGCCAGAGCGACCTTGCCGGGCTCGTGCGCCGCACCGCTGCGCAGCTTGCCTCGGTGCTCGATCCGCAGGATGCCGGGCTCACCATCGCTTTTGCCGAGGCGTCGAGCCTGCTGATCGCGATCGACCCCGAGGATGCCGAGGCGCTGATGTGGCGGCTGCTCGCGAGCCTCGCGGCGGCCTGCGCGCCGGGCGAGCGTATCGTCGTGTCGCTCGATCCACTGATCGGTGCTGGCGGCGGCATGGCCAGGCTGGTGTGCGGCCTGCCCGCAAGGCTGGCAGCCGAGGCGCAGCTTTTCGCCGCTACGATCAAGTCCACGCCGAGCACCATCAACGCCGGGTTGTTCGGCACCGGCTTTGCGCTGCGTCTCGCGCGCGCCGAGGCCCGCGCAGCTGGCGGCGATCTGAAGCGCGATGGCGCGGCGCTGGTCGTAACGCTGCCACTGTTGAGCGAAGGCGCGGGCCTGCCCGGCGCGCTCGGCGGCTAGCACCGATACTCGGGCGCAGGGGGGCCCTTCTCGAAATCATGACCACCGCTTCGATGCTCGATGTGCCGCCCGCCGAGCGCCGCGCCAGCTTTGCGCCGGACTTCGGCCAGCGCGTGCTGCTGACGGTCGACACCGAGGAAGAATTCGACTGGCGGGCCCCGTTCCGGCGCGAGGGGCACGGGCTCAGCCACATCGCCGCGATTCCACGGTTTCAGGCCTTGTGCGAGAGGCTCGGCGCGCATCCGGTCTATCTGGTCGACTGGCCAATCGTACAGGATGCGCGCGCGGTGGAGGTGATCGGCGATGCGGTGCGGCGCGGGACGGCAGAGGTCGGCGTGCAGCTCCACCCGTGGGTCAACCCGCCTTTCGATGAGGCGGTGACGATGTTCAACTCGTTCACCGGCAACCTGCCGCCTGCACTCGAGGCGGCCAAGTTCGAAGCTTTGCGTGACGCGATCGAGGCCGCTTTCGGCGCCGCGCCGCTGGTCTACCGCGCCGGGCGCTACGGACTGGGCCCGCACACCGCCGACCTGCTGATGCGCCACGGCATCCGGCTCGACACCTCGGTGCGACCGCTGTTCGATTACAGCTTTCAAGGCGGCCCCGATTATATCGGGCACCCGCTCGCGCCGTACTGGATCGACGATGCGCAGCAGCTGCTTGAGCTGCCGGTGACGAGTGTCCATGCCGGCGCCTTGCGCATTCTCGGACGCAAGCTGCGCCGCCCGGCCGCGAAGATCCCGCGGGCCCTCGGGGCGCTGTCGCGGCTCGGCCTGCTCGAACGCATTCCCCTTACCCCGGAAGGCGTGTCGCTTCCTGAAGCGCTGCGCGGCGTCGATATCGCGGTGGCGAGCGGCTTGCCGGTGCTGGTGCTGTCCTTGCACAGCCCCACGCTTGCGCCTGGTCACACGCCTTATGCGGCAAGCGATGCGGCGGTCGACACGCTTTATGCCTGGTTCGAGGGGGTCTACGCCCGCCTTGCCGAACACCGGGTGCGCCCCTGCACTGTCGCCGAGATCATCGCTGCGACCGGCGGGTGAGCCCGACGCGCTTTACCCGCTTGTCTCGCTTCCTCGCGCGGGGTAGGGGCTGGCAATCGCCTGCCCTCCGGTGCCTTATCCCAAGGGCCTGTAGCTCAGCGGTTAGAGCTGGCCGCTCATAACGGCTAGGTCGCGGGTTCGAATCCTGCCGGGCCCACCGGGCGGGCGCGGAAGGGCGGGACAAAAGTGTCGGGGAGTGGCGCAGTCCGGTAGCGCGCTTGCTTTGGGAGCAAGATGTCGCAGGTTCGAATCCTGTCTCCCCGACCACCTTTCCCATCAATGATTTATCCGCATAGGCGGCCAGCTTTGCGCTCGCGCAGAGTGCCTGCCGAACACGCCTAAAGAAGGTGGCTAACGGAATACTAACCATTACCCCGTAGTTCTGCTGGGCATGAAAACACATGCCCGCCTTTATACCTCGTTCACGACGATCCTCGGCCCCGCTCTGCTGGGCGGCCTTATCGCGTCTGCACCGGCCCATGCCGGGGGCGTGACTGCCGGAACGCTGATCGAGAACACTGCCAATGCCAGCTTCGACGAACCTGGCGGCCCCCGCAACATCACCTCGAACACCGTAACCGTGCGCGTCGACGAGCTGCTCGATGTGACCATCGCCTCGCTCGACCCCGGCCCCGTCACGGCGCGCCCGGGCAATGCGGTGCTGACCTTCGAACTCACCAATCAGGGCAACGGCCCCGAGGCCTTCCGCCTGCTCGCCAACCCCGCAGTTGCGGGCAACGACTTCGACACCACGATCCAATCCATTGCCATCGATAGCAACGGCAATGGCACCTATGACGAGGGCGTCGACCAGATCCTAACCCAGCCCCAGACCACACCGGTGCTCGCAGCCGATGCGCGGCTGACGCTGTTCGTCCTGGTGAGCGTTCCGCAGAATGTCGCTGACGGCAATACCAGCAACGTGGCGCTCAGCGCCGAAGCGGTAACCGGCACCGGCACCCCCGGAACCGTGTTCGACAATGCCGGCGTGGACGGCGGCGACGCGATCGTCGGCATGACTGGCGCGCTGGCGACGGCGCGCGGCACGCTCACCACAGCCATCGCCAGTGTCCAGCTCGTCAAGTCGGTGGTGCTGCGCGATCCCTTCGGCGGCACCGCAGCCGTGCGCGGCTCGGTCGCGACCTTCACGGTCGAGGCCCGCGTGAGCGGCACCGGCGAAGTTCGCAACCTCAATGTCACTGACGCCATTCCGACCGGCACCACCTACGCGCCTGGCACTCTCAAGCTCGACGGAACAACGTTGAGCGATGCCACCGACGCGGACGCGGGCACCGCTTCGAACGCGAGCGGTATTGCGGTCACGCTCGGCAACGTCGCTGCCGGGACAAACCGATCGATCACCTTCAACGTCACCATCGACTGATCCGAAATCATCAAAAGTCATTTGAACACAGGGACAAAGACCATGAAGCCGATCAAAAAGCTGGCCCTCGCCGTTGCCGCAGCTGCCGCGCTTGCCATGCCCGCCCTGCCGCTCGCGGCGCAAGGCGCGCCCAGCCCGATCACCCTGAACGGCGACGTCAAGGCGGTGAAAATCGTCACCGACGCCGACGGCAAGCAGCGCACCGAGCTGGTCGCGCCGAACTCCATCGTGCCCGGCGACCGGTTGGTGTTCGGCACCGACTACGCCAACAAGGGCGCGGAGGCTGTCACCAACTTCGTGGTCACCAATCCTTTGCCCGGCGCGGTGCAGCTCGCACCCGATGCAGACCCAGCGCTCGAAGTGTCGGCCGATGGAGGCAAGACCTGGGGCGTGCTGGCCAAGCTCACCCTTTCCAATCCTGACGGGACCACGCGTCCCGCCGGCCATGCCGATGTAACACACGTCCGCTGGGTGCTGCCGACCATCGCGCCCGGCGCGTCGGGCAGGCTCACCTATCCAGCCATCATCCGCTGACCTGCGGGAGATAACCGCCACGTCTCGCGGGCGGACATGATCACGCGGGACATACACTCAGGACCAGACCAATGAAGACCACCAAGCAGTTGCTGGGTGCGGTGAGCGTGTTTGCGCTCGTCGCGATGTCCAGCGCGCCTGCCATGGCCGTAGGGACCGATGCAGGCAGCACCATTACCAATACCGTGTCCGTCAGCTACAATGTTGGCGGCAATGCGCAGACTGCCGAGACGGCGAGCGACAGCTTCACCGTCGACCAGCGCGTCAACCTCACCGTCACCAACATCGGTGCCGCAACCAGCGTCAACCCGAACCAGACCAACCGGGTGCTCGCCTTTGACGTCACCAACTCGTCGAACAGCACGGTCGACCTTAACCTGTCGGTCGCGCTGCGCGCCGGGACTGCTGGCAATATCAGCAACTTCCGCGTGTTCCGCGACACCAACGGCAACCGTGCGCTTGACTCAGGGGAACTGAGCGCCGGGGCGATCACCTACCTCGATGAAGTCGCTGAAGACGCGACTGTCGCGGTGCTTGTGGTGTCCGACATCGGTATCGGCGCGCGCAACGCCGACACCTTCGACGTCGCGCTGACCGCAGCCGCGCACGCGGCCGGGACGACCGGTTCGCAGGGCATCAGGCTGTTGGGTTCCACCGTTGCCAACACCGCGGGCATCGATACCGTGCTGTTCGACGGCGCGGGCGTGTCCGATGCGGTCAATGACGGCGCGTTCTCGGCGCAGGGCCGCTACACGGTTGCGGGCGCGGTTCTGACCGTGGCCAAGACCAGCCGCATCGTCAGCGACCCGGTCAACCTGACGACCAACCCCAAGGCGATCCCGGGCGCGACGATCGAATACTGCATCACCGTGGCCAACGCCGCCGGTGCAGCGACCGCAACGAACGTGGCGATCCTCGACGATCTGCCCGCGGACGTGATCTACACTGCGGCCTCCCTGCGCATCAACGGCAATGCCAGCTGCGCCAGCGGCGTCACCGGCGGCACCTTTACCGCAGGCGGCGGCGTGGGCGGCCGCGACCGCATCACCGGCTCGCTCAGCGATGTTGCTGCGGGCCAGACGCGCTCGGCGTATTTCCAGGTTGTAATCAGATAACCTATTGATCTGGAACTAGGTCTTGCGTGTAGCCCCCTCATTGCGGCGCCTGTCGGCGGCATTGCTTGCAGCAGTGCTGTCCGCCACCGTGCCGCATGAGGGGGCAATCGCGCAAAACGGTGACGCCGCTTCGGTGCGGACCGTCACCAACATTGCCGAGGCGAGTTGGAGTGCTGACGGATCGACCCGCAGGGTGTCGAGCAACCCCGTCAGGTTCGACGTCAGCACCCTCCCCGCAGCACCGCCCTCGTTAAAGGTGTTCCGCCGCGCGCCCGGTTCGGGTGCCGAGCTGATTTACCGCGCCCCGCAATGCGGCGTCGGGCCCGGCCCGATCCAGCAGCTGCGAAGCACCGCCACCGCCGTCACACCGGGCGGGCCAGCGGTATCCACCGTCTCCACCGCCGTCGTCCAGCAAACCGACAAGTTGCGCGGCGGCGAGCCCCTGTTTTTCGAAATCACCGCCACCGCCGCCAACCGCGACCGCACCGCAATCGACACCCTCACCGTGGTGCTGACCAGCGCGGAAGGTGACCGCGAGACAATGACTGTCTTCGAGACCGCGCCTGACAGCGGGGTCTTCGCCGGTGTCGTCGACACACTGCGCATTCCTCCACCTCTGGTGCAGGAGGACTGCCGCCTCAGTGTCGGCAATGATTCGCGTATCACTGTCGCCGCCATGCGCCCGGGCAGCCAGGATATCATGATCTCGGCCGACATCACTGTGCTTGTCGATCCCTTCGGCGTGGTCTTCGACAGCGAGACCGGCGATCCGGTCGACGGCGCGCGCGTTTCTCTGGTCAATGCCGTGAGCGGAGCCCCCGCGACCGTCTTTGCCGAGGACGGCGTCACATCATGGCCCTCGAGCGTGATCTCGGGCCAGGCGATCACCGACGGATCGGGCCGCACCGTGCCGATGGGCCCGGGCGAATTCTGGTTCCCGCTCACCGCGCAAGGTCGCTACCGGCTTGTCGTCGACCCTCCCGCGCCTTTCACCGCGCCTTCCGCGATACCGCGCCCGCTACTGGCGCAGCTGAGGCGACCCGACGGGCGACCATATGTTATCCGCGAAGGCTCGTTCGGCGACGTCTTCGTGCTCGACGATCCGACGCCATTCGAGGTCGACATCCCGGTTGATCAGCCGGGCCAGGATCTCGGTCTCACCAAGAGCGCATCGCGCGACCGGGCCGAGCCCGGCGACATTGTGTTTTACACCGTAACCTTGCGTAACGAGGACCCCGCCCGGATCAGGCGCGGGGTGACGCTGATCGACACCCCGTCGCGCTGGCTGCGGCTGCGCACCGGCAGCGTGCGCATCAACGGGCTGAGCGTGCCTCAAGCCGTCACCACCTCACCGGATGGCCGGGTGCTGACCATCGCGCTCGGCGATCTCAATGCCGGATCAACGGCACGCGTGACCTACGCGATGACCGTGCGCCCCGATGCGCCCCCCGGACGCGTGCTTAACGAGGTGGTCGCGCGTGACGCGCTCGGGCGCAGCTTCCGTGCCAGCGCCGCCCTCGACCTCGAGCGTGACGGGATCGCCGACCGCATGACCATCATCGGCCGCATCACCGCCGGCGGCTGCCGCCTGCCCGAGGCGGAGCGGGCCGGGATCGCCGGCGTGCGCGTCATGCTGGAGGACGGCAGCTTTGCGATTACCGATGCCGATGGCCGCTACCATTTCGAGGGCGTGGTCCCCGGCACCCACGTGGTTCAGGTCTCGCGCATCACCCTGCCCGAGGGTGCCAAGATGGTCGACTGCTCGCGCTCCACCCGCAACGCCCGCAGCGCCTCCTCGCGCTTTGCAATCGGCCAGGGCGGAAGCCTGGTGGTCGCCGATTTCCATGCCGTCCTGCCCAAAGGGGCCACCCTGCCCGCAGCCCCGGTTATGCCCGTGGCCGCCGACGAACCGGCTCCGCAAGCCCCTAAGTCCAAGGCCAACAGCGCCGCGCCCGCGGTGATCGATTTCCTCGCGATGGGTGACGGCGAGGATGCCTTCCTCGCGCCCACCGTCGATGCCAACCCGCGCGCGCCGGCCATCAAGGTCGCGGTGCGCCATCGCGGCGGTCAGAGCGTGCAGCTGTTCGTCGACGGCAAGCCCGTCAATGCCAACGCATTCGATGGCAAGCTCAACCCCGATGGCCTGTTCTCGGTCAGCGTGTGGCGCGGTGTGCCGCTGATCAATGATCGCACCGTGCTCGAGGCGCGGATCATCAACTCCTTTGGCGAGGTCTCCAAGACCCTCACCCGCGAGGTGTTCTTCACCCGCGCCCCCGCCAAGGTCGAACTTCTGCCCGCGCTCTCCAAGCTGATCGCCGACGGGCGCACCCGGCCAGTCCTCGCGATCCGCGTGCTCGACCGCAACGGCCGCCCCTTGCGCGAGGGGATCTCAGGCACCTTCACGCTCAATGCCCCCTACCAGAGCGCGGATCAGATCGACCGCCAGCAGCTCGATCAGCTCACCGGCATGGCCCCGATGGCTGCGCGCTGGGTAGTCGAGGGGACCGAGGGGATCGCGAAGATCGAGCTGGCTCCCACCATGGTCAGCGGCTCGCTGCGCCTCGGCTTCGCCTTCGACGACGGGGACATCACCCGCCGCCAGGAGCTTGAGGGCTGGATCGAGCCGGGCGCTGTCGAATGGACCATCATCGGCCTCGCTGAAGGCACCGTGGGCTCGCGCTCGGTGGCCAAGAACATGGAGCGCGCAGGGCAGTTCGACAGCGACCTCGGTGACAACGCCCGCGTAGCGCTCTACGCCAAGGGACGGGTGCTGGGCAAATACCTGCTCACTCTCGCCTATGACAGCGCCAAGCAGCGCGACGACAACCGCGTCCTGGGCGCGATCGACCCGCAGTCCTACTATACCGTGTTCGGCGATGCCTCGGCCCGCCAGTTCGACGCCGCCAGCCGCGAGAAGCTGTACGTGCGCATCGAAACCGCGACCTTCTACGCGCTCTACGGCGACTTCCAGACCGCCATGAACCAGACCCGCCTTGCCAATTACAACCGCACCGCAACCGGCGTGAAGGCCGAGGCGCGGGTCGGCAAGCTGCGGGCAGAGGGCTTTGCCGCGAAGATCGCGAGCCGCTTCCAGCGCCAGGAAATCCAGGGTCAGGGCATCTCCGGCCCCTACACCCTCGCCAGCCGCCGTATCCTCGCCAATTCCGAGCGGGTGACGATCGAAGTGCGCGACCGCTTCCGCCCCGAGCTGATCGTGTCGGCACGCGAGCTGGTACGCTTTACCGACTACGACATCGATCTGCTCTCGGGCACGATCCGCTTTGCCGCTCCCGTGCTGAGCCGCGATGAGAATCTCAATCCGCAGTTCATCGTTATCGAGTTCGAGGACGACGGTAACGGCGAGGCTGAAATGAACGCAGGTGTCCGCGCCGACTGGACCACCGCCGGGGGCCGCTTGCGCATCGGCGCGACCGCGATCTCCGATGCAGGCACCGAAGGCCGCGATGGCGAGGCGCAGCGTACCGAAATCGGCGCTGTCGACCTCCTCGCCCGCATCGGCGACAACACCGAAATCCGCGCCGAACTGGGCGTAAGCCGCCGCGAGGGCGAGATTGCCACCGGCTGGCTCGTCGAGGCCCAGCACCAGACCGGGAAGGTCGATCTCATCGCCTATGCCCGTCAGGTCGACGCCCAGTACGGCATCGGCCAGCAGAACGCCGCCGAGCGCGGTCGCCGCAAGATCGGTGCTGACGGGCGGGTTCTGCTGACCCAGAACCTGAACTTCGTCGGCAGCATGTGGCAGGATGACAGCCTGACTGACACCGCGCGCCGCCGCGCTGCGCAGGGCCAGTTCGTGCTGACCCGCCAGCGCACCGACCTGAAGCTCGGCCTCGTGCGTTTCGATGACCGCCTCGCCAATGGCAACAAGGCCGTCTCGACCGTGCTCGAGGCGGGCGCGACCCAGCGGTTGTTCGACAACAAGCTGGAGCTTTCCGCTGGCACTGCCATTGCGCTGGACAAGACCGAGAGCCTTGACCTGCCCGCCCGCCATCGCTTGGGCGCGCGCTATGCGATCACTGAGACCGTAAGGCTGGTGGGCACCTACGAGCTTTCCGACGGTGACAAGCTCAAGGCCCGCCAGCTGCGCGGCGGAATCGAAGTCGCGCCGTGGCAAGGCGGCCAGGTCGTCACGACGCTCGGCGAGGAGACGATTGGCGAGAACGGCACCCGCAGCTTCGCCGCATTCGGGCTGGCGCAGACCCTTCAGGTCACCTCGGCCCTGACACTCGACGCCACGATTGACGGCAGCCGCACCATCGGCGGCAATCCGGGTGGCCCAGGCCTTGGGGACGGCATCATCAACCCCGCCCAGCCCCCGGCGAGCGGCGGGCAGCTCACCGGCGGCCTCCAGTTCGAGGATTTCACCGCGGCAACCTTCGGCGCTGCGTGGCGCAAGGATCGCTGGAGCATCGCCGCGCGCGGCGAGCTGCGCGACGGCGAAACCGCAGACCGCAAGGGGCTCACCTTCGGCGCGATCCGCCAGCTCGGCGAGGGCAGCCTCGTCGGCTCGGGGACGACCTGGACCCGCGCCAAGACCGTGGGCGGAGCGACGACCGAGATTCTCGACGCCAGCCTCGCCTTCGCGCACCGGCCCGACACCTCGCCGCTCGCCCTCTTGGGCCGCCTTGAGTTCCGCAGCGATCGCGTCACCGGAGCGGTGGCCGGAGAGGTCGGCGGCGCAGGCCGAACCGCGCTGACGGTCGATGGCAACGCGAGCTCGCGCCGCCTGGTGGCGAGCTTCTCGGCCAACTACTCCCCGCGCGGGGAAGAGGATGAGGCCGAAGTGCGCCGCCACGAGCTCGCGCTGTTCGTGGGCGCGCGGCACAATCTCGACGAATACGAGGGCGATGAGTTCAAGGGCACCTCCGTGCTGGTGGGCGCCGACGGTCGGATCGGCATCGGCGAACGTTTCGAGCTTGGTGCCAGCGCCACGGTGCGCAGCAACATCACCGACGGTGAGACCCGCTTCGCCTTCGGCCCGACAATGGGCTTCGTACCGGCCAAGGGCGTGCTGCTGACGGTCGGCTACAATATCGAGGGCTTCCGCGACCGCGACTTTGGCGCGGTGCGCAACACCGACAAGGGCGTCTTCGCCGCGGTGCGCCTCAAGATCGATTCCGACACCTTCGGCTTCCTCGGGCTGGGGCGCTGACGATGGAACGCGCAGGCGGCAGGAGGTTGGCTAACCAGCCGTTTACCATGGCAGGGTATGCTGCGGGCATGGTCGCGTTGCGCTTCGCTGTGCGCCGCTTGTTGGCGGCGATGCTGATTATCTGCGGATTGATGTGGAGCGCCGGGGCGCAGGCGCAGAACTGCGCTCCCGCCGGTGCCCAAGGCACCGCGCCCGCAGCCTGGCAGACCTACTGCTGGCTCAACCTGACCAATTACAACGACACAACCGCGCGCAGCGCCTCGGGGCAGAACCTGAGCTTCGCCCTGCCCGACGGGTCGACCTTGACCTTTAACGCGCGGGTCACGGGGACCAACCCCGCCTATAGCGCGGTCATCGCGCCATCGTGGAGCGGCTCGGCGGTCGGCAACTCCGCCTTTCTCAATATCCCCGGGCGGCCCGTGCTCTATTCGGCGCAGTCTGGCACCAGCACGATCGCAATCACCAACATCACTGTCACCCCGGCAGCAGGCGGCGGCGTCACGGTCTATTCCTTCGTCGTCGCCGACGCCGAATCCTCGAACGACGGCGAGGCGCTGCGGATGAGCACCAATGGCGGCGGGTGGCAGCTGCTCGATTCGGTGCCGCCGATCAGCGGATCGACCATGCCGCCGATCAGCGGGGTGGGCAGCACCAATGTCAACATCACCGGGGCTCCGGGGACGGTCGGCGCCTATATCATCGGCAGCAACAGTCCGACCAGTGTGACGGTCGAGACTCAGTCCGGAGGCCTCCAAGGCGTAATGTTCGCGATCCGCTTCGCGACGATCCGGCTCGAGACCCAAATCCTCGGCACCCGCGCCAACGCCGCCGACCAGTTCAACTTTCAGATCGCCTCGACCGCGACGAGCGGCACGATCAGCTCGGGGCTGACCAGTGGAGCCGGCACAGGTCCCTTCTCAACGGCCCCGCTCAGCATGGCGGCCGGGATCCCGATCACGCTGCGGATTGCGATGGCTTCAGGCAGCAGCAGCGCTATCACCGCCTATTCCGCGCTCCTGACCTGCACCAACACCTCCGGGACGACGCGGGCGGCATTGCCGAACAACCTTATCACGACGGATACCAACATCGGCCAGCTGGTGTTCGGCGAATCGCTCGTGTGCACGTTCCAGCTCGGCGCACATCCGCGCCTCAGGGTGCGCAAGGCCCTGGGCTCCGGCGGCCGACGGTTCAGCACCGATCAGTTCACCATGCGCATCATGAACGGCACGACCGTGTCTGCCTCTTCAACGAGTACGGGAACCGGGGGAACAATCGATGCGGGCACAGGCGACACCACGCTCGTCCAGCTGGTGACCGGGCAGACCTACCGGGTCGACGAGGTCGCTGCGGGCACTGCTGTGCTCGGAAACTACACTTCGACGATATCCTGCACCAACACCGCCACCTCGACGACGACGCTGCCCACCGCCGTTGGCGGCACGATCACGCTGCGCCCGGGGGATACGATCACCTGCGTTATCACCAACACCCGTCGCACGGTGGCCTTCCTGGTCATCCAGAAGAGCAGCACGGTGATTTCCGACCCGGTCAATGGCACGACCAATCCCAAGCTCATCCCCGGCGCGATCGTCGAATACGCGATCACCGTTCGCAACACCGGGACAGGACCGGTCGATGCGAGCTCGATCGTCCTGCTCGATGTCATGCCGACCGACATGGCCTTCGCGGTGACGACGCCCGTCACCTTTACCAACGGCACAACAGCCAGCGGGCTCAACGCCTTCAACGCCGCAACGATGGTGACCTATTCGCAGGCGGCAGGCGGGGCGGCGCCCTATACCTTTACGCCCACCGGCACGTTCGATGGGAGGGTGACGGGCATCCGCATTGCCCCCACCGGCACGATGACCGCCGCTTCAAGCGCGACCGTACAGCCCAGCTTCACGATCCGCTTCCGCGCGCAGGTCGAATAGCCAGCCCGCGCAACAAAAAAGTCCGGCGGAGGCGCTGCCGCCTCCGCCGGACATGTCTTTCGATCGCGGACGTCAGCGCATCAGAAGGTGACGCGCACGCCCCCCGTGTAGCGGCGGCCGAAGCGCTCCCATTCGATCGTCAGATTTTCCGTGAACGGCGTCGGCGTGCCCTGAGCAGTCAGGATGTTGCCGGGTTCCGAGAAACGGCGACCCGACTGGTCGGTCAGGTTCGATGCATCGAAATAGACTTCGACGTTCGGGGTGATCGCGTAGCGCATCGAGAAATCGAGTTCCTCGTCCGCAGCCCAGTAGGTGTCGCCCGCGTCGGTCAGGTCGTTGGCAATCCCGTCAAGCCAAAGATCGCGCTTCTGATACTGGAGACGCGCCGAGAAGCCGTACTTCTCGTAGTAGCCGCCGACGTTGTAGACGTAGTCCGAGGTGCCGGGCAGGCGCACCTTGCGCTCGGGCACGAAGTTCGGGCCGGGGACGCCGAAGGCCGGCTTGGTCGCCTCGCTATCGTTAAGCGTCAGGTTGGCGGTGATGCCGAAGCCGCCCATCCAGGCCGGCAGGCCGAGATCTTCGGTCCACGGTTCGAGCTGCAATTGGGCTGCAAACTCCACGCCAAGGATCCGGCCGCGACCGGCATTGGCGATCCCGCTGAAGATGTATTCAGAGCGGTCAAGACCCGGCTCGTTCAGCGCATCCGAACCGAAGGTGCGGGTGTCGGTGTAGAGCACGTCGCGAACCTTGCGGTAGTAGGCGCCGACCGAAAGGAAGCCCTGCGGCACCATGTACCATTCGAGATAGGCATCAACGCCCCACGAACGTTCGGGATTGACGGCAGGGTTGCCGCCCGAGATCAGCTCGTTGGTGTCATCGATCTGCACGTTGGGACGAAGCTGGTCATAGTCCGCACGCGCCGCACCGGTGGTGTAGCCAACGCGCAGCTTGCCGTTGTCCGAAACGTTGTAGTTCACGTGCAGGCTCGGGAAGACGAAGGTCTTGGAGCTTTCTGCATTGATGACAATGGCCGTACCCGGGCGCGTCGCGGTGCCGGTGTTCTCAACCTGCTCGACACGCACGCCGCCGAGGATGCTGCCCCAGTCGTAACGCAGCGTGCCCATCACGAAGCCAGCCAAGATCGTCTCGCGCACCCGGTAGTTGTCATCGGTGATCGGCGCGAAGGCGAAATTGGCCCGCGCAGCCGCCGAAGCCGCCTCCATCTTCTGGGTATCGAAGTAGCGGAAGGTGTAACCCAGCGGGATCTTGCCCTGGAAGGGAATATCGAGCGCGAACTGGTTGAAATCGGTCGACAGGCCAATCGTGGCGAAATCGGCGGCGGAGGCCACCGTAATGCGGTTGTTGACCGATGTCTTGGTGCGTTGATCGTACTGGAAGCCCGCCTTGAAGGTCGCATTCGAACCGAGGAACTCGGTGTCGTAGGCGAGGATCGCGCGGCCGGTATAGGCATCGGTGGTATCGACCAGATCGCTCACGCGCAGGTCGGCGAGCGGCTTGGCGAAGGTGTCGATCGCGGTCACCGGGGTGCCCGCCTGGAAGCGGGTCGGGCCGGACAGCTGCACCGTGTTGAACAGCTGCACGCGGGCAAGCTGCGGGTTGGTGAAGTCATAGGCGACCGTCGGGCGCAGGGTGCGGGTCGACGGGCTGTTCCAGCGCGTCTCGCCGGTGACCGAGCGATCATCCTTCGAGCGGGTGTAGTTGCCCAACCATTCGAGGCGCACGCCGCTGTCGCCGAAGGTGTGCTTGCCTTCGAGCGTGTTGGTGAAGATCGACTGTTCGAACGCGCGCAGGGTCGAACGCTGGTTGATGTCGATGCCGTAGACCGAGCCTCTGAGCGGCGTGTTGCCGTTGCAGATGTCGGCATACCCGGTGTTGATCGGGGTCGGATTGACCGTGGTCGAACAGACGGCACTGTCGGCGGCGAGATCGTTCTGGCGGTCGTCGAGATCGAAGATGTAGTTGTCGCGCGCTTCGTCGTCGGTGAAAATGGTGTAGACCGAACGCAGCGAGATCTGGTTGTCGTCGTTCGGACGCCAATCGAGACGGCCAGAGACCGACCAGTTCTTGCGGGTCAGGCGGTAGAGCTTGTTTTCGGTCTCACGCGCCCAGAAGCGGTTGATGGTGCCGGGGCGCTGGTCGACGCGGGTGCCGTCGTTGCGGAACGGGGTCTCATAGTCGGTCTCGAAATTGTCGGTGACCATGTTGCGTTCGTAATAGCTGCCCGACAGCACCACGCCGATTTCGCCCAAGCCGCCGACTTCCCAGCGGTCCGAGACGACAAGGTTGCCCTCGTATTCGCGGCGATCGCCCAGCTCGACAATGCCGCCGCCCGCCTTGGCGAGGATCTTGAGCCCGGGATAGTCGAAGGCCGAACGGGTGATGATGTTGACGTTACCAGCAACGGTTTCGCCCGGCATGTCCGGGGTGATCGCCTTCGACACGATGATCTGCGAAGCAATCGCCGAAGGGATCGAATCGAAGCGCGCATCGCGGCCTTCCGGGCTGACGACGTTAATCCCGTCGAAGCTCAGCGTGGTCCAGTAATTGGGGGCGCCGCGCACGGAGATATAGCGCGCCTGGCCCTGGTCACGCTCCACCGCGAGGCCGGGAAGACGGCCCGTCGCCTGGGCGATGTTCTGGTCAGGCAGGCGGCCCACCGAGTCCGCCGAAAGGACGGAGACAAGGTTGTCCGAAAGGCGCTGGATGCGCAGGGCCTCGGCCTCGGACTCGGCGATCGGCCGGGTGCCGTCGACGACGATCTCGTTGACCGCCTCTTCTTCCTCAGCCGGTTGCGTCTGAGCTTGAGCGAAGGCGACCTGCGGAATGGCGGCGACCGCGGCAAGCATGATTGCCTTGCGCGACACGCGCAGGCCGAGTGAATCGGTGTATGACAAGATAGCCCCCTATTGGCTTTGGTCTGTGCCAATGCCGCTAGGGAGGCTCTGTTACGCTTTATTGACTTGGCCGAGCGAATTAACGGCCCGCAAATTTGATGACGGAGTGTCGTAACTACGACACATCTTCAACTTCCGCTAGGCTTGGGCGAGCTTGCGGTCTGGACATAGAGAGGCCCCGTTCTCGCCAAGCGGCGGGAACGGGGCCCTCTTACTTCAGATCCTTACCTCAGAACTGAACTTGGATCGTTGCGCGGGCGCCGTGGTCGGTGACCGTCTCACCGATAAGGCCGGTGTAGCCGACCGAGATCGAGAGGTTCTTCTCAAGCTCAAGCGTGGCATCGAGGCGGGCCGCAAGGGCCCGCTTGTCGAGCTGCGCACCGCTGATCGTGAAGGCCGAAGCCGGGGCCGCCGCCAGCGCAAGCTGGGCCTGCGGATCGCGATCGCCCAGCTGGAAGCGACCCGCCAGGGCGCCGCCAAGCCGCAGCTTCTTGCCGACCAGAACCGACCCGTCGATCCCGCCCGTCACCGTGCTGACCTCGTAGCTCTGATCGCGCATCACCAGCGCAGCCGGACCGCCGACTTCAGTCAGACCATCAAGCTTGAAGCTACCGATCGTGCCGTTGAGGAAGGGCCGCAGGTAGCTCTTGCCCGAACCGAAGGCGTAAGACAGCTCGGCGAAGGCCTGACGCGCCTTGCCATCGGTCCTGCCGACATCAGTCTCGGCAAAGCCCGGCAGGTTGATGTCGCGGAAGGCGGTGAGGTCAACCGAAGTCAGGTAACCACCGACCGCAAGGCCAAACCCGCCAGTGTTGAACGACGCATAGACGCCGCCACCTGACTGCTCAACCTCAGCCCGCGAGACGCGCGCAGCGATCGTGACGTCGCTCTGGACCTGCATCCCGTAGACGCCCAGGCGCCAGCTCGAGGTGTCGTTCCCGCCGCCAACGTCGATCCCGGTGATGAACCCAGTGCGGTCGGCCTCAAAGCTCGCGGCATTGCCGTCGCTTTCGCCGTCGCCCCAGCCACCGAAGAACTGGCCCCAGACACCGACGCCCTTGGCCGCTTCGGCATCAGCCCGCGCGGCCATCGCCACCGAGCCGATCCGGCCGAGCACGGCTTCCTTGATCAGGCGTTCCTGTTCGATACCGACACCGGCTGCGGTCGCATAGACCTCGCCCGAGAGCTGATCGAAGGCGCCCGGAAGCTGCGCGTTCGGCAGCACATAGATGTTGAACAGCGGCTGCGGGTTGTAGCCCGCGGTGACCGCCGTATCGATGCGGGTGACGACCGAACGCTGGTTGGGCGTGAGGGCCGTGTTGCCGACGATGTTGCTGAGCAGGTTCGGCGCCATGCGCAGCAGCACCT
This sequence comes from Erythrobacteraceae bacterium, assembly GCA_027489095.1. Taxonomy (GTDB): domain Bacteria; phylum Pseudomonadota; class Alphaproteobacteria; order Sphingomonadales; family Sphingomonadaceae; genus Erythrobacter. The sequence continues at coordinate 19,728 of JAIYAL010000095.1, forward strand.
GGTTCGGGGTGTAAACCAGTTCGGGGCGGTAGATGATCCCGAACTGACCGAAGCCGGTTGAGCCCGCGAAGGTCCCGGTGCGCCCGCCATCAGCCTGCATCAGCAAGTAGGTGCTGTTGAAGGCATAGGCATTGGGCCCGCTGAGGTTGGTGAAGGCAGCGGTGCCGTTGACGCTCGCCGTGCCGGTCGCAAGGATCCGGTCGATCGGGCCAGTGGCGCCAACCTCGAACTGGACGGTGCTGCCCGCTGCGAGGCTCACATTGCCATTGACGCTGAGCGTGCCCGGGCTGGTGCCCGGCGCGACGGTGCTGCCGGTCAGAGCGACGAGCCCGCCGATCGTACCGGTGCCCGAGAGGATCGTGCCGCTCTGCACCGTGACCACCGAGCGACGGTAATCGCCGTTGACCCGCAGTTCGCCGCCGATCACGAAGCTCGGACCGGTGAAGGTGCTGCTGTTGCCGGTGAGGGTCAGCAGGCCCGCGCCGGTCTTGTCGAAGCGGCCCGCGCCGAGCAGCGATCCGGCGTAGGTGCCCGCCGTAGCTTGCGCGAACTCGAGCACGCCCGGTGCGTCGATCTGGATCGTGCCCTGGAGCGAGGTGGTGTTGCCCACCAGGCGCCCGGCGGTGATCAGCGTGCCACCCGAGTAGGTGTTGGTGCCGGTCAACGTGGTCGTGCCGGTGCCGATCTGCGCGAACATGCCCGTGCCGGAGATGTTGCTCGCCAGCGTGTAGGCGTCCGAACGGTTGATGATCAGCATCGCGTTGTTGACGATCGGGCCGACGATCGAACCGGTGGTCCCGCCATTGCCGATCTGCAGCGAACCGCCGCTGATGGTGGTGCCGCCGCTGTAGGTGTTGGCGCCGGTCAGGATGAACCGTCCGCTGCCGACCTTTTCGAGGCTGCCCGTGCCGCTGATCACGCCGCTGAATGTCGAGTTGCCGAGGCCACCCGTGGTCAGACGTGCACTGCCGAGATTGACGCTGCCCGCGCCGAGCAGCGCGCCGATCGTGGTGTTGAACCCGCCAAGGTTGAAGATCCCGGCGCTCGTCTGGTCGAAGGACGTGATCCCGGTGGTTACGAATGTCTGGCTAATCGTGAACCCGGTGATGCTGCCCGTCAGCGTGATCGTGCCCGAGTTGGTCACGAAGCCGTTGAGCGCGCCGCTGATCTGCGCCGTGCCGCTGTTCTCAAGCCCGAGATTGATCGTGCCGGTCGAGGTCAGCGAGCCGGCGTTGATCACCCCGCTCAGGATCGAGCCGCTGTTGGTGGCGCTGGCGCCCGCATTGTTCTGCAGGAAGCCGGCAACCGTCCCAGCGTTGTTGAAGGTCGCGTTGTTGAGAACCGAACCAGCGATCTGACCGCCGCTGGCAAGCACCAGCGTGCCAGCGCTCACCGTGGTGAGGCCGGTATAGGTGTTGACGCCCGAGAGCGTGAACGTGCCCGTGCCAACCTTGGTCAGCGCGCCCGAGCCCGAGATAACGCCCGCAAAGGTCGTCGAGGTGTTGTTCGAGCCCGTGGTCAGTGTCCCCGGACCAAGCAGCACCGAACCGGCACCGGCAAGGCTGCCGAAGCTGGTGTTGAACCCGGAAAGGTCGAACACCCCGCCAGCGCCCTGCGTCACCGCGCCGATCCCTGTCGTCACGTTGAACAGCGTGATCGTGCCGTCGTTGCTGATCGGGCCGTTCATCGCACCGGCCAGGAACGCGTTCCCGCCGGTCTGGTTGATCAGCGAGCCGTTGACGGTGCCGCTTGATACGAAGAGGCCAGCGTTGGTCACGGTTCCGTTGAGTGTGCCGCCGTTGCGCAATGCGCCGGTTGCCAGAACGCCCAGATTGCCGTTCCAGACACCGCCGACGAGGTTACGGACATCGCCGCCCGCGTTGACCTGGCCGTTGCCGTTGACCGTGCCCTGATTGGTGATCAGGCCGCCGGTATTCGCAGTCAGCGTGCCATTCCAGACGCCGGGCGCAAAGTTGCGGATCGTCCCGCCGGTGGCCACACCGCCGCCATTGACGATGCCTGCGTTGGTGATGAGGCCGCCGTTCAGCGCCCGCAGCAGCGAGCCCGTGTCGAGCGTGATCGTCCCGGTCCCGCCGACCCCGTTGGCGAGCACCGCATTGGCACCGTCAACATCGACCCCAAGCCCGCTGAGCGTGCCGAAGTTTTCGAAACGACCGTCGGTGATGGTCGAGACAGCGCCCGAGGCGTTGACCCAGGTCCCGCCGTTCTCACCAAAGCCCCCGCCGATGATCGCGAAGCGGCCATTCCAGAGCCCACCGTTGAAGAGCGTGGGGCCAGAGGAGGTGACGTTACCGTTCACCGTGCCGCCGAGGTTGCCCATGATGCCTTGGTTGACGATGTTGCCCGCGTTGAGCGTGCCGCCAGCAAAGATACCAAAGGTCGCGCCTGCGAGGTTGGTGACTGTGCCGGTGGTGGTCAGCGTACCGTTGATCCGCACGCCGCCGCCCGGATCGCCGCCAGCGTTGTCGATGCCGGTAAGCCCGGTCCAGGTCGCCCCGGCATTCACCGTCACGATGCCCGTGCTGGTGTTGTTGAGGAAGCCGTCGCTCGACAGGTTGCCATCGACGGTCAGGCCGCCCGCGTTGTCGATCGCGCCGTTGAGGGTGCCGCGCACCGTACCGGTCGACCCGGCGAGCTGCGTCAGGCCGCCAAGCAGCGAACCGGTCGAAGTCAGCGTGCCGTTATTGGTCACCAGTCCGTTGACGGTCCCGGCGTTGGCGAAGGTCGCATCGTTACGCACCGCCCCCGCAAGCGAACCGCCCATGGCAACCGCCAGCGTGCCAGCGCTCACCGTGGTGAGGCCGGTGTAGGTGTTGACGCCCGAGAGCGTGAACGTGCCCGTGCCAACCTTGGTCAGCGCGCCGCTGCCCGAGATAACGCCGCCAAAGGTCGAGTCGGTGTTGTCCGTGCCCGTCGTGAGTGTGGCCGAGCCAAGCTGCACCGA
>JAIYAL010000159.1 GCA_027489095.1 Erythrobacteraceae bacterium
CAAGGCGCTGCTGCACGGGTCGGAGCTGTTTGACGAGGCGCGTAACGGCCACTTCGCCACCTGGGGCATCACCGCCACCCCGACGCTCGATCTCGGGCGGATGATGCAGGAAAAGACCAAGGCCGTGGGCGAGCTGACCGGCGGGATCGAATTCCTGTTCAAGAAGAACAAGGTCACCTGGCTCAAGGGCCATGCCGCCTTTGAAGATGCGCACACCGTCAATGTCGCGGGCGAGAAGGTGACGGCCAAGGACATCGTCATCGCAACGGGTTCCAGCGTCACCCCGCTCCCGGGCGTCACCGTCGACAATGCCGCCAAGCGGATCGTCGACAGCACCGGCGCGCTCGATCTTGAGGAAGTGCCCGAACACCTCGTGGTGATCGGCGGCGGGGTTATCGGGCTCGAGCTTGGCTCCGTATGGCGGCGCTTGGGTGCCAAGGTCACCGTGGTCGAATATCTCGACCAGCTGCTCCCCGGCATGGACGGCGAGGTGCGCAAGGAGGCGCAGAAGATCTTCAAGAAGCAGGGCATGGACATGATGCTCGGCCAGAAGGTCACCGGCGCTGTGGTGGACGGCAAGACCGTCACCCTCAGCATCGAGAAGGCCGCGGGCGGCGAGGCGCAGACCCTCACCGCCAGCCACGTGCTGGTCGCGATCGGCCGCCGTCCTAACACTGAGGGCCTGGCGCTCGACAAGGCGGGCCTTGCCCTTAACGCGCGCGGCCAGATCGAGATCGACCACGATTTCACCACCGCCGTCCCCAACATCTGGGCTATCGGCGATGTCGTCCCCGGCCCGATGCTCGCCCACAAGGCCGAGGACGAAGGCATCGCGGTGGCCGAGAACATCGCTGGCCTCACTGGCATCGTGAACCATGACGTGATCCCCAGCGTCGTCTACACCGCGCCGGAAATCGCCGGGGTCGGAATCTCGGAAGAACAGGCCAAGGAACGCGGGCTTAGCGTCAAGGTCGGCAAGTTCCCGATGATGGCCAACAGCCGCGCCAAGGCCAACCGCGACACCGACGGCTTCGTCAAGGTCATCGCCGATGCCGAGACCGACCGCGTGCTCGGCGTGTGGATCATCGCCAGCCTTGCGGGCACGATGATCGCCGAAGCCTGCGTCGCGATGGAATTCGGCGCAACCAGCGAAGACATCGCCTATACCTGCCACGCGCACCCGACCCACGCCGAAGCCTTGAAGGAAGCGGCAATGGCGGTAACCGGCAAGCCGATCCACATGTGATTTGACCCCTCCCCCCGTCCATGCCTAGACCACTGGCACGACGGGGGAGATTTCACGCATGGCCTATCCGCAATTGACCAGCGAGCCCGGCGCGCTCGCAACAGCCGCCGCGATCCGTGCGGGCAAGCTCAGCGTCGTCGAGGCGGTCGATGCCGCGATCGAGCGGATCGAGCACCTCGATGCCGAGATCGACGCGCTGGCAGTGCCCAATTTCCAGCAGGCCTATGCCGAGGCGAAACAACGCGACGCGGCCGGACCGCGCCTCGGCCAGCCTTTGTTCGGCGTGCCGATGACGATCAAGGAGAGCTTCGACGTCGCCGGGCTCCCGACCACCTTCGGCCACCCGCAATTCCGCGACCAGATCGCTCCGCGCGATGCCCTGCTGGTGCAGCGCCTGAAGGCGGCGGGCGCGGTGATCGTCGGCAAGACCAACGTCCCGGTCGATCTTACCGATTGGCAGAGCTTCAACCCGGTCTATGGCCGCACCAACAATCCGCACAACCCGGATCGCTCCCCCGGCGGATCATCGGGCGGCAGCGCGGCCGCGGTGGCGAGCGGGATGGTCGCTTGCGAATACGGCACCGATATCGGTGGCTCGGTGCGGGTACCGGCGCATTTCTGCGGCGTGTGGGGCCACAAGACCACTTGGGGCCTCGTCCCCAAGCATGGCCACGAACACCCCTCCATGTCTCGCCGCGAAGGCTTTGTCGCCGCTGCGGATGGCCCGCTCAGCATCGCCGGGCCGCTGGCGAGGAACCCTGCCGATCTTGCGGTGCTGGTTGAAGTCGGCGCCGAGGTGCCGCTGCGCCGACGCGCGAAGCCCCTGAAGGAATGCCGCTTCCTTGCGATCACCGCGCTGCCCGGCGCGCCGGTGGATGCAAGCGTGCGCGAGCCCACCGAAGCCGCGATCGAGACCCTCGCACGCGCTGGCATCCGCATCGACCGGACGAGCGATCTCCTTCCGGATCAGGCGCTTCATCAGCGCAGCTATCTCAAGATGATGAACATCACCATGTCGGGCGGTGCCCCAGCGCCCGACGGCACGCGCGCCACCGCGACCGACTGGTTCGCGCTGATGAACGCGCAGGCCGTGTGCATGGCGCAGTGGGAGGCTTTGTTCGAGGCCTACGACTTCGTCCTCGCCCCGCCCGCCCCGGTGCTTGCGGTGCCGCACAGCGAGCAGGCCGTGTTCAGAGGCAGCTTCGATATCGATGGGGCCGAGGTGCCGGGCGGCGGCGCGCTGGTCTGGGCGGGGATGGCGACCTTCCCCGGCCTTCCTGCGACCGTGCTCCCGATCGGCAGCGGCACCTATCTCGGCGCCGAGATGCCCTGCGGGATGCAGGTGATCGGCCCGCGCTGGCGCGACCTAGACTGCATCGCCGCGGCCGAGGCGATCGGCAAGGTCTTGCACGGCTAGCCCTGCTTCGTCATGGCGCTGGGCATGATTACCATGCGTTCCCTCGCCAAGTGGCACATCTGGCTCGGCTGGCTGGTCGGCGTGCCGATCGCCATGTGGCTGGCGACCGGCCTGTTCATGACCCTGCGCCCCATCGAAGAAGTGCGCGGCGAAACCTTGCGGCGCGAGGTCGCCCCTACCCCGCTGGTGCTGCCCGGTAGCACCCTTGCCTCGCCCGAGGCTGATCTGAAGGACATGCGCGTCGTCATGCAGCAGGGCCGACCGGTGGCGATCCTCACCGGTCTCGACGGCAGCGTGCGGCGCGTCGACTTCGCAACCGGCGCCGCGCTCCCGGTTCTCGACGCTGCTGCCGCCCGCGCCCTTGTCGCCGCGCGGATCGTGGGCGGTGACAAGGTGGAGCGGATCACGCTCTTTCCCGCCGACAAGGCCCCGTTCGATTTCCGGCGGCCGCTGGCGGCATGGCAGGTGCAATTGGCGGACGGCACCAATGTCTATGTCGGGCGGGACACCGGCGAGATCGAAGCAGTGCGCACCCGCTGGTGGCGTGCCTTCGACCTTGCCTGGGGCCTGCACATCATGGATCTTTCGGCCCGCGAGGATACCAGCCATCCGCTTCTGATCCTGTTCGCCGCCCTTTCGCTGACAGGCGCGCTGATCGGTTGTGTGCTGATGTTCCGCCGCCGCAAGGCGCGGCCCGCCCCGTCCGCTTCATGACACCGCTCGCCGCATGACCCCGACCGTCCTCACCCCGATCCTCGATTGGCTCGACCTTGCCGGGATCGCGCTGTTCGCCTTGTCAGGTGCGGTACTGGCAGCCCGGCTACGGCAGACCTTTGTCACAATGGCCTTCTTCGCGCTGGTCACCGGCGTCGGCGGCGGGACAGTACGCGACCTTCTGATCCGCGCGCCGGTGTTCTGGATCGATGATCCGTGGGTCGCTGCCGTGTGTCTCGCCACCGCGCTGATCGCGTGGTTCACCCCGGTCAGGTGGTGGGAGGGCAAGGGCTTTGCCTATGCCGATGGTGCGGGGCTTGCCGCCTATGCCGTGCTCGGCAGCGCCAAGGCGCTCGCCTACGGCATCCCGCCCGTGCCCGCCGCGCTGATGGGGGTGATGACCGGATGCGTCGGCGGGATCATCCGCGATGTGGTGGCGGGACGCCCATCGATCATCATGAGCCCCGAACTCTACGTCACCCCGGCCGCGCTCACCTCGGCGCTGACGGTCGCGGGGATGCTCGCCGCACCGCTGCTCGGCTGGCCCGAAGCGGCAGCGTGGAGCCTCGCCTTTGCCTGCGGCTTTGCCCTCAGGGCAGCAGCGATCCGCTGGGAATGGGGCCTGCCGAGCTACGGCGAGCCCCGCTCCTAGGGCTTACAGCGCACCTGCCGGTTCAGGGGCGTTCTCCGGGATCTCCTCGCCGGGGATCGGCCCGCCGGGATAGGCTGGCATCCTGTCACTGACGGATCGCGGCGTTGCCGAAGCAGGGCCCGAGGCCACCTGCACCGTCGTTTCCTGCACCGCCATGTCAGGGCGCACCGTGCCGCCCAACTGCGAGCGGGCGGCAGCATAGGAATCGTCACTCCACTGGCCGTCCGCCGCGCCAAGCGCGCGCGCCGGGCCTGCGCCGAATTCGACCGCGTCAATTCGGCCGTCATTGCCGATCCGGCACGCGAATGTCTCGCCTTCAGCCATCGTCCCGGTCACCTCCCAGCCCGATGCGGTGCGCGCGACATTGTCGACCGCTTGAACCCGCGCATCGCGTTCGACCCAGTCAGCACACATGGTAGCGGCATTATCGAGGCCAGAGGCCGCACTGCGCTCCGGCCGCGCCCGGCGATCATCGCGCGCGTCGCGGTTGCGGATATAAGGGTCACGCTCGACGATCACCACGTCACGTTCCCGCTCGCGGCGGTTGTTGGAATTGAGGATCGCGGCAATGCCGCCGATGACTGCCGCGCCTATGATGACATCGCCGGCATCGACCCGGTTGCGCCGCCAACCCCTTCCCCAACCGCCGCCCCAGCCGCCGCCCCAACCGCCGCCCCAGCCGCCGCCCCAACCGCCGCATCTGCGGCGGCAGCGCCAATCGGCGTTGGCACCGACCGCATCGTAGCGACTGAGGCCGAAGGCAGAGGGAAATGCGCTGAGCGTCCGGGTCGCGGCAGCTGCCGGCGCCGAAGCGATCGCGGGGGTGGACATGACCGTCATAGTCGCAAGTGCGGCCGCCATCGCAGCGGCGCGGATTGTGTGAGCCATCGCTCTCTCCTGTTGCTTTTGGGCCGTCCACCACTCGTCCCGGTGACCATTGATTAGCCGTTGCCAGCTTGCGCCCGGCTGAACCGATCGCCGCGCACGGGCGCATGGAACACCGCCCCGCATTCCGGTGGAGGGAACACGGGGCGGGACGTCTGCACGGCGCGAAAGAGACCAAGCGTCGCGCAAGCGGGTAACGGCGTCAGCCGAGGCCGCGAACATTGTCGAAGTTGATGAAGGGCGCGCCGCGACCATCGACCCTGCAGGTGAAGCTGCCGCGATCATTGCCGCGCCGACCCCAGCCGCCGCCGACATCGATCCGTCCGCGCACCCGGAAGCCGTTGCGGGTTCGATCAATATCGCGCACATCGGTCACGTCGGCAAAGCGATAGCCGCCGCGTCGGGCCTGGTTTTCGGCGGCGCGCACACAGCGATCAACGGCTGCTCGCGGCGAGACGCCCCAGCCACCGCGATCCCAGCGGTCGCCGCGATCCCAGCGGTCGCCGCGATCCCAGCGGTCGCCGCGATCCCAACGATCGCCGCGATCACCATCGAACGCGCCAGCGAGCGCGGCGATGCCGCCGATCACCACAGCGCCGGCGACAATCTCGCCCGCGCTGATTCCGTCGCGGTCGCGCCCCCGATCCCGGTCGTCGCGGGCCATGGCGGGGGTGATGGAAGCAGCGGTCAGCGCGGTCGCGGCGACCGCACCGAGCGCAAGCCGGGCCATTGTGCCGGAGGCCAGCCGGTTGGTCTTGGTCGTCATCGAAGCATTCCTCGTCTTGTCACGGCGGGCGGAATTGCGCGCGGTGTCGAGGATGGTTTTGGCCGATTCGGGGTGAGGCTTGGCTGAATCAGGCTGACAGGTGTTGTTAATTTTCGCGATGCGTTAGATGAACAGTTCGTCCCAAGTTGATGGTGCGCGCAGGCGGCGCCTCGTATGCACTATGTCAACTTACTCGGTCGGCAGCGCCTTCAAGATGTCGCGGGTGAAGGCGGCGATATCGAAGCTGGTCCCGGCCGGATCCTCTCCGCGGCGCACGATCACGACCTTCCTCGAAGGGATGATCACCACATACTGCCCGCGGTTGCCATTGGCCGAGAAGGTGTCGGGCGGCACGCCCTCCTCCTTGTTCATCAGCCAGAACCCTGCGCCATAGCCGAAGGTGCCGGTGGCGGGCTGCGGGCCGCTGGGGGTGGTGACGTATTTCACCCAGCCTTCAGGCAGGATGCGGGTGCCGTCGGGGAGCTTGCCATCGTTGAGATAGAGCTGGCCAAGCCGCGCCAAGTCGTCAGCGGTGGCCCAGACCTGCGAGGACAGGATGTAGTTTCCCTGCCAGTCGGTCTCGGCGACTGTCTCGTTCATGCTGAGCAAAGCAAAGAACGCGGCTGGGGGGTGTTTCGCAAAGGTCGGCTTGATCGCGGCCACAGCGGCGAGCGTGTCGTTGTTGGCATATCGGAAGGCGCTCCCCGGCGTTGCGATCAACGGCCAGTCGAGCGCCACTTCATCGACGGTCGCCCCGCCATAATAGAGCGGATCGGTGCGGTTGCCCGGCGTGTCCGAATAGCGCCCCGAGGCCATGCGCAAGAGGTGATCGATGGTGATCGCCCGGCGCGGATCGGTGTCGGACAGGCCGAGCCCCGCCGATGCCTTGACGTCCGCCTCCCCCCGATAGACCGCCGCGCCCACCAGCGTCGCCGCAATGCTCTTGGCGACCGACCAGGTGCGCTGGGGCGTGTCGGCGCCGAAATCGGCGCGATAGCCTTCGTCGACGGTGTCACCATACAACGATACGAGAACCGCCGTCGTCCTTGTGCCTTGACCGTAGGAGCCATTCAACGCCGCGCGGAGCGGTGCCAGCCGCTCCGGCGCAATCGCCCTGTGCTGCCTTGGCCTTGGCCTTGGCGGCGAAATGCCCGGCGGCAACATTTCGGGAAACAGGCGCTTGAGGTCATCCTCGACCGTTCCGATGGGCGCAAGAGCGCAGCCCTTGCCCGCACGAAAAGCTGCAAGCCGCAATGGTCCGTCTTCTCCGTGCCTCGCCCAGACATACGAAAGGCGGCCGCGGACATCGCCCACGGGATCGCCCACGACCGCGTCCATAAGCGCGGCTAACTCTGGCTGAATTCCGGTGAGTTCCAGTTCCTCGACCGAACGCTCATCGCGCATTTCAAGGTCGTCCGGCTGGTTGCCGATCGCTCCGCATAGCATCAGTGCCTTGTATCCCGCCGCAAGAGCGCGGTTGTAGCGAGTGTCGAGCGCCTCCTGCTGGTTCTGCGCGGCGACGGGGACAGCGGCGAAGAGCAGCGTGGCTGCGGCAAGGGCGGTGCGGATCATGGTGCCTAGCCTATCGGCCGACACGCAAAAGGAAAGGGCCGGAAGCGTCTCCGCCCCGGCCCCTTCCCTATCTCGTCTCGAAGTCGCTTACGCGTCTTCGTATTCGTCTTCCGACTGCACCGGGCCTGAATCCTGACCCTTGGCCGCTTCGTCGCGGTCGACGAGTTCGATGATCGCCATCTGCACAGCGTCACCGGCGCGGACACCGGCGCGCAGCACGCGGGTGTAGCCGCCTTCGCGGTCCGAATAACGCTCGGCCAGAACTTCGAACAGCTTCTTCAGCTGCGCCTCGTCACCCAGACGGCTCATGGCGAGACGACGGTTCGAGAGCCCGCCACGCTTCGCCAGCGTGATCAGCTTTTCGAGGTAGGGGCGCAGTTCCTTCGCCTTGGGGAGCGTGGTGGTGATCTGCTCGTGCTTGATCAGCGCGGCAGCCATGTTGCGGAACAGGGCGTTGCGATGACCTGTCTTGCGGCCAAGCTTGCGGCCCGAAATACCATGACGCATTGTATTCTACCTTCGTTCGTAGGGAGCCCGTGCAAGGTAGCTCCGTCCCGGTGGCCTTCTGGGCCGCCACCTTCGCCCATATGGAGAGCCCCCGCTTGCGCAGGGGCTCCAGAATGCATCAGCCGAGAAGCTCTTGTTCCAGCTTCTTGGCCATCTCTTCGATGTTCTCGGGCGGCCAGCCCGGGATGTCCATGCCGAGGCGAAGGCCCATGCTCGAGAGCACTTCCTTGATCTCGTTGAGCGACTTGCGTCCGAAGTTCGGCGTGCGCAGCATCTCGGCTTCGGTCTTCTGGACCAGATCGCCGATGTAGATGATGTTGTCGTTCTTGAGGCAGTTGGCCGAGCGGACCGAGAGCTCGAGTTCGTCCACCTTTTTGAGCAGGTAACGGTTGAGCTGGTTCGCGTCGCTTTCCTCGGGCGTGTGGACGGTCATGCCGCCACCCATCGCCGGCGCGTGGCCGGTGGGCAGCTGATCGTCGAAGTGCACGAAGAGCGAGAGCTGGTCCTGCAGGATGCGCGCGGCATAGGCGACCGCGTCTTCCGGCGTGACGGTGCCATCGGTTTCGACCGAGAGGCTCAGCTTGTCGTAGTCAAGCTCCTGACCGATACGGGCGTTGTCGATCTTGTAGGAGACCTGACGGACCGGCGAGTAGAGCGAATCGACCGGGATGAGCCCGATCGGCGCATCGACCGGACGGTTCGACACGGCGGGGACGTAGCCCTTGCCGGTGTCGGCGGTCAGTTCCATGTTGAACGTTGCGCCCTCGTCGAGGTTGCAGATCACGAGGTCCTTGTTCATGACCTCGATGTCGCCGCTCACCGCGATATCGCCCGCCTTCACTTCGCCCGGGCCGGTGGCCGAGAGCTGGAGCCGCTTCGGGCCTTCGCCCTGCATGCGGATGGCGATCTGCTTCACGTTGAGCACGATGTCGGTCACGTCCTCGCGCACGCCGGCGAGCGAGGAGAATTCATGCAGCACGTTCTCGATCTTGATCGAGGTGACGGCCGCGCCCTGCAGCGA
>JAIYAL010000127.1 GCA_027489095.1 Erythrobacteraceae bacterium
CCCGAAGGGACAACCGTCTCGGCCCACTTGGTGAAGAAGAACGGCGGATCGCGGTCCGGGTCCTTGCCCATTTCGCGCGCGTGCTCGGCATAGTTGCGGCCAACGCAGAAAATGCGGCGAACGGGGAACTGGTTGCCGTCGCTGGTCTCAGCGAGAATTGCGGCCTGCGGCTCGAAAAGCAAAGTCATGCTCTCATCTCTCTATAAAGGTTAAGTTTTTCTTGCGAGGCTTTGTCTGAAAAGCCAAACAAGATCAGGTCGGTTTCGGCTTGCAGCTGCAGCTCGTTCCACGAAGGCACCGCGATCACATCGCGCTCCTCGAGCGGATGCTCCTCCCCATTGACCAGTGCCGTGCCCCTGCCTTCGACTACGACGAAGATCGTGCCATCGCTCGACCGGCGGGGCTTTGTTTCGAAACCTGCCGGCAATTGCCGGACATGGGCCGAGATGGTGGGCATGATCGAACCGCCGTTGGCTGGGTTGATGAACTCCAGCGCATGGCCAAGGTGCGGATCAATGTCCGACGTGGCCGCCATACCGGTCAAATTGGCGCGCCATTGCTCGAACGGATAGTGGAAGAGCGGTTGGTGCGCCGGCCGCCGGTCAGCGGTCGACCCGCGCATGGGCCGCATGTTCCCGCCATAGCGGTGGAGTGTATCACCCGGCGCAACCGTTTCGGGGTGCAGCTTTTCAGCAAGGCGTTCGGCAAACGACGCATCAAAGAGCCGAACGGTCGGGATATCCAGTCCATCAAGCCAGATCATCGGCTTGTCGGTATGATTGGCGTGGTCATGCCATTGCATGCCCGGCGTGAGCACTAGATCAAACGGCCGCATGACCGCCTTCTCGCCGTCGACTGTCGTGTAAGCGCCGTCGCCTTCCATCACGAAGCGAAGGGCGCATTGTGCGTGTCGGTGGCACGGAGCAATCTCGCCGGGGAGAATGAGCTGCATCCCGGCGTAGAGGCTGGGAATAATCGCTGATTGCCCTTCGAGGCCGGGATTCTCGAGGATCAGCACCCGTCGTTCCGCCTGCTCGGCAGAGATAATGTCACCCGCGCGCATCAGGAACGACCTGATCCGCTCGTAGCTCCATTTGTGCACGACGGCGGGGCTGCGCGGCGATTCCTGCACGAGGGCGTTAAGCACTTCCCACAAGGGGGTCAGGCTATCTGGCGCCATGCTTTCATAGAGGTTCTCAAGCAGCGCGCGCTGTTCATTGCTGCCGTGATCCGCCATCTTCACTGTTCTCCCACCGGCGCAGACCTTGTTGTGTCATGCCTGCTTGGCAATGCCTGCAGCCCACGCGCATTTCCGCGCGGAGCAGGGCCGCAACTGCATATGCAGTGCGTGGGAGATAGCCAATCCTATTCCGGACTGTCAAACTTATTGTATAATCTGAAACGCTATTCGGCTGCGATCGGCGCACCAAGGATCTGGCTGATCTCAGTGCAAACGGCGCGCAGCTTACGCGCAGCCTGGCTGCTGTGCTGTTCCGCGCGGCCCGACAAGGATATCAGCGTTGCCGAGAGCACCGCATTTCCTTGCAGATCGAAAATCGGATAGGCCTTGGCATCGAGGCCAGGAATGAGCGTTCCGCCGACATGCGCCGTCCCTTCGCTCCGCACCTTCGCCTTGAGCTTCTCGATCGAAGCCGTTGTTACGGGTCCGGTCTTGTCCAGCTCCTCTTGAACGAGCGCCTCGGTCTCCTGTTCCGGCCTGTAGGCGAGGAAGATCTGACCCGTTGCGGAGTGGACGAGCGAAAGAACCGAGCCCAAGGCCAGCGAGGTTACAATCGGCGGCCGCCCCATGTGCCAGCGCACGATGGTGGGCCCAGATGGCCCCAGCGCGGCCAGCAGAACAGTGGAACCCGTGCTCTGGCAAAAGGCGCCAAGCTTTTCGTCAGCGATCCGGAAAACGTCGATGCGCCCGAGTGCGCTCAATCCCAACTTGAGTGCGGCCGGGCCCAGATCATAGTTCCCGTGCTGGTCCTGCAAAACCATGCCCGCTTCGGACAAGCTGGCAAGGTAGCGATGCGTCTGCGATGGCGACAACCCGCAGCCCCGCACGATGGCCGCCAATGGTCGAGGCCCGCCCAGACCTGCAAGAGTATCCAGCACACGCATCCCGATTTCTACAGACTGGATTCCCGCGCGCTTCTTTGGTTTTGCAACCGGCATTCAACTATCCCTTGATCCTGATCGGCGCACCCAGCGCGGATGGCTTGAACCATCGCGGAGGCGTGCGTCAAATTCAAGTTTGGTTGTTCGCCATGACTCTCGCTTCTCGAGGGGAGGGACCCCCGCCCGATCAGGCGAGTGCAGCCGCCTCAAGGATCACTGCAAGGGCCTGATCGGGGGCCTGGTTCATGAAATCGTGGCCGCAGTCCAGCTTGCGCGTGATCCAGTCGGACTCCTGCGAAAGCCGGTCATGGAAGCCCCAGAACGGGCTTTCCTTGTCGCCGGCGCAAAGACCATAGACCTTGTTCCGCGCCGTGTAGGCATGGTCTCCGATGCTGATCGGCTGAAGGAACGTTGCCAGTGGATGTGCCCGGGCCCGGGCATCAACGCCGGGAGGCGGTGCAGTCGCAAGGCCATCGGGCGCCATCGCGATGAAAATCTCGCGCATGGCACTTGGCCAGAGCGACCAGACGGAATCGCCGCAATTGGGTACGATCGCATCGAGAAATACGAGGGTTTTGATGCGCCCGGGCAACCGATCTGCCGCACCGGCGATTACCATGCCGCCATAACTGTGGCCGCACAGCACAAAGTCATCGAGCTGCTCGTTTTCTGCGAGGCTGACGACATCGGAGATGTGGGTATCGAGATTGATCGAAACCCGGGGGCGGTCAGCGGGGTCGTCGAGACCGCTCAGCGAAATCGTGAACACATCATGCCCCGCATCCCTGAGGGCAGGGACCAGAGGGGTGTAGTACCACCCGCCATGATAGGCCCCGGGTACGAGCAGGATCTGAGCCATCGTGTTCGTTGTCCTTCGGAGTTTTCCAGCACAATCGAGGAGAATCCGAGCGGCGGGCGCGCAAAGCAGGGCGCGCCGTACCCCCGGACCCTCCTCCAGGCTGTCAGCTAGAAATGGTAGCCAAGGCTCACGCCATAGGTCGCAGGTTGCCCGGCGAAGCGGAAAACCGAGTCGGCCGATCGGATATTGTTGATGCTGTAATAGCGGTTCGTCACGTTCCGGCCCCAGATTTCGAGGTGAACATTCTTGTCTTTGAGATTGACGCCAGCTCGTAGATCAAGCGTGGCGTATCCCGGTGCAACGAGCAGTTGCTCCAGTGCGGCTTGCGCAGCCTGTTGGCCGAACAAGACGCTCTTGCTGCCCGTGCGGCCTGCTACCGTGGCACCGAAGTAGGCGTCGCTGGCTCCCGAAACCGCAAACTTGTATTCAAGATCGCCAACACCCTGCCACTTCGGGGTAAGCGGGAAAGATTGGCCGACAAAAGTACCGGCGCCGCCGAACGGTCCGATCGGTGACGCCGGATCACTCAAGACCTTCGTGTCGAGGTAGGAGCCACCCACCGAAACCGTCAGACCCGTGACAGGCCGCAGGATCACGTTGATCTCGGCACCCTGAACACGGGCCTTGGGGATGCTGACAAGGCTTGGCAGCGGGCCAAACGGGAGGATCGACCGGAAGCCGGTCAGTTGCTTGTCCTTGTAGTCATAGTAGAATGCCGCGGCATCGATCTGCACTTTGCGATCAAGCAGCTCGATCTTCGTACCGATTTCGTAGGCCAGGACGGATTCCTGCTTGATGCCAGCCAGCTGTGTGCTGACGGCCGCAGCGAGGGTCGGAAAGCTGCCTGCCTTAAAGCCCTTGGTAATGTTTGCGTAGAACAGGGTTCCGTTGCTGGGTTTCCAGTTCAGGCTCCCGCGCCAGGAGAAGTTGTTCTCATCGAGGTCGCCGGTAATGATCGGAGCGGGCGTGCCATTGGCGTTAAGCGTTATGCATCCCCCAGCCGGAATTGTTTGCGGGGCACCGGTCAGGGCGAAGGAAAGGAACGCAAAGGCCTTTGCAATCTGGCCATCGCCCAGATCAGCCGTGCAGCCCGAATAGGCGCGCTTCTGGCTGCTGTAACGTGCCGACCCTTGAACAGTGAGCTGGTCGGAAAGCTGGAATTGTGCGCTCCCGAACACACTTGCCGTTCTGATGCGCTGGTCGTTGCGCATGCCGAACCTGTCCCAGGTATTCCCGAACAGTTGCTCGTTCGAGTCAACCACCGGATCATATGCCTGACGTTCGCTAGTCTTGTCATGCTGATAGTTGCCGCCCAGCATCCATTGGAAAGCGCCGGTCGTTTTGGCTACGCGGAGCTCTTGCGAATAGGTCTCGATCGACCCGGTCGTTGTTACAAGATCCAGAGCATAGATCGTTGCATCACCATCCTGGGGCAGGCCTGTTCGAAACTTCCCGTAGGCCGTTATGGATGTAAGAGTGACCGTGTCTGACAGATCAAGATCGCCGCGAAGGTTCGTGCCAACATACCAGTCGTCGCGCGCAAAGCGGGTGCCCGGGTCCCATGCCGCTGCGCGCGGATCATTTGGCGCAACAGGGAAGCTGGCCATCGGATAGACGGTGGGCCTGCCTCCAGCAGAAACCGGGGTCTGGGGGAAATAGCGCGTAAGTTGCGGCTGCTGGGAATCGGATGTGTCCTTCCATCCGGTGACCTGCAATTCGAACCGGGCCCGATCCGACGGCTTCCAATCAATGATCGCACGCCCATTGATGAAGCGCCGCTGACCGATCGTGTCGCCATTTGCATAGTTCCGCTGCCAATCGGAACTGCTCTCTCGCCGGACCGCAACGCGAGCAGAAACAGTCGATGACAGGGGACCGCTGATGAAGCCCTCAGCATTCACAGAGCCAAAGCGCGCTAGTTGCAGATTGACTCCGGCTTCGAGGCTGGTGGTAGGCTTGGCTGCGATATAGTTGATCGCGCCGCCCGTCGCGTTTTGGCCGAACAGCGTGCCTTGCGGCCCTTTCAGCACTTCGACGCGGGCCAGATCAAGAATTGCGCCACGCGCCATCGGCGTGAAGGGAATCGGTGCCTGATCGCTGTAAACCGAGACAGCCGGGCTCACGCCAAGCGATGCATCAAAGAAGCCGACCCCGCGAATAAAATAGATTGGCAGTCCGTTCGAAGTTTTTTGAGCGGAAAATCCTGGAACAATCTTGGCCAAATCGTCGGTGTTGGTCACGCCTTTGGACGCAAGCTGCTCAGCCGTTGCTGCAGTGATCGACATCGGAACATCGCGCAGCCGTTCTTCACGCTTTTGTGCAGTAACGATGATCTCATCCGGTGCGGCATCAGCCTGTGGCTGAACGTCCTTTGCAGCGTCGGCAGCAAAGGCTTGTGACGATATTTGCGCTGCGGCCATCGCAAGCATCGAGGAATACAGCCGAATTTTGCCCAATGTTCTCATCGCTTCTCTCCCATGTCCCGATCTGTTCCGATCTTGAACGCAGCACTTCTCGCTGCACTTTGATCAGTTATTAAAATCAATATTTTAGACGCATATTCTGGCTTTGGTCCCAGATTCACCGAATTCGGCACTCAGGACGCGTGGTCCCATCTGGCGGTTCAAAAATCTCGAAGGAGCGACTCGAACATCCATATATGCAGTTACGAATGTATATATGAATATTTAAGGGTGTCCATGATGTCAATCTGCCCGCCTGGCGTTACGGTCAGTTCCCTACCTCGGCCTATGGAAGGCCGAGGTGTGCCGCCGCTGAGCGCGGATCAGAAAACGTTGGGCTGGTGGACTTCGATGACCTGACCATCGGGGTCGTGCAGGAACACCTGGTGCCAGCCCGGAATTGCCCAGCAGCCGTAGTCCGAATAGCGAATGCCAAGCTCATCGCAGCGACGCATGAAGCCCTTGATATCGTCTGTGCGGAAGCAGAAATGCCCGTGCCCCATCGGATTGATGAACTGCTTCATCTTGTAGCCGGTATCGAGGTCGCGTTCGGCCCAGTGGAATTCGATATCGCCGTCCGTGAGGAAATCGACCTTGCCAGTATAGGCACGGTCATCACGTTCGCGGCTGATGACCGTGTGCGCCTCGTCGTTGATCGTACCGAGCTCGAAGAGCGTCTTGTAGAATGCCGTCAGCCGCGGAAGATTGTCCGTGCACAGGTTCATATGGTGGAACTTGAACTTCATGACCTCTACTCCAAAAAAACTATTTTCTCAGTAGTTTAGCCCGCACGCATAGCTCGCCGGAGCTATACGCAGCGGCTGACTCTGCCACCCCTTGAAAGCCTGGAGTGCTGTGCGGCCTCGTCGTTGATGTGGAGGCACCATACCGCTTGCCCACACGACTTTCAATGCGTATATGAATGCGTGAATGCATTTATAAAACTAATGCGCCTGGAAGTGTGCTGATATCAGTCCGAGCTGCGGCTCGCGGGTAAGGCGGCTAAGCGCAGAAAAATGGGACTGGTGTATGGAACGTAAGGTGCCTCATGCGCGGGCCTCCGGTGAAATCGTCCCGCTTTCCCTGCTTCAGAAAATCGCTGCCATGCTGGATATCGAGCCAACCGCGTTGGCGTCGTCGGGCTCCATGCCAAGGGGTTGGCACTTCGCATTGCTGCCCTCGACGGCACAAAAATCACGCTTGAGAGCTGATGGCTTTGCCGGCCTTGGTGTGCAGCTGCCAGATCTTGGCCTACCGCGGCTGCTACAGATTGAACGGCGTGTGACTTATCATAGCAACATCGCGGTCGGCGATGCCGTCCAGCGCGTCAGCGCCATCGAAAGTATTGAACACAAGGGAACGCCCGAACGGCCGCGCGCCATGGTGACTGTCCGGCACGAATTGCGCCATTCTGCGTTGGACAAGCTTGCGGTGAGCGAAACGCAGACCTTCATGCTTATGCCCGAAGGTGGCCGCTACCGGGAGCCGGAAAACGCAGTGCAGCAAGTCTCGGGTGACAGAATGCGGCAGTACCTGCCCGACGCAACGCTCTTGTTCCACTTCTCGGCTATTGGGTTCAACGCGCACAAAATCCATCTCGACCGGGACTATGCAAGGCACGTTGAGGGTTTTCCCGATTTGGTAGTCAACGGCGGCTTAATCGTATTGCTGGTGACGGAATTTGCGCGGGTAGATCTTGGCCTGGCCCTTCGCTCGCTGAGCGTGAGATATCTGGCTCCGCTCTTCAGCGATCGCTTGGTCACATTAGCCGCGATTATGTCGCCAGACAGCGCGCAATCAAACACCTGGCAGATCAACGTCCATGACAGTCGCGGTGCGATTGCGGCCATAGCAAAGGTAGAAGCTGAATGACTTTCCAGCCCCTCACAGGCGTTCGTGTGCTGGACCTTACCAGCGTTGTCGTTGGGCCAGTGTGTACGGGCCGTCTGGCGCAGTATGGCGCCGAGGTCATCAAGCTCGAAAGCCCTGAAGGCGATCTGATGCGGGGCCTCGGAGGCCCTTCGCCAACCGGAGAGCATTCAGGTACGTATCTTCATTTGAACCGGGGCAAGAGCAACATCTGCTGTGACCTCAAACATCCAGACAGCCTTGAGGTTTTGAGCCGCCTGGTGGCCAGTTGTGATGTGATTGTTGCGAACATGCGGCCGCAAGCTTTGGAGCGCCTTGGGCTGGATGCGACTGCGATCCGCGAGGTTGCTCCTGATAAGATTCATTGCCTCATTACAGGCTACGGCACGGACGGCCCTTATGCTGGCGAACCGACTTATGACAGCGTGGTGCAGGCTGCTTCGGGGATCACGGGCCTTACTCTGGCACGCGATGGACGGCCTAGTTACGTACCCATGCTGGTTTGTGACCACATCGTCGGCGAAATTGCAGCAGGTGCCTTGCTTGCCGCCATCATGCAGCGGCAAGCGAGCGGACAAGGGGCTTCGCTGGAAATCCCGATGTTCGAGACCATGGCGAATTTCGTTTTGCAGGAGCATCTGGCCCAGCAGAGTTTTGATCCGCCCGTCGGGCCTGCTGGCGACCAACGCCTGCTCAGTCCGCACAACCAGCCGGTCGAGACAGCAGATGGCTGGATCTCGTTCACCGTGAATACCAACAAGCAGGTTGTGGCTTTTCTCAATGTGACCGGAAGAAGCGACCTGGTTGACGATCCTCGCTACAACTCGGTGGCGGCGCGTGCCCGAAATGTGCAGGATTGGTTCGCGATACGCGGGGCTGCGCTGCCACAAAAGTCGACGCAGGAATGGCTTAAGGTTTTTGCGGACGCGGATATCGCCAGCAAGCCATGCCATACGCTGGAAACACTGCGCCACGACCCTCATCTGAAAGCTGTCAACTTGTTCGGCCGTGATGAGCACCCCACCGAGGGCACAACCATCGCTTTGCGGTCACCTATCAGAGTCGATGACGCGCGGTTGGGGTTACCGCCATTCGCCCAACCAAAAGGATGGGAAACCCGCCAGGTACTTGCCGATCTCGGTTATGCGGCGGAAAAAATTGAAGATCTGATCACAAGCGGTGCCGCCACTTCGGCCCGCTGAATTTTCAAATTGAGGTAAAACCATGATGCTTGAAGATAAGGTTTGCGTGGTCGTTGGAACGTCCTCCCCAAAGGGGATCGGGGATGCCACGGTTCGCATGTTCGTGGATAACGGCGCGAAGGTCGTCGCTTCGGGCATTGAGATGAATGATGCAATTGTTTCCCGCCTGATAAACGGAACGTCAGACCCCGCCGCTTCCATTGGGAGCATCATTGGCCAAGTTTGCGACATCACCGTTTTTGCCCAATGCCAAACACTGATGCAGTCCGCTGTGGACAGGTTTGGCCGGGTCGATTGCCTGGTGAACTGTGCCGGAATTGTCGAGGCCGGTTCGATCAGCGAGATCGACGACGAGAGGTTTGAGCGGATTACCAATGTGAACCTCAAGGGAACCTTCAACTTGTGCAAGGCTGCGCTGGAGGTGTTTGTGCGGCAAGGTCATGGCAACATCGTGAATTTGTCATCATCCGCAGCGCAGCGTGGGGGCGGCCTTGCCGGTGGTGCCCACTATGCTGCATCCAAGGGTGGCGTCATTAGTCTTACCCGGTCCATTGCACGCGAGTACGGGCCGATGAACATTCGGGCCAACGTCATTTGCCCCGCTATGATCGATACCGAAATGCTCGATGGCTTCACGCCCGAACGCCAGAAAGAGATCGTTGAAACGATTCCGCTTCGCCGGGTAGGTCACCCCAAGGAACTCGCCGGGACCTGCCTCTTCCTCGCATCAGACCACAGCGGTTTTATTACCGGGGCTACTATCGATGTGAATGGGGGCACGCACATCCACTAACCTTCGGAGCCGCCTTGCTCCTCGCTATTTTTTCGGCGCCGCCTCGCAGGTGCGGGCGGTGCCGAAAAGGTAATCGGCTTTTGCGAAGGGGAAGCAGTAAGATCTCCGCCCATCCGCCGGCAAAGTGCCTGCGCAGCCTCACTCAAAGCCGCCTCGACATCTTCAATCGATTTACGACCAACGAGGTCGATCCGATCTGCGTAAGGAACACTTATCGCGGCGATCGCATGCTGCTGCGAATCCAGAATAGGGAAGCTGATCGCGTGCATGCCTCGGATCTGCGTGCTGACCGCAGATGCAAAGCCCTTCATTCGAATGGAATCGAGAATCTCGGGCAACCTGGGTTCGATGTGATCGGGTCGTCGGCGCAGAGCTTCCTCGATCATAACCGCGCGGGTCGCTTCATCCTGGAAGGCCAGCAGAACGCGCCCGGACATCGAAACGATCACATCGAGCTCTGATCCCAGTCGAATGCTGTATCCCATGCTGCTTGGGGAATCGATCTTGGCGATCACAATCTGCCGCCCCTGCCCATAAACTGTCAGGTGACAGGATTGCTCTATCTCGTTGGTCAGCTTCTGCATTATTGGCCGAGCTTCGAGCAGCAGACGGTGCGTCGGCGGGTTGATCTGCGCCAGTTCGAACAGCTTCGTTGTGATGTAGTAAGTATCGGCAACCTGGGCGATATAGTTGCGGGCGACGAGGGCCGCGATCATCCTGTAGAGTTCGCCTACGGTCCGTCCGAGCTCGGCCGCGATCTGCTTCTGGGTTAGCGGCGCTTCAGCCCGGCATAGCAGCTCCAGAATATCGAGGCCTTTGTCCAGCGCTGGTGCCGCATACTCCTTGGGCTCGTCACTCGGATTGCGGGTTCTTGCCACCAATGCCTCCTTGAAAATCCAACAAACCGAAACGTCTCGCCTGAATCGGCCTGCCATGCCCGTGCTTCTAGATCACAGATTTATGATTCTGCAGTGAGATTTTGAACCATCGAGCGTGGCTTGTGACTTGCTCTCCAGTTTTCTGCCAGCTGGGTTCAAACCCGGGCCGCTTTTGATCCGACGCCATTCTTTGCGCCATCCCGGTTCAGGGTTACACGGCAAGCCGCATACGGTGGTGAGCGGTATGGGCACCGAGCAGACCTTGTCGGCCATCCTGCGCTGGTCGCAGGAGCGGTGGGGCGAGTGGCACATCGTCGCCCCGGGCAACCCGATGAAGAACGGCTTCGTCGAGAGCTTTAACGGTCCCTTGCGCGACGAATGCCTCAACGAGATACTGTTCACGTCGCTGCCGCATGCCTGCTTCGTGTTTGATGCTTGGCAGGCACGACTACAACCACGTCAGGCCACACTCGAAACTGGGCGGGAGAACCCCCGAGAAAGCCGACAAAGCTAACTTGTGGCATGCCCCAGACAGGTTGCCATCACCTCAACCAACCATCATGAAGGAGCCGGAATCTACCTCTGCCTGGTAACAATCAGGGGTGCACGTCACCCGCTTTTTCTGTTGAGCATCATTTTACCCCATCGTTTCAGAGGAACGCTCATGGCTCGCCGCAACTCCTTCGCAATCAGTATCGCAGCAGCGGCGTTAATGGCACCTGCGTTAACCTATGCAAAGCAGGCCCCTGCAGCGGATGCGGAGGCCCGCGCCGCTGCGACTGTTGAACAGATGAGCGCCGATGAGAAAGTGGTTCTGACCCACGGCATCATGGCGCTGCCCTTCGTGCCCGGAACCGTGATCCCGGCCGACGGTTTGCCAGGCGCCGGTTATATTGCAGGCATCGCACGGCTCGGCATTCCGGCTTTGACCGAAACCGATGCCAGCCTTGGCGTTTCGTGGGTTGGCGGCGCACGGGCAGATGGGGCCACGCCGCTGCCTTCGGGCCTTTCGCAGGCGGCCAGCTGGAACCCAGATATCCTCTACAAGGGCGGCGCGATGATCGGGTCCGAAGCCCGTGCCAAGGGCTTTAACGTACTGCTGGCCGGTGGCGCGAACCTCACTCGCGATCCGCGCAATGGCCGCACGTTCGAGTATCTCTCCGAAGATCCGCTGCTGACCGGCATTCTGGTCGGCTCTGCGATCAAAGGGGTACAATCGAACCACATCATCTCGACGATCAAGCACTTTGCGCTCAACGGGCAGGAGACCGGCCGCAAGTTCGTGAACAGCGTGATCAGCGAGGCCGCCGCACGCGAAAGCGATCTGCTGGCGTTCCAGATTGGCATTGAACAGGGCCAGCCTGGCTCGGTCATGTGCTCCTACAATTTGGTCAACGGCGCTCATGGCTGCGACAGCGACTGGCTGCTCAATCAGGTGCTGAAGCGCGACTGGCGCTACAAGGGCTTCGTCATGTCGGACTGGGGCGCTGTCCCAAGCATTGCTTCAGCGCTGCATGGCCTTGATCAGCAATCGGGCGAACAGCTTGATGCCAAAGTGTTCTTCGCAAAAGACCTGCAGACCAAAGCTGCGATTGATCCTGCCTATGCCGCCAAGCTGGCGGACATGAACATCCGTATCTTGTCGCAGATTTTTAAATACCACCTTGATACCAATCCCGCCAAGCCCGGTACGGCGATCGATTTCGCTGCAAACGGCGCGGTCGCTCGGGAAGCAGCGGAGCAGGGCATCGTGCTTCTGCACAACCAGAATGGCGCGTTGCCGCTTGCGGCTTCAGCGAGACGGATCTCGGTCATTGGCGGCTATGCTAATTCGGGTGTGATGTCCGGTGCGGGTTCCAGCCAGGCGCAGCTGCCTGGTGGTCCGTCAATAACGATCCCGCTAGGTGGTGATGGTCCGTTCGCAGCCTTAATGCAGATCCAATATCATGCCTCTTCGCCGCTCAAGGCAATCAAGGCCCTCAACCCCGGTGCGCAGGTGATCTACCGTGACGGAACGACCATCGCCGATGCAGTAGCGCTGGCGAAAAAGAGTGATGTAGCGATCGTATTCGCGACGAAGTGGTCCACGGAAGGTCTTGATGCAGCGGATTTCTCTCTACCGAATGGACAAGACGCGCTGATTGCCGCTGTAGCAGAGGCTAATCCGAACACTATTGTAGTGCTGGAGACAGGCAATCCGGTCGCCATGCCATGGCTGGCCAAGACGGCCGCGGTCCTCGAAGCGTGGTATCCCGGCGGGCAGGGAGGGGAAGCGATCGCCAATGTGCTGTTTGGCAAGGTCAATCCCAGCGGCCGCTTGCCGATCACGTTTCCGGCGAGTGCTGATCAGCTTCCGCGTCCGGCTGTTGACGGGTACAACGATCTGGAACCCAACTTCACTGGTGATCCGCCGACGCCCGATGCCAAGCTGAATGCCGACTACAACATTGAAGGGTCCGATGTCGGATACCGCTGGTTTGCGCGGAAACAGCAAAAGGCGCTGTTCCCGTTCGGCTTCGGCCTGAGCTACACCACGTTCGCAAGTTCGGGGCTGAAGGTTTCGGGGCTGAATGCCAGCTTCACGGTCAAGAATACTGGCAGCCGCCAAGGCGCCACGGTCGGACAGGTCTATCTCGTCTCGCGGGCAGGGGAGGCCAAGCAGCGGCTCGTCGGGTTCGCCCGTGTCGATCTTCAGCCAGGCGCATCACAGGTCGTCAAAGTCACGTTCGATCCGCGCATTCTGGCGGACTGGAAGGACGGCGGCTGGTCGCTCCCCGCAGGTGACTATGCCTTTGCGCTGGGTGACGATGCCGAGCATCTTGGCACGCCCGTTACATTCCACATGGTCGCCCGCAGATGGAAGGACTGACAACGCTGCGGGCCTCAGAGGCGGCCGTGCAGGCAAAGCAGCACTACGCCGTGATCGACGGATTGCGCGGCATCGCGGCAATCCTTCTCGTAGTGTTCCCGGCAGCCTCGCCTATGCGCTGTTCCTGCGCCACGTGTCGCCGCGCGCGTTGTTGGGTCTCGCGGTGGTCTGCGCTGGCATAACTATTGGCTCAGCTGCACATTTCGGCACGATGACCGGGGCTTCGCCTTCGATAGCTGGTGGATGGCCCCTGTTCGGCTCGCGTTTCCGTTTGTTTGCGGACTGTGGCTGCACCGAGTCATCGGGCACCTGCCTGCTCGGCGCGCATTCAGGGCGGGGGAAGGGGACGATCGGTGCGTGCAACGTTCTCGGCCGCCTGTCGTACCCGCTTTACATCCTGCACTATCCAGCCGTGTACTGCTTCATTGATAACGCGCAGTTCGGCCATAGCAGCGACACCAGTTTATTTGCGGCAGTGCCGGTGCTGTTCCTTGGCGTGCTCGCGCTTGGCTGGGCGGGTCTGCGGCTTTGGGGCGAACCCGCCAGCACCTGGCTTTCGCGGCACTTGCTCGGGTCAAAAATTACGCCGGGCAGTTGAGGCGCTATTGCAGCGCAAGTTCGCCATGGAACCCGGTTCAGACAGCTTGTCGTGATCGAACAGATCTAACGTCGTGCCTGCCAGCGAAGTTGATACCCAACCGTTACTCGCAGGCGAAGCTCTCAGCCGCTTCCGGGTCGCCGCCGTGATAGCGGGCTACTTTGGGCCACGGACATAGTGGCCGGGTGCGGCCCGGCCACGGCGTGCCGGCATTTGCTGTGGCGACTATGCGATCGGGCGCCTTTTTCTGTTCCACCCAATCGACCAAGGACGCGAGCACATCAAAGTCGGTCGTGCCGGGGCCGCCCAGGCAATGCGCCATCCCCGGCACCGCAAAGACACGCACCGCAGAATTTGTCTGTGCGCCGTAGCGTGCGCTGACCCGGTCGTACCAGCCGATTGTGTCCATGATCGAGAACACGGGATCGGACACCCCGTGCGGCACCAGCAGCTTGCCGCCGCGCGCCAGGAAGGCGTCAAGGTTGGCCGAATGCATGCCGATGTCGCTCCATGCACTGCGCGGAAAGAGCGTGGAGCGGCGATAGATGCCGGCTTCCATGTCGTTGACATTCAGTGCCAGTTGCTTGGCCAGAATGCCCTCGGGCGCCGGGCTGATCGGCGACGGCGGAACGCTGAAAACCACGGGCCATGACGCGCCGCCCAACGCGATGTCAAACGCTGGCATTTGTTCGTTGCCGACCCGCCACATCGACCACATCGGGCTGCCAATGCCGCCATCCCAGGCCCATGACGCATATATCGGGCGGCCATCGGCACGTCTTGGACCAGCCATGACGCGACCCAGCGTGTCGATCTGCGCGGAGCTCAGGCATCCGTCCGCTGCTCCCGAAGTGCACTGGCCTTTGCGCAGTTGCGCCATGACTATCGGGGCTGTGCATTGGCGGAAATCTGCCGTGATGCCGTCAATCAGGCCATCGGCCGCATCGCAGGCGTCGAGCACGGCCTTGCGCACGGTCAGCATGGCTGAAGGGCTGAAGGTGCGGGCAATGCTCGCAACGGTTGCCGATTGACCGGTTGCCGCCTTCGCCAGCGCGGCGAATTGCTGCACGCTGAAAGTTTCGTTGATGGCCGCACGCGGCAACGCAAAGCCAGGGGCACCGGCGACGATCCCGTCGAACAGCGCAGGATAGCGCTGGGCTGCGGCCATGCCTTCCTGCCCGCCCTTGGAGCAACCGAGGAAATAGCTGTGCGCGGCAGGCTTACTGTAGAAGCGGGCGACGATGGACTTCGCGGCTGCGGTTACCAGCGGCAACGAAGCGTGCCCGTAGTTGGCGCGCGCTTGCGGATCGGTTCCGAACACTGTCGCGCCGCCCCATTTGGGGTCTGTGTTGAGCTGGTTGTCGTGCCCGCTATCCTGGCTGACCACGGCAAAGCCACGCGCCAGAGCCGATGGCCCTGCAGTATTGGCTGCGCCCACGGCATTGCCGAGATCGCCATTGGTGCCGCCGCCGCCCTGAAACAGCAGGCGTCCGTTCCACGCTTCGGGTAGTCGCAAGTGATACCGGATGGCGTAGTGTTGCCCGAAGCGGCCCGTCCGTTCCTGCATGATCCCCGTGACCTCGCAGTGGGGCGGCAGGTTCAGCGCTGGCTGGCCGTATGGGCCCGGCGGCAGCATCGCGGGGCCTGACTCTGCCGCGACAATCCGGCCAAGCTCGCCCAAGCGAAGGCCAGCCAGAGCGCTGCAGCGGCTACCTGATCCGGACTGGGCCTGCGCAGTAGCGGGTGCGCCCGATCCATTCGCGATCAATCCCACGCCAAGGCAAACGAGGAGCGGCAAGGCAAATGTGCGGGCAGCCATGGTTCAGATAGCCTTGTAGAAGCGGATCCGAACAGCTGGACCGCCATTTTCACGTGCAGGTTCCAGCGTGCCGATGAAGGCAGCTTTGCCCAGCCATTCGTACTTGCCCAATGGCACTTCGAAGACCGGCTGGGTGCGCATGGGCAACGGCTTGCCATCTGCGCCGAGGCATCCAACGCCCTTGTTGATGACATTGATCACCACCCCGTCATCGGTACGGAGCATGTAGTCCGCCTCGATCTGCAGGCAGCCGTCCTTGCGGACCAGCTGCCAGTCCCAACCGCCGGGAATGATCGTCCCCTTGATTCCGGGACCTTCAAAGCGGCCACCCGTGATCGGTACGATATTGCGACCACCCAGCGCAGTGGGGCCGACCGGGATGTCGGCAGCCAAAGTTACGACTTCCTCGAACGCGAACTCCAGCCCGGGGATGTTCTCTGCGGCATTCCCTGCAGCTTGCGCCGAGACGGGTGCGATGAGGCAACCAGCAGCGGCGCAGAACGCCTTCAGCGTGGATCCGATCTGCAAATTCATTGCTGCTCCCCGCATCAGAAATTCACGCCGAGACGGACACCGTATTGCCGCGGTGCCCCGTACCAAGTGTTGTCGCCATCATTGCCCGACCGGTAGGTCTTGTCGAACAGGTTGGTGGCAAATGCCGTCGCTGTCCATGACCCGTGGCGGAATTGCAGCTGGGCGTTGACCAGTGTGCGCGCTGCCAGTTCATCGACAACGGCGCGTTCGAACAGGCTGGTGGTCTGCTTGGCAAGATAGGCCAGATCGATGCGCGGTGTCAGTTCGTCATCGCCAATCGGAACGGCATATTGAATGCCCGCGCTTGCCGTCCAGTCCGGCGAATAAAGGTTTTTGCGCCCGTCCAGCGTGGTGATGTAGGGCTTGTAGTCGAAGCAACCGGCAGGCGTGGGCGGCGAATTGGTCACGCACTGTCCGCCCAGCCCGTTGGCATTCCCGCCCGGGAGTGCGCGCGTGTCGATCAGGCTGAGCGCGCCGACCCGCGAATTGACATAGGCCATGCTGCCATCGAAGCGCAGCGCACCGAAGTGGGCCTGGACTTGCGCCTCAAGGCCGTAAATTCGCGATTTGCCCGCATTGGTGATGGAGGTCGCGCGTGTGTCGGGATTGAAGATGTTGAGCTGCAGGTTCTTGTAGTCAATGTAGAACGCGTTGAGCTGGGTGGTGAGATGGCCGTCAGCCAGCGTCGATTTCCAGCCGGCTTCGTAGTTGGTCACGGTTTCGGCAAGGAACAGACCCGCAGGCAGATTGACGCCGCCCGGCTTGTAACCTGTTGCGACGAAGGCATATAGCAGATTGTCCCGGCTGACCTTGTAGTTCAACGCAACCTTGCCGGTGACGCGCGTGTCCGAATAGCGCGGCGATGAGGGATCGATCCCGAAGCCGCCAACTTTGAACGTCCCGCTCTGGGTCTGGCGATCATAGCTCAGCCGAACACCTGTATCGAGCGTCAATCCTTCCGCCAGTGGCCAGGTGACTTGCCCGAAGCCACCAAGCGAAAGCTTGGGATTGAGTGTGTTGATCCCGATCACGAACGCGCCGCCGACAAGGTTGATGCCAAGGTCAAGCTGCGCAGTCTGATAGGCAGCCGATGCGCCCAGCACCCACTTGATCTTGCTGGCATCCGACGAAATCAGATTGATTTCGCCGCTGTAGACATTGTCGTGAATCTGCTGGTCGTTCCAGGAAAACGGAACGGGCGTCGCATCGGTATCGTTGGTGAAGTTCTGCTTGCCGAACTGATAGCCGGCAACAGCACGCAGCTTGGTGCCGCTGTCAAAAGTGTAGATCGTTTCCACCCCGGTCCGGAGACTGAATTCTTTCTGTTTTGTCGGGTGGTCATAGTTGATCACAAAGGGGGTCGAAGGGGCGGCCGCGGCAAATGCCGTGCCGGCCAGGGGCGTGTAGGGATAGCCACCGCCATCATTGGCATTGACCTCGGTCTTCCATTCAACCGACAGGTTGGTGGCAGGTTGCCACAAGACGCTCAGTCGCGCGCTCTGCGCATCGACCTTGCCCGGCTGGATGCGATTGGTTGGATTAATCTGGGTATAGAAGCTGTCGCGGTTCTCAAGGTGACCGGCTAGGCGGACTGCCAAGTTTTGACCCAGCGGAACACTGACACCAGCGTCGGCAACGATGGCATTGAAGTTGCCATAGGATACTTCGGCGTTGCCCTCGGTGCTGCCTAGCTTGGGCGAGCGGCTGTGCTGGATGATCGCCCCGCCGGTTGAATTCTGGCCGACGAATGTGCCCTGCGGTCCGCGCAGAACTTCGATCGAGGCGATGTCGAACACACCTTCGTTCAGAAAGATCGGGCTGGGGGCGAAGAGCGAGTCCCGATAGAGCGCGACGCCCGAAACCACTGTCGGCGATTGCAGGTTGAGACCGATACCGCGGATGTTGGCAAATTTGAGAATCCCGGCGTCGGCAAACGAGAAGGCCGGTGTGACATTCTGCAGGTTGGTCAGATCCCGAACGCCCCGGTCCTTCAAGGCATCACCGGCGAGGACGGTAACGGCCAGCGAGGTGTTCTGCTGATTTTCCGCACGGCGCTGCGCGGTTACCACGATCTCGGGGACAGTGCTGTTATCCACCGCCTGCGCAAAAGCGGGTGCCTGAAAACCTGCGATCGAAGCCGCGCTACCCAGGAGGCAGGCCAATTTGCTGCGTGTCATGCATCTTCCCTCATGTTTCGGGCGTTCCTTCGGTCGGAGCGCTTCGTTGGAGACCGTCTAGGGCTTGTCAGCAGGGCAAAAGAGAGCCCAAAATAGGAAAGGCTTTCCTCATAAGAGAATCCCTGATTTTCCGATGTTTTCACCGCGACTTCAGCGCGCAACGGCTATCCCGATTGCCAAGACCCGCACGGCGGCGTTGGCGCTCGCTGACCGGTTCGAAGCGGATATCGTCGAGCAGGAGCCAGTCCCTGAATCGCGCTGGGTCTTCGGTCCCGAACAAAGCCTTGCAACCCGGTACAACGCTTCCAGCAACGTGGTCCGACAGGCCTTGCGGATCCTTGAGGCGCGCCGCATCGGCAGCATGCGTCGCGGTGCCGGTGGCGGTCTGGCCTTGCGCATTCCGGAGATGACAGAGACCGTCCAGCTTGTTGCGCTCTATCTCGATGCCATTGATGCTGATCCCGGCGATGCCATTCGTGCCGCCGCCATGCTGCAGCAGACTGTAAATCAACGCGAAAATGGCGTGGTCTTATGGGTGCAGCATTTTGTTTCCGAGCTGCAGACAGTCACGCTCACCCCGTCGTCCACGCAAGTCGACGAGCCCGCCAACCGCGCCCTGTTGATTGCGCGGCGCATCATAGATGCTGCGCGGAAGTGTGAGTGGTCAGACGATGGCGTGCGCCTGGGGACGCTCGACGAATTGATCGAACAGCACGCGTCCGGTCGCCCGGTGCTTCTGCAGGCTTTGCGCATTCTGGAAGACCTTGAGATGGTCCGAGTTCAGCGGGGCAGGGGCGGTGGTTTCCTGCTGCGCAAACCGACACCGGGGGCAATCGTGCGCGCTGTGTTTCCTCATTTGCGATTACGCCGATTTCCACTGCGTTGGTCGGAAGACCTGATTTGGTCGATCAATACGATCAACGCGGTTGCAGTGGCGCAAAGGCCGGGCGGTCAGGCTTTGAGAGCACTCGATCAGGCGATCCGCGCGGTTCGGCCAGAGCAGTTCCAGCAGGGCGATTTTTCCCTGCAGGTCCGAATATGGCGAACGCTTGCCGATCTGCAGGGCAATCAGGTGCTCCATGTTCTGATCCGGAGCCTGTTCTATTTCCAGATCCATTCGGGACTTGCGGTATGGCCGGAAATGCCAGTTGCTCAATCGCAGCGATTACACGCGCTTACCCAGGTCCTCGTCGACGCTATCAATAGCGCCAATCCCGCGGCGGTCACCGCGATCATGGCAGAATACGAGGCGCTGTCCCGCCACCCGGGCGGGGTCTCCATCTAGGCTCACTTCAATTGTGCGGGTTCCGCGAAAAGCAGAGCTTTGGTTTTGTCAGGGTTTCGGCCTAGAACAAATGAAGCTCCCGGCTTGCTTGGGGTCCCCGGCAACATAAGTGATCTTTTCTGGAAAAGGGCAGACCGGCATGCTCCGGCTTGCAGGACCTTGGCCGACGCTGAGTATCAATTTCCCCGGCGGCTGGGTCTTCTGTTCGACCCAGGCAGTTAGGGCCGCGTACATCTGGCCAGGTTCGAAATTGGGAATGACGGCTGCATAGTTCGATGTCCCGTTCGGTGTGCCGTGCCCGAGGCCAGGTGCGAGGTAGAGGCGGTAGAAATCACGAACACGGTCTATGCCGCCCATCCGGCTCGCGACCCTGTTGTAGTAATGGATCGTACCCTGAACGGGGATGACCTCGTCGGCCATACCATGCCACGTCAGCAGTTTACCGCCGCGCTTGCGGAAGGCGCCAAGATCGGGGTTGCTGGTGTTGATCTGACCGAACTGGGGCTGGAGGGCGAGCCCTTGCGCATAGGCATCAGCCAGCTTGGCGTATGTCAGGTTCTTCCAGCCTGATTGCCCGCTGCCTGCCGCGCTTCGAAAAAGTGGCTCTGCAATCGCAGGGTCTCGCATCTCGAGCGCCACGACGTGGGTGGCGATCGAGAAGGGGTGATCGGGGTTCATCAGGCCCTCGAACCCGGGGTAATCGAGATAGAGCGTGGTTCCGCGCGTTAGCCCGAACCAGTGCCGCCGATTGCCCTTTTCGGCGAGGGCACGGCCTGCATTGTCCCAGCCCTTGGCCCAGCCATTGTCCATCACAGGATCGGGCGCACTGCCATCAGAGGTCATGCCGAACCAAACTTTGTTGAGCGCGCGCGCTTCGGCGGAATTGACGCAGGTGTCGGTGGAGTTCGTCCCTCCGTCGGCAATGCAGAGGACTGCCTTATCACGCACAGGGTCGTAGCGGCAGCTTGCTGCGTCGATAATGTAGCCGAGGTGCTCACCGTCCACACTGTCACAAGCGGCAATGGCAGCATTCGACACGAGGTCGAGTTGGCCTTTGGTCAGTGCCCTGCCGCCGAGATCACGCTGTATCACGATATGCGGATAGAGCTCGGACGTAATGAAGCGCGTCCAGTTCAACGCCGGGTACATCGCGATGATGCCGTCGAAATCTTCCGGGTGGTTCTGCGCGAGGTTGAGGCCCTGTCTTCCGCCGGTGGACCCCCCCTCCCAGTAGGAGTGGCGTACTGGCCTGCCATAGTAGTATGCCGCCAGCGCCTTCGATTTGACCGCCTGCTCATGGATCGCGCGCGAAGCAAAATCGGTCCATAGCCTGCTGTTGATCGCGCCATTTGGCAGGACGGCGAAGCTGCCGCTCATCACCGTATGGCCGGTATCGGTGGTCGATGAAACCGCACCTTCTGCCGCAGCAACCATCGCGGCCTGCGGACTTGCGATGGCACCAGCTACCCCGGCCGGACCACCTTGCCAGCCGCCGCCGCCAAGCGCATGGAGGCGTCCGTTCCAGATGGCACGCTCGGGCAGCCATATCTCGATGCCGATGCCCTCTGACGTAGAGGAAGCTCCTGCCGGCCCGGGATTGCCAGGGCCAACCAGAAGCTTGACCATGCAAACGTCATTGGTCGCAATTGGCGTGTTGGCAGGGTGCTCCGGTTCGAAGGTGAGGGGCGCACCTTTGCTGAAATGCGCCACCTGGACGACCCGGGTATTGGCATCCGGCCGGAACGCGTCCGCAATCGTGCGATCACAGGCTGGCAGACTGACTGAGAGATCTGCGGTTTTCCCTGACGCCGAAGCGCTGAAGGTCATTTGGCTGACCGCCAAGCTTGCAAGTAGGGCTGATCTGCCCAGAAGCGTTTTAGCAAATGGCAGGCTCAGTTCGGACATTTTTGGCTCTCCTGCGCCTTGCCTTCTGCGCGGGCGGCGCAAAATGTGACCGGGCTACGGTTTCGACGCTGTGCCAAAACGGCTGATCGCGAGCTCAATCTCTGGTATTTCTTTTTAAGCAAGGCGTTTCATTTTTTGCAAGAGATGGCGGATGTCATTTTCCGCGCTCGCGCCAATTGCTCAGCACATTGCGGACATAGCGGGGTGTTTCATCGTTCAGCGGAACGCCAGACGCTTTCTCAACCGCCCTTGGACCAGCGTTGTAAGCAGCAACGGCAAGGTGAACCGCGTTGAAGCGATCCAGCATCTGCCGGAGGTATTTTGCTGCACCCTGTATGTTAGCGCGTGGATCATATCGGTTGAAGACACCGAGGTCTCGAGCGGTTTGAGGCATAAGTTGCCCCAAACCTGCTGCGCCAGACCTACTCAGCGCTAGCGGATTGTAGCGCGATTCGGTCCAGATCAACGCATCAAGCAAGCCTTGTGGCAGGGCATAGCGTTGTTCTTCCGCCTCGACCTGCGCATGATAAACTGCTCGCCGGAAGCTACTGCTGAATCTGCGGCTGGGGCTTTGATATCTGCTGGCGGCGGTCTCTCCAGTACGTTTGGGGGACGGCTCAGTGTCCTTTGACGGTTGCCAGACGCCGAACGTCACCAGCGCGAAGCCGTCCAGCCCGTTCTCGGTGACAACGCCGGCGTGATCAGGTCGGAAATCCGTGGCTTGCGAGAGCCGCACGTCTGCAGCAAACGCTGGCTGGATGAACGCAATTGCCAGGAGAAATGTCGACGCACTTCTTGTGAGACACCTCATCACGAATGTTCCTCTAGCCGACTCGAATGAGAACATATATAGAACATAACGCGCGATAAAGCGCGTTTCGAATGGGCGCAGAGCGGAGGCTGCGCGGGCGGTGGCATCCTTGATGGAGATGCCCGATGCAGAATGCTCTTCTTACCGATCGCCTTGAAGTCCGTGCTCGCCAGATCGTTGCCGACCTTGGCGGGACCTGGTCGCGCTGCCGCGGCATGTGCCGATGTCCGGCCCATGAAGACCACAACCCGTCGCTCAGCGTGACGCTGGGCTCGCGAGCTATCCTGTTCCACTGCTTTGCCGGATGCACGAATGATGCCGTGCTGGCTGCACTCGCTCAGCGCGGCGTGAAGGCTTCGTCGCTGTTCAATGGACGGGCGGACCCAGTTCGAACCGTTCTGCCGGACACTGTGCCCAGCGAGAGCATCCAGCGGCTCTGGAGGGAGGCGACGTGCCTCGCGGACAGTCCTGCTGAACGATACCTTGCAGGTCGCGGCATCTTCGCGGGATCTCCCGATCTGCGCTATCACCCACGTACGCCGCTTGGACCCAAGGGATCGGTGCGGTTTCTGCCCGCGCTACTCGCGGCCGTGCGCACCGACCTCGGGGTTATTGCACTGCATCGCACCTTTCTCGAGTTCAAGACCTTCACGGTCGCCCGGTTCGACGGGCCAAAGCGTGCTCTCGGCGCGCTTGGTCGGGGTGCAGTGCGGCTTCACGGGCCTCGCGGCGGCAAGCTCGGTCTTGCCGAAGGGATCGAGACAGCCCTCTCTGCTAGGGAGCTGTTCGGTATCCCGTGCTGGGCGACTCTCGGCACCGAGCGCTACGGGCTGGTCTCGATCCCGGAGAGCGTGAGCGAGCTGCACCTCTTCATTGATCACGATGCAGCCGGTGAACAGGCTGAACGGCGTGCCCGGGCGGCGTACGAGCGCGAAGGGCGCGTTATCGTGACGCATCGTCCCGAGCAGCAGGGTGCCGATTTCAATGATGTTCTGCGGGCCCGACAGCCCGTCACAGCCTGATCCCCAGGAGAGGGGAGGGGGCGTGGAGCCTTTCGAGACCCGCATGGCGCGGGTGCCGTCAGGAGGTTTTCCATGTCTACTCTCCCCACTCTTGCCTTGCCGCTGTCCTGTGAGCCTGCGGTCCTATCGGTTGCGCGTGCACTTGCCGCCCGGCTCGACCGGTCAGAGCCGATCTCGCGGTTGATCCTCAATGCCGAACTGACCGCCCAGTTCGGTGGAACCGACGCTGCTGGACGCTGGTCGGTCCGCGATGCTCACGCCGCGCTCGAACTCGCGCAGGTCACCTGGTTGCAGGGGAAGGCGGAGATTGCGCTCAGATCCAGTCCAGCGGACGCTGCATTGTTGTTTGGCCAGCTCGACAATCTCGTGCCGCTTCAGACGGTTCGCAGTGACGAGCAGATCGAACTGCAGCAATTTGCGACTCCACCGCGCCTTGCCTGGCTGGCGGCGCGCGCCTGCGCACCAGCAAGTGGCGACCTTGTCCTTGAGCCCTCGGCAGGGACGGGCATGCTCGCCGTCTGGGCAGCGAAGGTCGGAAGTGGCCTCGCGCTCAACGAGATTTCCGCGCTTCGCCGGGAGTGCCTCAGTCACCTGTTTCCCGATGCGGCAATCACCGGCCATGACGGCGAGCTTATTCATGAGCTTCTGCCCGCATCCGTGCGGTCCGGCGTCGTCCTCATGAACCCGCCCTATTCCTGGAGCGCCGAGCGTGGCCGCGATGGCAAGACTGCCCTGCGCCACCTCCGCTCGGCATGGAACCGTCTCGCTGCGGGCGGAAGGCTTACGGCGATCATGCCCGAGTGGTTCGACCTCCCGGGCTTTCTCAACCGTACTGCCAATCCGGCAACCCTGCGCCTCGATCTCACGATCGATCGCGGGTTTGTCGCGCATGGGACGTCGATCACGACGCGGCTGCTTGTGATCGACAAGGTCGACTGTAGCGGCCAGATTCTCATCGGCCGGACTTCGGACTTCGGCGAACAATGCGCTCTCATTGATGCACTGCCGACGCGCGCCGCCACCGTCACCCCATCGTCCGCGCCGCGCCGGGCGATCAACGTGGCGCCGCTCCTGCGCCCAGTTGCACGACCTGTCCCGGCGCCAGCGCCCCGGGCAGTGTCTTCTGCCGGAGCAGCGCCTGTCGCGTTCTCTGCGCTCGAAGTACCTGCTGCGACGCCGGAGCAGGTCGGCCACTATCTCCCATACCGTGCGAGCCGGATTGCCATAGCGGGCGCTGCGGAGCACCCGACGCCGCTCGTGGAATCCGTTGCGATGGGCTCGATCACCGCGCCGGTGCCGACCGAGGTACCGAAGCTCCCCTGCCATGTCGTCGCGAACGGCATGCTCTCGGCTGCCCAGATCGAGACCCTGATCTATGCTGTGAATGCCCATGCCCGCGATCTGCCTGGGCGGTTTGAGCCCGAGGATAAGGGCTGCATCCTCAAGCCCAGCGCAGAGGGCAACGCCTATCGCATGGGCTATTTCCTCGGTGACGGCACTGGTGCCGGCAAGGGCCGCCAGGTTGCGAGCGTCATTCTTGATCGCTGGGTCCAGGGCTGTCGCCGGCATATCTGGATCTCGAAGAACGAAGCGCTGCTCGAGGATGCGCGGCGCGACTGGTCCGCGCTTGGCGGCCTGCCCATCGACATCCAGCCGCTCGCGACCTGGAAGCTGGGCAGTCCGGTCACAATGCAGGAGGGCATCCTCTTCGTGACTTACCCGACGCTGCGGTCGGGAAGGGCCGATACCACGCGGCTCGATCAGCTCCTCGCCTGGGCAGGGAAGGACTTCGACGGCGTGATTGTCTTCGACGAAGCCCATGCCATGGCCAACGCCGCCGGCGGCGAAGGGTCGCGCGGCAAAGTCAAAGGTTCGGAACAAGGCGTGGCCGGCGTGCGTCTTCAGAACCTGCTGCCGCGTGCCCGGGTTCTATATGCCTCCGCGACGGGCGCCTCGGACGTCAACAATCTGGCTTACGCCACACGGCTTGGCCTCTGGGGTCCCGAAACGGCCTTTGCGACCCGGGAGGAGTTCGTCACCGACATCCGCGCGGGCGGTATCGCGGCGATGGAACTCGTTGCGCGCGATCTGAAGGCACTCGGGCTCTACACTGCTCGGGCACTTTCGTTTGCGGGGGTAGAGTACGAAATCCTCGAACATGCCCTGAGCCCGGACCAGATCGCAGTCTATGACGCTTATGCGGAAGCCTGGGCGATCATCCATACAAACCTCCGCGAGGCGCTGGAGGCTACCCGCATCGTCGATTGCGAGACTGGCGGCACGCTCAACAGCGGCGCCAAGTCCGCAGCGCTCTCGGTTTTCGAGGGCACGAAGCAGCGCTTCTTCGCGCAGCTCCTCCTTTCCATGAAGCTGCCGAGCCTGCTCCCGGCCATCGATACCGCCATCGCCGAGGGCAATGCCGTCGTGGTCCAGCTTGTCTCTACCGCCGAGGCCATGCTCGACCGCCGCCTTGCCGATCTCACCGACGAAGAACGCGAGGCGCTCGAAATCGATCTCAGCCCGCGCGAGTACGTGGTCGACTACCTGATGAAGAGCTTTCCCGTCCGGCTGATGGCGGTGTTCACCGATGAGAACGGCAATCCCCGATCCGAGCCAATGAGCGACGAGCAAGGCTGCCCAGTCTTCTGCCAGGCCGCGCTCGCTGCGCGCGACCGGATGGTCGAGCAGCTCTGTGCGCTGCCGCCGATCGCGACTGCGCTTGATGCGATCATCGAACGCTTCGGTACCGACAAGGTCGCCGAAGTGACCGGCCGGACGCGCCGGCTCATCGTGGGGTCGGACGGTCGGCAGAAGCTTCAGTCGCGCACCCCGCGCGCGAACCTGGCCGAAACTCAGGCCTTCATGAACGGCGACAAGCGCATTCTGGTGTTCTCGGACGCCGGCGGCACCGGGCGCAGCTACCACGCGGACCTCGCTGCCAAAAATCAGGCACGCCGTGTCCATTTCCTGCTCGAACCAGGCTGGCGTGCCGACGCGGCGATCCAGGGCCTTGGGCGTACCAACCGTACCAATCAGGCGTCCGCTCCGCTGTTCCGCCCTGTGACCACCGACGTGCGCGGCGAGCGTCGCTTCATCTCGACGATCGCGCGGCGCCTCGACAGCCTTGGCGCGCTCACACGCGGTCAGCGCCAGACCGGTGGGCAAAATCTGTTCGACCCCGCCGACAATCTCGAAAGCACCTACGCCAAGGATGCACTCAATCGCTGGTTCGGCCTGCTGTTCCAGGGCAAACTCGAAGCCGTGGGCCTGGCACGCTTCCAGGACCTCACCGGTCTCCGGATCGAGGGACCTGATGGCGGGATGGTTGATGACCTTCCCACGATCCAGCGTTGGCTCAATCGCATTCTCGCGCTCCCGATCGGTCTGCAGAATGCAATCTTCGATGAGTTCCTCGGTCTGGTCGAAGCGCGGATCGATGCGGCCAAGGCTACCGGAACGCTCGATCTCGGGCTTGAGACCATCGCGGTCGAGAGCTTCGAGGTCCTTTCCGATACCCTGCTGCGCACCGACAGTGTGTCCGGGGCCACCACCCACCTACTCGAACTCGAGATCGCCCGTGCGCTCAAACCGCTGACTCTGGAGCGGCTCGATCAGCTGGAAGCGGCATCAGGCTATCGCCATCGGTTCCTGCGAAACACGCGCTCGGGCCGGGCGGCCCTGCAGGTTCCGGCGCGCAGCCTGCTCGCCGATGACGGAAGCCGGATCGTGCGGCACGAGCTGGTGCGTCCCCTGAAGCGAAGCCACCTGACCGCCGACCAGCTTGCCGAGAGCAGCTGGGAGCTGGTGGACGAACCGACCTTCCGCACAGCCTGGCAAGCCGAGGTCGATGAAGCGCTCTCCTCGCTCAAGCGCGAGCGGCTCCATCTCGCAACCGGACTGCTGCTGCCCGTGTGGGACAAGCTGCCTGCGGATCATGTTCGGGTGAGTCGAATCTCCGATCGAGACGGCCGCTCGCTGCTGGGGCGCGAGGTTCCGCTACATGCAGTTGGAGAGATCTGCAGCGCGCTTGGGCTCGATGCGCGGCCTGATATTGCGCCTGAAAGCCTGGTCGCGGCGGTCCTCGCGAGCGGACGTGCCATGCCGGTCAGGGCGCGCGAGACGCTCATGCTTAAGCGCAGTCTCGTCAACAGCGCGCAGCGACTTGAACTCACGGGCTGGTCGGCTGCTCGGCTCGATTGGTACAAGGCCCAAGGCTGCTTCACGGAAATCATCCGGTTCCAAACCCGGCTGTTTGTCCCGATCGAGCGCGCTGCAGAAATTCTGGCGAAGTTAGCTGCTCAAGTCGACTGAGCAATGATCTCGGCGTTTGGTCACTTCAGCGTGCTTAGTAAGTCCAGAGGGGAGGGGGCTTTGCCCTGATTGAGCCTGTCAGGCGCCGATGGTCGGCATGAGTGACGGGCTCGTTGTCAGGAGTGAAGACGATGTTTCAGACGATACCCCTCAACAAGCTTGTATCCTCGCCGCGCAATGTCCGCCGTCATGGCGATCCGACCGCGGATGCCGAACTCAAGGCCAGCATCGCCGCACATGGCCTCCTGCAGAACCTCGTGGTTCGTGCCGGGGCCAAGGGCAAGTTCGAGGTCGAGGCCGGCGAGCGCCGACGCCGGGCGATGCTGGCCCTTGCCGAAGACAAGGTCCTGCCGCGCGATCACCAGGTTACCTGCCTCGTGCTGGGTGCCGACAGCGATACCGCCCCCGAGGCAAGCCTCGCAGAGAACTTCCACCGGCTCGCGATGAACCCCGCCGACGAAGCGCAGGCTTTCGCCGCGCTGATCGAGGGCGGTGCGAGCACCGAGCAGGTTGCGCGGCGCTTCGGTCTCACGGTCCGCTTCGTCGAGGGCCGGCTGCGGCTTGCGACGCTGGCGCCGGTCGTCTTCGACGCACTCGCTTCCGGCGAGATCACCCTCGATATGGCCAAGGCCTATGGCGCGACGTCGGATCAGCAGATCCAGGCGCGTGTCTTTTCCGAAATCTCCGGGGCCTACTACACGCCGACCACGGACAGCATCCGCCGCATGGTGCTCACCGGTACGGTCCGCGGCATCGATCCGCGTGCGAAGCTCGTGGGCCGCGATGCCTATCTCGCGGCAGGCGGCAGGATCGAACGCGAGCTCTTCGACAACGCCGACACCGAAAGCTGGGTCGATGTGACTCTGCTGGAATCGCTCGCAGCGGCGAAGATGGAGGAGGAAGCCCGAGCGCTTGCTGCTCAGAACGGGCTCGCTTGGGTCAAGCCGACGCTCGATCCCTATGCGAGCCACGATCTGGTCGAAAGTCTGGTCCGGCTACCGGCCGAGCCTGCACCGCTCAGCGAGGCCGAGGTGGCCCGGCTCGAAGCACTCGACGCCTCATGGGATGAGCACGCAGCCGTCCTCGAAGATGAGGACAGCGCACCCGAGGCCATCGAAGCCGCTGAAGCGGCGATCGCGGCCATCGAGCGCGAGACGCAGGACATCCGCAATCGCCCGCCGGTCCTGCCCGAGGACAGCAAGGGTACGGCCGGCATGATCCTGACGCTGTCGCGCGACGGCAAGCCGGTGCTCCAGCCGGTCTTCTACGGTGAACGGCCAGAGACTCCATCAAGCGACGACGGCGGTATCGAAGTCGTCAGTTCGGAAGACGAGGCAGGCGGCCGGCGTTCGACGCTTTCGCGCCGTCTCGTCGACGAGCTTGCGATGCAGCGCCGCGATGTTCTCGCACTGCACCTTGCGTCCGACCCGGGCCTTGCGCTCGATGTCATGGTCTTCACGCTCGCCGATGCCGACAGCCACGACTGGCAGGCGCGCAGCGCCTCG
The DNA here is from genome assembly GCA_027489095.1 of Erythrobacteraceae bacterium. Taxonomy (GTDB): domain Bacteria; phylum Pseudomonadota; class Alphaproteobacteria; order Sphingomonadales; family Sphingomonadaceae; genus Erythrobacter. The sequence goes on from JAIYAL010000127.1 coordinate 29,021, forward strand.
ACCATCCGGGGCGGTGTGCCCAGCGGCCCGACCGTTGGCTTCGAACCCGGCGATGCCGCCGCGACCCGCGCGCTGGCCGAACTTCGCACTGGGCTCGACGAGAGCTGGCGCGCAGGGCGCGACCAATGCGAACGCTTCGACCGGTTCCGGGCGCTCTCCGATGAAGCCCGCGCGGCATGGCTCGGACATGTCGTTGCTCGCTCGCTCGAGGCAAGCCTCAACATGAGCGGCGAGCGCCGGATCCCGTTCCAGGATCATCTCGGTGCGCTGATGGGCATAGATATCGCCCAGTGGTGGCGGCCGACCGCGGCAAACTTCTTCGACCGGGTTCCCAAGCAGGTCATCCTCGAAGCTCTGGGCGAAGTCGGCGGCGCGGAACTGGCCGCCCGCTATGCCGCGGTCAAGAAGGCGGATCTGGCGGCGAGCGCCGAGCGCATCTTTGCCGGCACAACGATCGCCGAGGTCGCCGAGCGCGAGCGTGCGCTGGCATGGGTGCCGGATGTCATGCGGTTTGGCGCTGCTCACGCCGATGATGGGGCTGTGCTCGATGCCGAGCCAGCGGACGGCGAGCAGGTCGATCTCGCTGGCGGTGCCGATGCCGATGATGGCGCGCAAGCCGATGCCTCCCCCCGCGATCTGGCAGCCTGACCTCCTCCTGACAGGCTGACAATCGCGGACCCTTGAAGCGGTCCCTCGGGCAATCCCCGAGGGGCCGCTTCTTGCGTTCCGGAGAGAGGAGAGGGGGCGCCCCTGGGGGCGGAATCCGTGGGCAGGAGCGCCCACGGGGATACCGCTCAGGAGAACCTCCCATGGCCAAGTACCGTCCCCGCGAAGGCAGCGCCCTCTCGCCTGCAGCCCGCATAACCCAGGAAATCATCGCCCGGCTCGAGGCCGGCACCAGGCCATGGGTCCAGCCCTGGCGCGGCGTTCCTGTCTCGCGGCCCTTGCGGGCCTGCGGCATCCCCTATCGCGGCATGAATTGCTTCTGGCTCTGGATGGTCGCCGACATGTGCGGCTACGCTTCGCCCTTCTGGATGACCTATCGTCAGGCGCAGGAGCTTGGCGGCCAGGTCCGCAAAGGCGCCAAGGCGACCATCGCGATCTTCTACAAGAGCTACACCAAGGAGGTCGAGGCACCGGATACCGGCGAGAAGACCGACGAGGCCCGCCGGGTGCTCAAGGCCTATCCGGTCTTCAA
>JAIYAL010000142.1 GCA_027489095.1 Erythrobacteraceae bacterium
GAACGCCTTCGCGAACACCCCGATGGCAGCCTCATCTCTGTGCTGGTCAACACCGTGATCGACGGCTGGGGCCGGCCCCTCAACGATAACGAGCTCCACGCCGAGATGATGGCCGATACCTTCGTGGGCGGATCGGAAACCACCACCAATGCGCTTGCTGCGGGGATGAAGCTGCTGATCGAGAACAAGGATGTCTGGCACAAGCTGAAGGCCGATCCCGAGCGGTATATGCGCACCTTCGTGGAGGAGGTGCTCCGGCTGGAAAGCCCGGTGCAGAGCCTGATGCGCTTTACCCATGCCGACGTCGAACTGGACGGGGTGACGATCCCCGCAGGCGCGGTCATCAACGTGCGTTACGGCGCGGCGAACCGCGATGAACGGTTCTTCGAATGCCCGGAAAAGCTCGATCTCGACCGGCCCAAGGCAGGCGCACACATGGCGTTCGGATCAGGCACGCACCACTGCCTCGGCGCGCCGCTCGCCCGCCGGGAACTGACGTGGGGCTTCCAGGCGGTGGTCGACCGTTTCGAGGACATGGACTTTGCCCAAGGAGAGAACGACTTCACCTATCACCCGCACTTCCTGCTGCGCAGCCTGAAGCAGCTCCACATCACCTTCGAGCCGAAGCGGCGCTGAGATGGCAACCCTGATCAAGCCTGCGCCCCAGCGGATTGATGTAACCCCGCAGCCGATGCCGCCGCTGTCTAGCCGCCCGATCGAGGGCAACCGCTACTGGAGCCATGAGTTCATGGGCCGCGAGTGGGACGGCATCTGGACGAAAGCGTGGCTGATCGGCGGGCTTGCCAGCCAAGTCGAAAAGCCGGGCGACTTCTTCACCTACGACATCGGGCGCGAGAGCATCCTTGTCACGCACGGCGAGGACGGGCGCATCCGGGCCTTCTACAATGTCTGCCCGCACCGCGGGAAACGCCTCGTCATGGAGGAGCAGGGCCATTCCAAGCGGATCGCCTGCTCCTACCACGGCTGGCGCTTCACGCCCGAAGGCGCGCTCAATTTCGTTCCCTGCCCCGAGGATTTCGACGGAGGCAACCCGTGCGGGAAGGTGACGCTGGAAGAGGTCCGCTCCGAGGTCTTCGCCGGTTTCGTGTGGGTCAATCTCGATCCGGCCGCCACCCCGCTCGCCGACCACCTCGGCCCCATCGCCCCGCAGATCGCGGGCTACCGCATGGAACAGATGCGCCGCACCCACTGGGTGACGCTGGAGGGCGACTGGAATTGGAAGTGCGTGCAGGACAATTTCAACGAAAGCTACCACCTGCCCTTCGTCCACCCGCAGACCCGGTTCGTGATGGAGCAGTCCTACCGCGAGTGCCAGTTCGATCTCTACGCGCCCCACGGCCATGCGCGGATGTTCATGCCGGGATCGCGGCCCGCGCGGAGCCTTCGCGGCCATACCGATACCGTGCTGACGATGATGGCCCGCGAGCTGACCTATTGGGGCCTCGACCCCGAGGACTTCCGCGACGACCCGCTCGCCACCCGCACCGCGCTCCAGCAGGCCAAGCGTGCAAAGGGCGCGGACAAGGGCTATGATTTCAGCCACTTCCACGATGCGCAGCTGACCGATCACTTCCACTACACGATCTTCCCCAACATCAGCTTCAGCCTGAAGCCCGATGGCTGCATCTGGCTGCGCGCCGATCCGCACCCGACCGACCCCGAACAATGCATCTTCGACATGTGGTACTTCACGTGGTTCCCGGAAGGGCAGGACCGCTACTTCAGCTATTCGATGGGGCAGGAGGTCGATCGCAACGCGCCAGTCGAACACAAGCGCGGGCGCGTTGGCGAGCTTTCCTGCGGGCCGGGCATCGATCAGGACGTCAGCATCTGGAGCGAGCAGCAAAAGGGCCTGCGCTCACGCGGCTACAAGGGCGGGCACCTCGCCGGGCAGGAGGCGCGGGTGCGGTTCTTCCACGATACGATTGATCGCTGGGTGGGGGAGTAGCTCAGGTATTCGCCAAAGCCGCAGTCCGCCCGGCGATATACCCGAAGGTCAGCGCAGGCCCCAAAGTCCCGCCCGCCCCGGCATAGATCCCCCCCGTCGGACAGGCGATGGCATTGCCTGCGCCGAGCAACCCCGGGATCGGCGCGCCGTCATGGCCGAGGATGCGCGCCGCGCCATCCGTACGCGGGCCGCCATTGGTGCCCAGCAGGCCCGAAGCGATCTCCACCGCGTAGAACGGCGCCTCACGGATAGCGCCCAGCGTCACCGCCGTGCCTTCGCGCGAACGGTCGCCGTAGAAGTGGTCATAGGCGCTCGTCCCGCGCCCGAAATCGGGATCGTGGCCCGCATCAGCATGAGCATTGAACCGCGCCACCGTGTCGACCAGCGCCGCGCCGTCGAGCCCGATCTGCCCCGCCAATCCCTCCAGCGTATCGGCCCGCGCGACCCAGTCCGGCATCGGCTGGCCCGGCTGGCGCGTCCCCAAGGGATAGCGCGCGGCATATTGCGCATCGACGATCAGCCAGGCCGGGAGGTTGAGGTAATCGTAGTTCGCCGGATCGAACTGGTGGAACACGCCGCCGAGCGCCGAATAATTCGCCGCCTCGTTGCAGAAGCGCCGCGCGGAGCGGTTGACCATGATCGAATGCGGCACGGTGCGTTCGATCAGGATGATCTGCGCGCGTTGCTCCCCGCTTGCCCAGGGCGCGTCGGGCGTGACGAGCGTGGGCGCCCACCATGCGCTGGTCATGTTGCCGAGCTTCGCGCCCGCCGCCATCGCCAGCTTCAATCCCCCGCCGGTGCCGGTCGGCGGGCTGGCAGGCGCTGTCACAGGCCCGCGCAGGAAGGTCTGGCGCAGCTCGGTATCCCATTCGAAGCCGCCGGTGGTGATGATCACCCCGCGCCTTGCGGTGAGCGCAAAAGGCTCGCCGTCTTGCGTGCCCTCGATCCCGGTGATCCGCTCGCCGTCCTTCACCAGCCGCTTGGTCTCGACGCCCATGATCGGCACGATCCCCCGATCCAGACAGGCCTTCAATAATCGCGCGACCATCGCCTGCCCGAAACCGCATTGCCGCAGCCCCATGCGCTGCCCCAGCACGTCCATCGGCGGCAGCGCGCTCGCCCCGCCCAGCGGCGTTTCGCGCAGCATCAGCGGCTTGGGTTCTTCGATGGCATAGATGCGCGCGGCCCAATCGCCCAGCTCGCCTAGCGCGAACAGATCATGGTCAAGCGCGCGGCTGCCTTCGGGCTTCGCGCCGGGGCGGTCCAAGTAATAGTCGGGATATCCCGGCAGCACCGAGACGCTGAGCGCGCCCGCGCCTTCCAGAAAGGCCAGCGCTTCGGGCCCCTTGTCGACGAAGGCTTCCAGCGTCTCGTCCACCAGATCGCCGTGATCGAGGCTGCGGAAATAGGCAAGCGCCTCCGCGCGGCTGTCGTCCATCCCGGCGGCGCGCATCCGGGGGTTGTCCGCCACCCAGATCACCCCGCCCGAAATCGCCGAGGTGCCGCCGATCCGCTCACCCCGCTCGATCAGCGCAACGCTCGCGCCTGCTTCGTGGGCGGCAAGCGCCGCAGTCATTCCGGCTGCGCCGGAGCCGAGGATAATGACATCGACCTGTTCCATGGCGTGGTTAGACGCCTTGGCAGGCCCGCGCGGCAACCCGTCATTTTGGCAAGGTGCGCTGGCCTTCGCGGCCCGCTACCCACGCTGCCAAAGGAGAGAACGCATGAAACTGGCCGGAAAAATCGCCGCGATCACCGGGGGCACAGCGGGCATGGGGCGCGGCATCGCCGAGGCGTTTCTGGCGGAAGGCGCCAAGGTCGCCCTGTTCGCGCGCAATGCCGACAAGGGCGCCAAGGTGCTCGCGGAGCTTGGGGCGGGCGATAACGCCATCTTCATCGCCGGCGACGTGATGAGCCAAGCCGATCTTGAAGGCTTCGTCGATCAGGTCATCGCCCATTTCGGCACGCTCGACATTCTCGTGAACAATGCCGGCGGCGCGGGCGATTTGCAGCCGCTGGTGAACCTGTCCGATCACGCCTTCGACGAGGCGATGAAGTGGAACGTCTATTCGACCTTCTGGGCCAGCCGCCGCGCGCTGCCGACCATGCTGGACAAGGGCAATGGGCGGATCATCAACATCTCCTCGATGGAGGGCAAGCACGGCAAGCCGGTGCTGACGGCCTATTCCGCTGCCAAGCACGCGGTCAACGGCATGACCAAGAGCCTCGCGCGCGAAGTCGGCGCCCAAGGCGTGACGGTCAACGCGATCTGTCCGGGGATCGTCATCACCGACATCATCAAGAACAACGGCCCCGCCACCGCGAAGGCGATGGGCATGGAGCTGGACGAGATGATCGCGATGTTCGCTGCGGATTCGGCGATCAAGCGGCCGAACACGGTCGAGGAAGTCGCCGCGATGGCGGTGCTGCTGGCGAGCGAGGCGGGCGCGGGGATCACCGGCCAGCAGATCAGCGTCGATGGCGGCACGGCGCAATATTGAGGCCGGGGATCGAGGGGGGGCCGAAGCCATGGGCCGAAGCCATAGGGCGCCAAAGTGGCGTCAAAGTCGCCCCAGACTCGCCTTTGACCCCTGCTAGACCCCCCTTAGACCCCTGTTAGGCCCCCTTCAGGCAGGCGTGGGCGGCACTGTTTCACGTGAAACAATGCCGCGCAGCCGGTTACCCCTGCAATTTGGCCATCGCCGCCCCAACCGCCGCAGCAACATCGCCTGCCTGCGGATTGCCGCGCATGATAAGGCCGCCGTTGGGCTGGATATTGGCTCCCGTGACAAAGGCGGTATCGGTGCTCAGCCACAGGCAGGCATAGGCGACATCCTCGACCGTGTTGAGCCTGCCCAAGGGGTAGCGCGGCAGGAAGGCATCGGTCAGGCCTGGCACCTGGAAGCTCTGGTGGGTCATCGGGCTGTCGGTGAAGGCGGGCGAGACGGTGTTGGCCTTGATCCCTAAGTGCCCGTAATCATTGGCAACACACTCGATCAGCGCCTCGCTGCCGCGCTTGGTGCCGATATAGGCCGCGTGGTTGGTGATGATCGCCTTGGTGGTCGCCGATGACAGGCTGATCAGCGATCCGCCGGTGGGGCTTTGCGCGCTCATGACCCGCACGAAGGCCTGGAGGAAGTGGTGCACCCCCTTGAACTGGAGCGCGACGATCTGGTCGAGCTGCTCCTCGGTGATCTCCTCAAGGCTGGCGAGCAGGCCCCAGCCGGTGGTGTTGATCGCGATATCGACCCGCCCGAATGCCGAATTCGCCTTGTCTGCCAAGGCGTTGACCTCAGCATGACTGGTGATATCGCACAGCGCGTAGGCCCCGCCGATCTCATCGGCGAGCGCCGCAAGCGGGCCTTCCTTGCGCCCCGCGACCATCACCTTTGCACCCTCGCGGGCGAACAGGCGGGCGATGGTCTGACCCATGTTGCCCTCCGACGCCGCCCCCAGAATGACCGCGGTCTTGCCTTGCAATTGTCCCATCTCGTGTCTCCTCTCGGCCATGCGAGTAACACGGGGCGGCGGTGCATCACCCTTGCCAAAAGTGGGCATTGTCGCTGGCACCCCTCGGGGCCGATAGCCGCTCCCAACAAGGGACGGCCTTCGGCCGCTGCCAACAACGGGAGAGCGACAGGATGTTTACAGGGCCCCTCGAAGATCGCGTGGCGATCCAGGAGTTGAACGGCACCTATGCCGACGGCGTGGTGCGGATCGATGCCGCAACCTGGGCCACGGTCTGGGCCGATGATGCCGACTGGGACCTGATGGGTCACCAGACCAAGGGCAAGGAGGCGATCGTGGCCTTCTGGAACGGGGCGATGAGCGGGCTGGAGGCGGTAAGCTTCCACTGCGTCCCCTGCATGATCGAAGTCACGGGAAACACAGCCAAATCCCGCGTCCAGACGCAGGAAATCCTGAAGCCCAAGGACGGCAAGGCGCGCCATGTCGGCGGGCTTTACGAGGACGAACTGGCGAAGATCGACGGGCGCTGGCTGTTCACTTCGCGCAAGTTCAAGATCATCGCCGAATTCGGCGTGGAGGGCTGAAAACCATGGCAAAAATCCTGATCTCCGCGCAGATCGACCTCGATCCCGCCCAGCGCGAAGAGGCCCTGCGCACCGCCCGCCCGCATATCGAGGCGGCGCTCGCCGAGAAGGGCTGCATCCATTACGACTGGAGCGCCTGCTCGATGAACCCCGCGCGCGTGAATGTGTTCGAGGAGTGGGAAAGCGAGGAGGCGCTCGCCGCGCATTTCAAGGACCCTGCCTACACCGGGATGCGCGATCACATCGGCCAGTTCGGCATCAGCGGTGCAGTGAGCGCGAAATACCGCGTCGACGCCGAAGGGCCGGTCTACAACGCCGAAGGCAACGCCACCGAGGCCTTTGACTAAGCTCCTCGGCGCAATCCTCGCCGGCGGACAGGCGCGGCGGTTCGGCAGCGACAAGGCCCACGCACTTTATGAAGGCACGCGGCTGATCGACCGGGTGACGGCCGCGCTTTTGGCCCAGTGCGAGGCGGTGGTGGTTTGCGGCCGGGATGAGGCCGGTTTCGCCTGCATTCCCGACTGGCCGGAGGCAGGGATGGGGCCGTTGGGCGGCCTTGCCGCTGCGCTGCGCCATGCGGAAGCTCAGGGTTTCACCCACGTGCTCTCCGCCGGGGTCGATGCGCCCGATTTGCCGCACGATCTAGCCGCCATGTTGACGGGACAGGGCGCAGCAATCGTGGAAAGTCAGCCGGTTGTCGGACTGTGGCCGATCACCGCCGCCGCTTTGCTGGAGACGTTCCTCGGTGAGGGAGGTCGGTCGCTTTATCGCTTCGCCGACCGCATCGGCGCGCGCCGGGCCGAGCTCCCGCGCCCGCTCATGAACGTCAATCGGCCGGAAGACTTGCCCCCGGCCTGACACGTTAGAGCTTCAGCATCTGCTTTCCGCGGTTCTGGCCACTGAACAGACGCTGCAAAGTCGCCGGGGCGTTCTCGAAGCCGTGCTGGATATCTTCCTGATATTTCAGGCTCCCGTCCTTCACAAAGCCTTCAAGCCGCTTGCGGATGCCCGGAAATTCGCTCGCCCAGTCGAGCACGATGAAGCCCGCCATGGTTCCGCGCCGGAACACGAGGTTGAAGTAGTTCTCCGGCCCGGCAGGAAGCGAGCCGGTCTCGTAGCGGCTGATCCCGCCGCAGATCACGACACGCGCATTGGTGGCGATGCAGGCGAGCATGTCATTGAGAATCTTCCCGCCGACATTGTCGTAGATGACGTCCACACCGCGCGGGGCGAGTTCCCTGATCTGCGCCTTCACATTGTCGGCCTTGTAATCGATCGCGGCGTCATAGCCGGCCTCGCGCACCAGCCAGTCGCACTTGTCCTGGCCGCCGGCGATGCCGATCACGCGGCACCCGGCGATTTTCGCCAGCTGGCCGACGATGCTCCCCGTCGCGCCCGCCGCGCCGCTCACCAGCACGGTATCGCCCGCCACGGGCTTGCCGACCTTGAACAGCCCGCAATAGGCGGTGAGCCCCGTCGTCCCCAGCACCGAAAGGACGGCGGTGGGCGACAGCTCGGTTTCGACCTTGGTCAGCTCCTTGGCATCGGTCACGAGGTACTCGGTCCAGCCCGTGGTGCCGAACAAGACGTCGCCGACGGCATAGCGCCCGCCGTTCGAGGCGACGACCTCGCAGATGCCACTACCGCGCATCACGTCGCCGATTGCCATCGGCGCGACGTAATCGGCGATATTCTCCATCCAGCCCTTCTGCGCCGGATCGAAGCCGAGGTAATGCGTCTTGAGCAGCACCTGCCCCGGGCCGGGATCGGGCAGCTCGGTGGTGGCGAGCTTGAAATCGTTTGCGATCTCGATCCCGCGACCGCGCGGATGTCCGTTCAGGAGCCATTGGCGGGTGGTGGTGGGCATCAGGTGTCTCCCCGTATCTTGGGCAATGTTGCCTGCCCTATTGGGAGCGCGGCGCACACCTCTCCACGGACAAAAGTGTCAGTCGAGCGCCCCTGCCCCTGTGGTAGTCTCCGTTCCAAAGGGAGAGCATCATGGGCGTCCAGACTCACAAGACCTTCTGCCGTTTCTGCCATGCCAATTGCGCGATGGAAGTCGACGTCTCCGATGGGAAGGTCGTCGAAGTGCGCGGCGATCCCGATGATTCCGCTTTCGGCGGCTACACCTGCATAAAGGGCCGCGAGCTGCCGGATTCGCACAATTCGGAAAACCGCCTGCATCACTCCCTGGTGCGGAACGCGTCAGGTGAGTTCGTTTCGACCCCGATGGATCAGGCACTCGCCCATGTCGCGGGCGAGCTGCGGCGGATCATCGACACCTATGGCCCGCACTCTGTCGCGGTGTTCATGGGCTCGGGCGGATTTCAGAACAGCGCCGCGATGTCGGCCTCGGTGAGCTTTGCGCAGGCTGTCGGCAGCCGCAATTTCTACACCTCTGTGACGCTCGACCAGCCAGCCAAGGTGTTCACCACCGCGCGTTATGGCAAGTGGATGGCGGGGCCGAACACCTTCTCGGAAAGCGACGTTGCCTTCTTCATCGGCAACAACCCGATCGTCTCGCACTATTCTCCCGTCGGCGGCGTGCCCCCCTTCAGCCCTTCGCGCCGCATCCGCGACCGGAAGGCAGAAGGGATGAAGGTGATCGTCGCCGACCCGCGCGAGAGCGACGTGGCGCGGCTCGCCGATATTTACCTCCCCGTAAAGCCAGGCGAAGACCCGGCGATGCTGGCAGGGATGCTCAATGTGATCATCGCCGAAGGGCTGTATGATCGCAATTTCGTTGCCGCCCATGTCGACGGGTTTGACGAACTCGCCGAGGCAGTGAAGGCCTTCACGCCCGAGGTGGCCGCTGCGCGCGCCGGGCTCGACAAGGATCAGCTCATCGCCGCCGCGCGGATGTTCGCTGGCGGCTCCAAGGGCTGCGCGGTCACCGGCACCGGCCCGGAAATGGCGGGCAACGGGACGCTGACCGAATATCTCGTGGTCTGCCTCAACACCATCTGTGCGCGCTTCAAGCAGGAAGGGGAAAAGGCCGCGATCCCGGGCGTGTTCAGCCCCTACCAAACCGCGCGCCGCGCTCAGGTCGGGCCGCAGGTACCCATGTTCGGCGCCGAAGGGATGCCCAAGTCGCGTTTCCGCGGTCTCGGCCACTTGGGTTGGGAGATGCCCTGCAACGTGCTGGCTGACGAGATCCTTACCCCCGGCGAAGGCCAGGTGCGCGCGCTGATCTCGGTCGGTGGGAACCCGGTGGTGGGCTTCCCCGATCAGGCCAAGATGGTGCGCGCATTGGATGATCTTGAGCTGTTCGTGCAGATCGACCCGTGGATGAGCGCCAGCGCGCGGCGCGCCGATGTGGTGCTGGCGCCCTCGCAATGCCTCGAACGCGAGGACATCACCAGCCTGTCGGAATGGTGGCACGAAGAGCCTTACGCCCGCTACACCGAGGCCGTGGTCGCGCCGCCGGGCGACGTGATCGACGAATACGAGATGTTCTGGACGCTCGCACAACACCTCGGCATCCAGATGATGCTGAACGGTGGACCGCTGCCGATGGACAGGAAGCCGACCAAGCAGGAGTTCCTGGATCTGGCGGTGACCGGGTGCCTTGTCCCGCCCAGCCAGGTGCGCGAGGATTGCCGCGCCAATGGCGGTCAAGCGGCGATCTATCCCGAAAAGCACCCGGTGGTGGAGCCGGTCGACGAAGGCGAATTCCACCGCTTCGATCTGGCGGTGGGCGCAATGCCTGCGGAGATCCTGAGATACGCCGACAACTGCACAGCACGCGAAGGCTTCGAATTCCGCCTGATTTCGCGGCGATCGAAAACCCGCTTCAACTCGATCGGCCATCCGCTCAAGAAATTGCAGGACAAGACCACCACCAACCCCGCCTACATCCACCCTGAGGACATCGCGGCACTGGGGCTGGAGGAAGGAGGGCTGGTTGCGATCACCAGTCCCCACGCCACCATCCACGGGGTCGTCAAGGCGAGCGACAAATTGCGCCGCGGGATTGTCTCGATGGCGCACGCGTATGGCGATGCCGACGCGACCAAGGAGGATGTGCGTGAGCGGGGCTCCTCGACCAACCGGCTGGTCAGCGAGGTGGTCGATTACGATCCGATCACGGGACAATCGCTCCAGAGCGCCATTCCGGTAAAGCTCGAACCGGCCTGATCTTTTCTCAGTTCAAGGACAATTATGCCCATCAACCGCCGCTTCCTCCTCCAGCGCCGCCCCGACGGCACGCCCGTCAAGGCGGACTTCGAACTCGTCACCGAGCCCACGCCCGAGCTCGCCGAAGGGCAGTTCCTGATCCGCAACCACTACGCATCGCTCGATCCGGCGATGCGCGGGTGGATGGATGCCGAGGGTAACTACATGCCGCCGATCCCGCTCGGCGATCCGGTGCGCGCCAGCACCATCGGTGTGGTCGAGGAAAGCCGCGCGGAAGGCTTTGTGCCCGGCCAGTGGGTGATGGGCCTCAATGCGCTGGAGGATTATTCGGTTAGTGCCATCGGCGGCTTCACCCAGCCGATCGATCCCAGCCTCGTGCCGAATGTCACCAACTACCTCTCGATCTTCGGCGCGGTCGGGATGACGGCCTATTTCGGCTTCCTCGAAGTGTGCGAGCCCAAACCGGGCGAGACCGTGCTGGTCACCGGCGCGGCAGGCGCGGTGGGCAGTCTGGTCGGCCAGCTCGCCAAGATTCATGGCTGCCGCGCGGTCGGTATCGCCGGCGGCCCGGCCAAATGCGCGCGCCTGACCGAGAAATACGGCTTCGACGCCGCGATCGACTATCGCGGCAAGGACGAAGCCGCACTCACCGCTGCGATCGCCGAGGCCTGCCCTAACGGTGTCGACGTGATCTTCGAGAACGTCGGCGGGATCATCCTCGATGCGGGGCTGATGAACCTCAACCTCCATTCGCGCGTCGGGCTGTGCGGCCTCATCAGCGAGTACAACACGGAGCCGCGCGGCATCCGCAACCTGTGGCAGCTGATCGTCAAGCGCGCGCATATCCGGGGGCTGCTGATCGCCGACTACGTCCCCCGCTTCGGCGAGGGCGCAGCGAAGATGGCGGAGTGGGCGGCCGCTGGTAAGCTCACCATTGACGAACATGTCGACGAGGGGCTGGAGAACGCATTCGACAGCTTCATGAGGCTGTTTGCGGGCACCAACGACGGCAAGATGATCCTCAAGATCGCCTGACCTGATGGCCCGCTCGCTGCTCGTTCTGTCCGGGGGGCATCCATACGAGGAAGGCCCCTTTGACGAATTGCTGGCGGCGCTGGGTGACTGGGATATCACCCACCTCGTCCACCCCGAGGGCGGAGAGGCCGATGCGGCGGAGGCAATCGCGGCGGCAGATGCGCTGCTGTTCTATGACATGGCGGGCTACAGCTTTGCCGATGGCGCAGTGACGATGCGCCCACCCTCGCCCGCCTTCAGACAGGCCGTTGCGGCGCGCTTTGCGGGCGGCAAGGGTGCTGTGGCGATGCATCATGCTTTGGCCGGATGGGCGCTGTGGCCCGAATGGCATGAATGGCTCGGCGGGACATTTCACTATCAGCCCGACGCACATGGACCGGACTCCGGCTATCGCCACGATGTCGCCTACGAAGCGCAAGTCGTCGCCGATCATCCGGTGACCCGCGGCCTGCCACCAAGCTTCCCGGTCACCGACGAGCTCTACCTCTGCCCGATCAACGAAGCCGCTTTCACGCCGCTGGTGCGCGCCGAGGGCTTCGCTTTCACGCGGGACAATTTCTATTCCGCCGCCAAGGCCGTGGCGGGCGCGATGTTCAGCAACGACGGCTGGGATCACCCGCCGGGCAGCAACTGCATCGCCTGGGAAAGCCGCACCTGCCCGGCGCCGCTCGTCTACCTGCAATTCGGCGATGGCCCGCCGACCTATGCCAACCCAAACGTGCGCCAGATGCTGCGGCAGGCGCTCGATTACACCTCAGGAGGAGCCGAAGCATGACGCCCCAGCAAACCGTCGAAGCCTTCATCGGCCACTGGAACGCCTGCGACATCGACGCGATGCTCGCCCTGTGTGCGGACGAGATCGTCTACCACAACATCCCGATGGAGCCGATCGAGGGCACGTCGGCGATGCGCGGCATGGTCGAGGGTTTCTTGGCAAACATCGCCTCCTGCGACTGGCAGGTTCACGCCATTGCGGCGAATGGTGGCACCGTCCTCACCGAACGGACCGACGGCTTCATTTTCAAGGACGGTCGTCATGCCGCGATCCGGGTGATGGGGACTTTCGAAATCGGCGCCGACGGACTCATCACCGCGTGGCGCGACTATTTCGACATGCTTGAATTCCAGCGCGAATTTGCCGGCTGATCATGCTTTGTCTGCAACCCTAACAGAAACGTGCATCGCATCGGGGGCGCGTGTCTGGCTAGGCTTGCCCCATAATTTCCAAGGGTCTGGAGCCGCCTGACATGAACAAGCCCGAAGGCAACGTGTTCGCGCCTGAAACACTGATCGATCCGTTCGACTACTACCGTGCGGTGCACGACGCCGGCATCGCCATCGAGCACCTCGAGGCGATGAACACCTGGGTCGTCTATTCTTACGACCTGTGCAGCGAGGCGGCGGCCAAGCCCGAAGTCTTTTCCAACGATTTCACAGCGCTCATGGGCCGCGAAGCGGACGAGGACATCCAGGCGGTCCTCGCCGAGGGTTGGCCCGACCTGCCGACCCTGCTGACCGCCGACCACCCGGTCCACACCCGCAACCGCAAGCTCGTCAACCTCGCCTTCTCGGCCCCGCGCGTCAATGCGATCGAGGCCGACATGCGCACCAAGTCGATCGAACTGATCGAGGCCTTTGCGGATCGCGGGGAATGCGAATTTGTCGAGGAATTCGGCGTCCCGCTGCCGGTCGCGATGATCGCGGGCCAGATCGGGCTTGATGACGACCCCGCACGCGTTAAGCGCTGGTCCGATGCGGCAGTCGACCGCTTCAGCCAGATGGTCGATCACGAGCGCAAGCTTGAATGCGCGCGCAGCCTTGTCGAGTTCCAGCACTACATCAAGGGCCTGATCGATGATCGCCGGGCCAATGGCGGCAACGACCTCTTGACCGATCTCGTCGAGGCGCGGGTCGAGGGCGAGACGCCGCTCATAGACCCCGAGATCATGTCGTTGATGCAGCAGTTCATGGTGGCAGGCAACGAGACCACCACCTCGACGCTGGCGGGCGGGTTGCTTCAACTGATCCGTAATCCCGACCAGATGGAAAAGGCCAAGGCGGCAGCTGGCGGGCGCGACCCCAAGCTGCTCGGCAACCTCGTCGAGGAGGCGCTCCGCTACGAGACACCGACGGCGGGAATGTGGCGCATTGTCAAGGCGGACACCGAGCTTGGCGGCATGGCGATTCCGGCGGGCGCCGTTGTGCAGCTTCGCTATGCGGCAGCGAACCGCGATCCGAAGAAGTTCCCCGATCCCGACCGTTTCGACATCGAGCGGACCAACGCCCGCACCCACCTCAGCTTCGGCAAGGGGCCGCATATGTGCGTGGGCAATATGCTCAGCCGCAAGGAGATGGTGGTCGCGTTCGACGAGCTGCTCGAGCGGCTCGATAACTTTGCAGTGGCCGACGACAACGCGATCCGCATCCTCCCCAACATCCTGCTGCGCGGCGTTACCCACCTGCCGATTACCTTCACGCGGAAAGCCTGACGCACATGAATTTCGACCTTTCCGAAGAACAGCAGATGTTCGTGACCTCGGTCGAGCGTTTTGCCGCGCCGGTCGATGTCGAGGCGCGCCGCCGCTTGCGCCTTTCGCCCACCGGCTATGACCGCACTCGCTGGCAGCAGCTCGCCGAGATGGGCTTGATCGCGCTCGCTGCGGGCGAGGAGGCGGGCGGCATGGGGGGCTCGGCGGTCGACCTCGCGCTGGTAGCCGAGGCACTCGGCAAGGCCAATGCCCCGGACCCGCTGCTCGAACACGGCATCCTGCCCGCGCTGCTGCTGGAGCGCGGCGGCGCGACCGAGGCGCTCGAAGGCGTGCTCAACGGCGAGACCATCGCGACCCTCGCCTGGACAGAGCGCGGCCAGCGTTACAGTCTCAACGCGAAGGGGATGAAGGCCGAGAAGGGGGCAGAAGGCTTCACCCTCTCGGGCGAGAAGACCATGGTGATGGGTGCCCTGCTCGCCGACCTGTTCATCGTCACTGCCGATCTCGGCGGCGAGACGGCCTGCTTCCTTGTTCCGAAGGACGCGCCAGGTCTCGAGGTGCGCGCCTACCGCCTCGCTGATGGGAGCATTGCGGGCGAGATCAAACTGACCCGCACACCGGCATCGAGCAGGCTGGCGCTCGACGCTGCAGGCCTTGCCTCCATCGCCTCGGAGCTGCGTCTCTATGCCGCCGCCGAGATGGTCGGCCTCGGCCAACGCCTGCTCGACGACACGCTGACCTACGTGAAGGAGCGCGAGCAGTTCGGTGTCGCGATCGGCAGCTTCCAGGCGCTCCAGCACCGCCTTGTCGACGCTTACGCGAAGGGCGAACAGGCGCGCTCAATGCTCTACCGCGCGGCACTCACCGACCGCGCCGACGCGGCCAAGTGGCAACGCGCCGCCGCCGGGGCCAAGGCCTATATCGGCGAGAATGCCGACGCCATCGCCCGCGAGGCGGTGCAGATGCACGGCGGCATGGGGATCACCGACGAATTGGCAATCGGCCATGCAATGAAGCGCGTGCTGGTGCTCGCCCGCCTGTTCGGCGACGTCGACACCGTGCTGGCGGAATATGCATTGGCGGCTTGATTGGTGCCCGCCTGACCGGCGCGCCTGAGGGAGACTGAAACATGGGCGAAAAGATCGACCCGAACCTGTGGAGCAACGGCGCCGAGCCGCACCTGATGGGCGGGCGCCTGCCTACGGGTCAGATCGTGTTCCCGATGCCCGTCGGCGACGCGGCCGAGGGCGTGGAGCCCTACAAGCTCTCGCGCCGCGGCAAGCTGTGGTCGTGGACCTCGCAAGGCTTTCTGCCCAAGGAGCCCTATGAGGGCCCCGGATCAGGCCCCGGCGAAGGGCCGCCAGACTTCCAATCCTATCTCCTAGGCTATGTCGAATTGCCCGGTGAGGTGATCGTCGAAAGTCGCATAGTCGGCGCGCGGCTTGAGGACCTGCACCTCGGCATGGAACTCGAATTCTGCATCGTGCCGTTCAACGTGCGCTACGACACCTTCGCCTTCCGTCCTGCCACCGCCAGCGAAAGCAAAGCAGCATGAGCGAGAACGTCTACATCATCGGCGCCGGGATTCACCCTTTTGGCCGCACAGACAGCCGCTCCGGCCGCGAGCAGGGTGTCTATGCGGTTCGCGAGGCTCTGAAGGACGCGGGGCTCGAATGGGCCGATGTCGAGTGCGCATATGGCGGCTCGGCGGCGGCGGGTAATGCCGACATCATGGTCAACGAGCTCGGGCTGACCAGCCTGCCCTTTACCAACGTCGCCAACGGCTGCGCCACGGGGGGGAGCGCCCTCGCCGCCTCCCAACAGGCGATCGCGAGTGGGATGTATGACCTCGCGCTGGCGGTCGGCTTTGACAAGCATCCCAGGGGCGCATTCAACGCCAAGCCCTCGGACTATGGCCTGCCCGAATGGTACGGCCAGACCGGCATGATGCTAACGACGCAGTTCTTCGCGCTGAAGATACAGCGTTACATGCAGCTTCACGGCATCAGCCGCACGACGCTGGGCCGGGTGGCGGAAAAGGCGTTTCGCAACGGTACCATCACGCCCCATGCGTGGCGCCGTAGCCCGGTCGATCTCGACACAATCATGAACGCGCCGATGATCAACGATCCGCTCACCAAGTACATGTTCTGCTCGCCTGCCGAGGGCGCTGTGGCGCTGATCCTCGCCAGCGAGAAGAAGATGAAGGAACTGGGCGCGGACGGCGTGAAGATCCGTGCGGTTTCGGTAAAGACCCGTCCGCCCAACTCCTTCGAGGTGTTCCAGGCCGGCATCAGCATCGAGGAGGGCGGCAAGCCCACCGTGCTCGCCAGCAAGGCGGCCTTTGAAAAGGCGGGGGTTGGCCCCGAGGACATTTCCGTTGCGCAGCTCCAGGACACCGAAAGCGGTGCGGAGATCATGCACATGGCCGAAAACGGCTTCTGCACGGATGGCGATCAGGAGGAATGGCTCGCCAATGGCTGGACAGAGATCGGCGGCAAGCTGCCGGTCAACACGGACGGCGGCTGCCTTGCCTGCGGTGAGCCCGTCGGGGCTTCCGGTCTCAGGCAGGTCTACGAGAATGTCACGCAGCTGCGCCAGCGCGCAGGCGAACGGCAAGTGCCTGGCCAGAATGGCAAGGGCCCCCGCTTCGGCTATTCCCACGTCTACGGCGCACCGGGCCTGTCCGGCGTCGCGATTCTGGAGCGCGAATGAGCCGGATGCAAGGCAAGGTCGCGCTGGTTTCAGGCGGCGCGGAAGGGATCGGCGAGGCGGTTGCTCGGTTGATCGTGGCCGAAGGCGGCAGCGTGATGCTCGGCGATGTGCAACTGGAGAAGGCACAAGGCCTCGCCGCCGAACTGGGTGAGCGCGCGGCCGCCTGCGAACTCGACGTTCGCGACCTCGCACAGTGGGAAACCGCAGTCGCCGCGACGCGCGCGAAGTTCGGCAAGCTCACCGTGCTTTGCAACATTGCCGGCATCTCCGAGCCGGGCAACGTCCCCGAAGGCGCGCTCGACGTGTGGGAGCGCACCATCGATATCAACCTCCACGGCCCCTTCTACGGCATGCGCGCCGCGATCCCGGCGATGGAAGCGAGCGGCGAGCCTTGCGCCATCGTCAACATCGGCTCGATGATCGCGCTGCGCCCGGCGAGTTTCGTGGCGGCCTACTCCGCCTCGAAGACCGGGCTCCGGGGCCTGACGCAATCGGTCGCGCTTTACCTTGCCGAGCGCGGCCTGCCGATCCGCGTCAACATGGTGCACCCCGGCGCGATCCGCACGCCGATGTACAACCGCTACAAGTTCTCCGGTGCCGACACGCCCGAGAATATCGAGACCAATTTCGCCGCCACCCACCCGATGAACCGCATCGGCGAGCCCGAGGAGGTCGCCCGCGCGGTGGTGTTCCTCGCCAGTGACGAGGCCAGCTTCACCACCGGCTGCGATCTGACGGTTGACGGCGGCGGGTCGATCAGGAGCTAAGACATTATGGCAGAGCAACCCGCAACCCGCATCGACGCGCACTTCATCGCTGCCGGCAAGTATCACGATATCGACGTCCCCCGGCTCGAAATCCTCAAGCTGCTGGCCGAACATCCGCATATCCGCACCACCGTGGCGGCGGATTATTCGGGCCTGGAGCGGCTCGACCAGTGCCGCTTCCTCATTACCTATACCTGCGACCTGATGCCGACCGAGGAGCAGGCCGCGCAGGTGAAGGCATGGATGGAGAAGGGCGGAAAGTGGATGGCGCTCCATGGCACCAACTCGATCCTCGTGTTCACCGCCGAGGGTCTCGTGGACGCACCCGATACCCGACCTGACATGATGGAAATGCTCGGCACCCAATTCAAGGCGCACCCGCCGATCGGCAAATTTCCGGTCGAGGTGGTCAACAAGGACCACGAGCTGACTCGCGGGATCGAGGATTTCGAGGTGGTCGACGAGCTTTACCTCTCCAAGACCACAGCGCCGATCGAAACCCTGATGCAGACCACCTTCGAGGGCGAGGCAACCGGCTTCGTCGACGCGCATTGGGACAAGACCAGCGTGCCTATCGTTTATACGAGGGATATCGGCGCGGGGCAGATCGTATACAACGCTCTGGGCCATTGCCGCGGGCATTATGATCTGCCGGGCATGGCCGATTTCTACCCGCACAAGGAAATGTGCGCCTGGAACTACGACGTCTATTATGACCTCCTGCGGCGCACGATCCGCTGGGCCATGAGAGACGGGGACTGAAACTGGCAGGGGCAGAAGGCCGTAACTGCGGGATCGAAACTGGAACTGACTGCAATGGACATGGACTTCTCCCCCGAGGATCTGGCCTTCCGCGAAGAAGTGCGCGCCTTCCTCAAGGACAATTTGCCCGAGCGGTTGCGCGACGGTGCGCGCCGCACACCGGGCGTGTTCGTCGAACCGGACATCGGGATGGAATGGCACCGTATCCTCTACCGCCAGGGCTGGGTCGCGCCGCACTGGCCCAAGGCTGACGGCGGCACAGGCTGGACACCGACCCAGAAGTTTATCTTCGAGAAAGAATGCGCGCTCGCCGGTGCGCCCTCGCTCGCGATCCTCGGCCTGCGCCTCGTTGGCCCAGTGATCTGCGAGTTCGGCACGCCAGAGCAGAAGGCGCGCTTCCTGCCGGGTATCCTGTCTGGCGACGACTACTGGTGCCAGGGCTATTCCGAACCCGGCTCGGGCTCCGACCTTGCGAGCCTCAAGACCGCCGCAAGGCTGGACGGGGACGAGTACGTCATCAACGGCTCCAAAATCTGGACCACCCACGCCCACCACGCCAATTGGATCTTCGCGCTCGTCCGCACCGATGCGACGGTGAAGAAGCAGGCCGGGATCAGCTTCCTGTTGGTACCGATGGACCAGCCGGGCATCGAAGTGACCCCGATCTACTCGATGTCGGGCGACCATGAGGTCAACGCGGTGTTCTTCACCGATGCCCGCACGCCGGCCGAAAACCGCATCGGCGCCGAGGGCGCCGGGTGGACCATCGCCAAGTTCCTGCTCGAGAACGAGCGCGGTGGTTCGTGCTATGCTCCGCGCCTTTTGCAATCGATCGGGCGGCTCGAAGCGCTCGCGCAGAGCCAGCCTTCGGGCGTCAATGGCGCGATCGTCCATGACCCGCGCTTCCGCGACCGGCTCGCCCGCGTGCGGCTGGAGGCCGAGGCGCTGGAGGTGACCGAACTGCGCATCCTCGCCGAACTCGCCAAGGGCCGCGCGCCAGGACCGCAGACCTCGCTGGTCAAGCTGCTCGGCTCCAACATCGGCCAGCAAGTCGATGTGCTGCGACTGGAGCTGCTCGGCCCGGACGCGCTGCAATTGCCGCTTGAACGCCCACTCTATGGAAACGAAGCACCCGAGCCGGTTGGCAGCGAATTTGCCCAGACCGCGATGGGCAAATACCTCAACAACCGCGCCTCGACGATCTTCGGCGGATCGGACGAGGTGCAGAAGAACATCATCGCCAAGACCGTACTGGGGCTTTGACAGCCTCGACTCCTCGTCATCGTGAGGAGTGAAACGACGAAGCGATCCATGGCCCGATTCTCATCATCAAGCGGGTGGTCTATGGATTGCCGCGCCGCATGCTGCGGCTCGCAATGACGAGACACACAAGGGAACTGACATGGACGTATCGAAGCTGATGTTCCGCGAAGGCCTGATGGCAGGAGAGCGCATTCTCGTGACGGGCGGCGGAACGGGGCTCGGGCGCGAGATGGCCGAAGCGTTCCTGAAGCTCGGCGCGACTGTCTACATCTGCGGACGGCGCCAGAACAAGCTCGACGAGACGGCCGAGGAACTGACAAAGCTCCACGGCGGGAGAATAGTGGGCATGGCCTGCGACATCCGCGATGCGGACGCGATCCACGCAATGGTCGACGCGATCTGGGCCGATGGCGGCGCGCTCACCGGCGTAGTCAACAACGCCGCCGGGAACTTCATCAGCCGCACCGAAGACATCTCGGTCAATGGCTTTAACGCGATCGCCGATATCGTCATGCGCGGCACGTTCTACGTCACGCTCGACATTGGCAAGCGCCTGATTGCGGAGAAGAAGAAGGCGAGCTTCCTGTCGATCCTCACCACCTGGGTATGGTCGGGCAGCGCCTTCGTGGTGCCTTCCGCCATGAGCAAGACCGCGATCAACGCCATGACCCAGAGCCTTGCGACCGAATGGGGCCGCTATGGCCTGCGCTTCAATGCCATCGCCCCCGGCCTCTTTCCCACCAAGGGCATGAGCGCACGGCTCAATCCGGGCGGCTCGGGCGGGAACTCGAACAATTCGATGAACCCGCTAGGCCGGGCGGGCGAAATGCACGAGCTTGCCAACCTGGCGGTGTTCCTGATGGGTTCGGGCGCGGAGTACGTGAACGGCCAGACCATCGCCATCGACGGCGCGGGCTTCCAGGCGACCGGCGGCACCTTCTACCCGATGCTCCACGCGCTGGGCGATGCGGAATGGGATCAAATGCGCGCGATGATCAAGGGCACCAACGAAAAGGACAGGGCCGAACGCACGGTTGGCTAAGCCTGCTGCGACGGCAACTGGAGGGGGGATAATGGGCAAGATTCTTGTGGCGGGCGCGCTTGCGCTCGTTGCGGGCGCTGCAGCGGCGCAGACGGGAACGGGGGTTGATCCTCTGGCCTTGCAACGCGCCTTCAAGACCAGGCTGGAAGCCGCTCCCGCGCCCACCTTCGACCAGTCCGCCGTTCGGATACCCGGTGCCGAGGTGATGGTAGGGCTCACCACTACGGGGCGCTGCACATCGCGGGTCGATGTCTCGCGCAATGCCTTTACCTACAATGGGCAGAAGGTACCGGCCGCGCAGGCCAGCGCGGACATCGATTGGAGCAAGGTGCTGTATATCGACTATGCGGAAAGCGGCGACAATAAGACCTTTGCCATTGCCACCGCCACCGAAGCGGTCGATTTCCCGATTGTGAACCTGGGCAATCTGGCCGAGACCGCTTTCGCCCTCCAGCTCGCCTGCAACGCCTTCAGCGCAGCCAACGCCGGCCTGCCCCCCGGCGCGGCGCGCTGGAAGCAGGTGCGCGATCCCGAGTGGAAGGCCTCGATGACCTGCCTCTACGCAAAAGTCCCAGAGCTGGAAATCCGCCAAGGCTGGGGCGGGCGAAACGAGGTTGTGTGGGAGCAGGACTTCGAGAAGGCTGGCGGCGAGGCCTTCTATACCTCGATGAAAGTCGCCATTGACGGCGCCAGCTTCGACAGCTTGGTCTACGATACCGTAATCGAGCTGGACGAGGCGACCGGCAGCGGTTTCACCACCAAGGCGAATAGTGCCGAGCTGCTGCTCGACGGTAAGCCGCTCGGAGTGCCGTTTGTCATCCGGCATGACCAAGTCAGCCAAGGCAGATTCTTGAACATCGACATCAAACTCAGGGATGATGGCGGCCCGCAGGGGCTCGGTGCAAAGCTGCTGGCGGGCAAGGAACTCGTCGCGATCGGTCGCGACGCCAAGGGCCGCACCATGCGACGCGCGGTGTTCGATGTCTCCTCGCTGCGCAATGCGCGTGCGGCACTGCAATCGACCAACGCGCGTTGCGTAATGGACTGACAGGCGGCGGCGATCAGGTGACGGCGGCGCGCAGGCTGAACTCTGGGCGCTGCCATTCCCCGCTCGTCAAAACTTCAGCCAAGTGACGCGCGGCGACGGCCATGTCAGCGAAGCTCAGGTAGGCGGGCGCGAAGCCCAGCCGCAGCACGTCGGGATCGCGGAAGTCGCCGATCACACCGCGCGCGATCAGCGCCTGGCAGATCTCATAGGCGTTGGCATGGCGGAAGGAGAGCTGGCTGCCGCGGTCGTCGCTGCGCGGCGGGCTGACCAGCTCAAGTTTTACGTCATGTGCCATCAGACATTCGAGGAAGAATTCTGAGAGAGCCTGCGACTTGCCGAAGAGCCGCTCGACGCCGATCTCGGCGATCAGTTCGACCCCCACCTCGAGCGCCGCCAGTCCGAGCACTGGCGCGGTGCCGCACAGCAGCCGCTCGATGCCCGGCGCGCCCGCGTAGTCGTCGGAAAAGGCGAAGGGCGCGGCATGGCCGAACCAGCCGGTGAGCGGCTGCGCGAGCCCGGCGTGATGCCGCTCGGCGACATAGGCGAAAGCCGGCGCGCCCGGCCCGCCGCACAGGTACTTGTAGCCGCAGCCGACCGCGAAATCAGCTTCCGCGCGGTTCAGGTCGACAGGAAGGGCCCCGACCGTGTGCGAAAGGTCCCACAACACCAGCGCCCCCGCCTCGTGCGCCGCGCGGGTGAGCGCCGCCATGTCGTGCATAGCGCCGGTTTTGTAGTGGACGTGGGTGAGCAGCAACAGCGCCACACCCTCGTCAAGCGCCTCCTCGAGCCGCTCACTCTCAACCAGCCGACGCTCTGCAAGGCCCTGCACCTCGAGGCCCGCGATCATGTAGAGATCGGTTGGGAAGTTGCCAGGTTCCGACAGTACCACTGTGCGACCGGGGCGCATCTGAAGTGCGGCGGCGATCAGCTTGAAGAGGTTGATGCTCGTCGAATCGCAGGCGATGACCTCGTGCGGGGCGGCACCGATCAGCGGGGCGATCTTGGCCCCCACCCGGCCCGACGCTTCGAACCAGCCTGCACTGTTCCAGGAGCGGATCAGGCCCTCGCCCCACTCGTGTTCGACCACCCTTTGCACCGCCGCAGGGGTGGCCTTGGGCAGTGCTCCCAGCGAATTGCCGTCGAGGTAAATCACCCCTTCCGGAAGGTTGAACCGCTCACGGTAACGGGACAGCGGATCGGCGGCGTCGAATTCGGCGGCGCGGCTTTCGGGGGTCATATCGCGGTCCTGAGGATCAGCAGTTCGGCAAAGAAGGGGGGCAGAATCGAGATGGCCGGCATGGTTGGTGTCCGTGCATCCGGCCGCTCCTAGCTCGCGGGGTGCATCAGGGAAACTATCCCTCGATCACCAGGGTCTCAGGATGATGCTTGTCGAGGTGCCGAAGCAGAATTTTCAGGTTCTTTGAATTCGACCGGAACACGAGGTCGGCGGCATCGCCGATCAGCGGGATCGCCCCGATCGCGGTATCGAACAGCACGTTGGCGCCCATCCGCGCTAGCTTCCACTTCGGCATGCCGAGATTGCGGGCCTCCCAGACGATGTAGGTGCCCATTGCAGCCCCCAGGACATCTCCGAGTACCGGGACAAGACCGAGCAGCGCGTCGAGCCCGAGCGGCAAGTTGATGCCGGGGATGACAAGGCTGCGCTCCAGAAGCTTCTCCAGCGCCACAACCCGCGCACGTACCGAAGCGGCGTCGGTGCCGGTCGGAAGGTCGAAGCGCATGGGCCGGGCGCGGCGGGGGTTGGTCGAGTTCATCAGCTTCATGTGGTGGGCTGCGAGAGCGGGAACAAGGGGTGGGAACCCCAGGCGTTGGGGAGATAGTTGCGGATCGATCCGCGCACCAGCGACCAGCGCACCGGCGCGCCGAGCGGGATGTAGACCTCGCGCTCGACGAGCGCGGCATGGGCTTCGACGAGCAGCCGCTCGCGCTCCGATGGACCGCGCGCGGTCAGCCACTGGCGCACCAGCGTGTCGGCCCGCGGCGCGCACAGGCCCTGTCCGAGGTTGCAATTGAACTGGTTGAGGTACCAGAGGGGTGATCCGTAGCGAGCAAGCGTGTCGCGTAATTCAAGATCGGCGGACTCACCAGGCATAGTCCGTCTCACACCTATGCCGATTGCGCCCCAGTCATCGGCCAGACGTCTCAGCAGCAGGTCGCTCCCCGGCCCCTTCGGCAGGGCGACGCGCAACACCGCATCTCGCCCAGGTCCAGCCCAGGCCCGGATCCGCGCGGCTGCAACCTCGCGACGGGCGCCAAGCGAGGCGCCATTCCATCGGTCGGCCCTGTAGGGTGGAGCGGGATAGGCGTCGGGGGGTACAATCCAGCTGCTCTCCCGCCAGCCGCTTATGCCGAAGCTCTGGATAAGCGCGGTCCGGTCGATCGCCATCGACAGCGCCTCACGGCGTGCGGCATCGGCAAGCAGTCCCGTTTCGCGCCGGACCACAAGCCCGAGCAGCCCGACGGCCGGATCCACCTGGATCGTCCCGCGTGACAACGGCCCTGCCTCGGCCTGGGGGAAATCGACGATGCTGCCGCCAAGTACCAGATCGACGTCGCCGCGCGTGAAGGCAGCGACTGCGCTATCGGCCGGGAGTGCGCGCGCCAAGACCGGGCGGGCAAGCTCCTCCCAATCCTCGCGTGCGGGCATACCACGGGCTTCCGGCGGAAGCGCCAAGAGGCGGGCTAGACCAATGTCCTTACCCTTACCGCGAGACATTGCCATCGGACCGGCGCCGCGACCGCTTCTAACAAAGCCGAGTTCTGGCTGGGCGAGCAGGCGCAGCAGATCGGGCATGGGCGCTGAAAGGCGCACTTCGACTACCCGTCCAGTCATTGCGCGAATATCGCGCACGACGGCGAGATCGAGCCCGAGCGAGGTGCCGCGCACCCGCGCGATCACGTCGCGCAGCTGCTGACGCACGTCTGGGGCGGTGATCTCGTCGCCTCCCGGCCAAGTGCTGTCGCGCAGGCGGAAGATGTAGCTAAGCCCGTCGTCAGTGACGATCCAGCGTTCAGCGATGGCCGGCACAACCTGCCCCGCCTGGTCGAGCGTGACGAGCCCTTCGCGGGTGGCGGCGCGGATGTGTTGCGCCGGAGGCGCGAGGCGCACGCTCTGCTGGAAGAGGCTATCCGGTGCACCGATCACCGCAACCTCAACCGGTCCGCCCGCGTCCGAGGAGCCGCAGGACGACAGCGCCAGCAGGGCGAACAAGGGCAACCAGAATCGCATCGGCGTAAAGCCGTAGCAGGTCAGGAGGCGGCGGTCAGCGTGCCGCGCACCGCCAAAACGTTTTGTTCCGGGGAGCCGGTTAGATTTTGCGCAGCTGGGTCCACTGCGGTGGCGGCGGGGCGCGGTGGGCACGTGAGGGCTCACTGGCGATTGCAGCCGGATCTTCAGTCGCCTGAAGCGGGCGGCGCGCCTTCTGCGAATCGATTTCCTCGTCGAAGGCCACGCCGAAGCGGTTGTCCTGCACCCAGGCCACCGAACCGCCGATGCTCCCGATGTTACGCAATTCGACGGAGACGCGATGACCACGCTGGACGCGCAGCTGGCCTTCTCCCATCATCCCACCGTCCGAGAGGTTACGAACCTTGACGCGGTAGACGTCCGCGCCGTGCTCGACGCGGATATCAGCCAGCAGAAACAGGCTGTCGCGTGCGACGCTGCGTGTTTCAACCCCCGTCATGCGTCGTTTGCCTCCTTGGCCGAAGTCTAAAGCGGTTTGCCCCAATCACTCCAGGCGAGCGCCTGCGTGTGCGACACTAGATGCCGCCTCGCGGTAAACAGGCGGTAAAGCGGTCGTCCGGGAGGCCTGAATCGTTGCAAACTGTCCCACCGCGGCACGGTTCGCCACGCGAGCCGCACGGCTCAGTCGTCACGCGAGACCTTCTCACGGCGTTCGTGGGCTTCTTGCGCCTCGACCGTCATGGTGGCGACCGGCCGCGCGATCAGTCGCCTGAGGCCGATCGGGTCGCCGGTGACCTCGCAATAGCCGTATTCGCCCGAATCGATCCGGCGCAGCGCCGCATCGATCTTGGAAACCAGCTTTCGCTGACGGTCGCGGGTGCGCAGTTCGATACCCCAGTCGGTCTCGCTCGAGGCGCGGTCGGTGAGGTCGGCTTCGCGGATCGGACCGTCTTGCAGCGATTGCAGCGTCTGCCCGGCGGCGGAATGGATCGAGCGCTTCCATTCAAGCAGCAGCATCCGGAAATAGGCCTGCTGGCGCTCGTTCATGTACTCCTCGTCCTCGCTCGGCACATATTCCGGAGCGAGGAGCCGTTTGGCTTTTTCAAGGATATCAATGTCGTCAGACGCGGTGGTTGGCATCAAGCTCTCTCATCCCATGAGCCGCTGGGAAGACCATCGCGTCCTGACACCTGAATATTTTCATTGGCTCACTTGGTCCCAGCAAGCTGAAGCAATGCGCCGCCTATAGGCACTGCCCCAGAGGCGCACAAGCGGGTTTGGCAAAGCCTTGGGGGCAAACGATCCCCGCTGCGGCAGCCGGAACGGCGTTAACCAATTCTTGACCATAAATGCCGCACTTCTCCGATCACGGAAGGTCGCCTGGTGGGTGACCGGGTGAGTGAGGGGACTACATCATGACCATCATCGCGATCGCTGCGAAACAGGACAATGTTTCACGCGAAACATCGGCCGAGAGCCCGCTTGGGGCATGGCTAACGGAGGCTAGCCGGGGTCAAGCAGCAGCCTGCTTCGACCTGGGCGTGGCCTTTTCGACGGGTAGCAGCGGCGCGCCGTGCGATCTGATCGAAGCGCACAAGTGGTTCAACCTCGCCGCCGCGCGCGGCCATGAGGATGCTGCCAACTGCCGCGCCGACATCTCCGAGGAAATGACCGCCCGCGAAATCGCTGAAGCCCAGCGCCGCGCCCGTCAGTGGCTTGCCGAGGGCCGGTTGCGCGCGGCCTGAACGCCAAACGGTTCAGCTTTCCTTCCTGAACGGCGTGCGCGAGCCGAGGTAGAGCTGGTCGCTCGCCACCCCCGCCCGTTCGCGTTCGAGGAAATCGCCGACCGCCGAGCGGAAGCCCGGATCGGCGATCCAGTGCGCCGACCACGTCTGCACCGGCTCGTAACCGCGGGCCAGCTTGTGTCCGCCCTGCGCGCCCGCCTCAACCCGTGACAGGCCCCGCGCGATCGCGATGTCGATCGCCTGATAATAGCACAGCTCGAAATGCAGGAAGCGCACCTCGCGCGTGCAGCCCCAGTAGCGCCCGTAGAGCGCGTCCTTGCCCACGAAATTGAGCGCCCCCGCAATCGCCTCATCGCCGTCATAGGCGAGGATCAGCACGATCCGTGTCCCCATCCGCTTGCCCAGCAGGCTGAAGGCCTCGCGGGTGAGATAGGGGCTCCCCCATTTGCGCTGCCCCGTGTCCTGGTAGAACACCCAGAAGGCGTCCCAGTGCTCCTCACGGATTTCGCTGCCGGTAAGGTGCCGGATGGTGAGGCCGCCGGTGGCCGCTGCGCGCTCTTTGCGCAGGTCCTTGCGCTTCCTCGATGAAAGCGCCGCGAGGAAATCCTCGAAGCTCGCATAATCGCGGTTGAACCAATGGAACTGGATGTCCGAGCGCGGCATCCAGCCGCCAGCTTCGAACAGCGGCAATTGCGCAGGCTCGATGAAGGTGGCGTGGGCGCTCGACATCTTGTTCTGCAGGCACACGGCCTCGGCGCCTTTCAGCAGATGCGGCGCGTGGCTCGGGTCGGACAGCAGCAGGCGCGGGCCTGTCGCCGGGGTGAAGGGCGCGGCGATCTGGAGCTTGGGATAATAGCGCCCGCCCGCGCGGTGCCAGGCATCCGCCCACGCATGGTCAAAGACATATTCGCCCTGCGAATGACCCTTGGCATAAGACGGCATCGCGGCGAGCAGCGCTCCGGCCTCGTCCGTGATGGCGATGGGTGCAGGCTCCCATCCGGTGCCGGGGCCCACGCTCCCGGATTCCTCCATCGCGGTCAGGAATTCGTGAGAGACGAAGGGATTGTCATTCCCGCCAAGCGCGTTCCACTCATCGCGGTCAAAGCTGCCAACCGAGGAGGCGATCCGGACGGTGAGTTCGCGCCCCTGTTCGTCCTGGGCGCTCACGCCAGCCCTGCCCCTTCGGCAATCAGCGCATCGGCATGGGCAAGGCCCGCCGCGCGGGTTTCGGGCGATCGGACGGTCCATGTCAGCAGTGGACGGCCCTGCGCACGCCATGCCGCCGCTTCGGGGCGCGTGAGGTCGCGCACGTCGATGGCGAGGAAATCGGGCTGCGCCTCGGCGAGCGCGGCGGGATCGCGCCACACGCCTTCGAAGCCGTTCTCGAAGGAATCCGTGCCGACCAATCCACGCAAGACCGCAGGAGCGTTCTCTGTGAACCAAATCGGTACACGGGGATCAAAACTCATCACCGCAACGGCACCCGCATAGGTATCGAGCAGCCATGCGACAGAGGCGCACGTCCATTCGACGTCATAGCCCGGCAAGGACTTGATCTCGATCAGCAGCGGCACCCGGCCCGCCACCATCTCAAGGAAGGTCGCGAGCCTGACCGGACGCTGATCGGTTCCGAGCAGGCGCAACGCTTCGAGTTCGCCGGCGGCCCGGTCTGCGGTTTGCCCTGTCTCGCCGGTAAGGCGTTCGAGTTCCCAGTCGTGGAACACGATCGGGTGATCGTCGCGACTGCGTTGAATGTCGCACTCGATCCCCATTTCGCGCGCAATGGCGCCTTCGGCTGCCGCCAGCGAGTTCTCCGGCACGCCCTCCTTGTGGAGCCCGCGGTGGGCATATTCCCAGCCGGTCAGCCAGTCGGGAATCGGGCGCGGCGTCATGCCTTGAGCGCGACCACCGCATCGACCTCGACCGCCGCGCCGCGCGGCAGAGCGGGCACGCCGACCGCAGCGCGCGCGTGCTTGCCGGCATCGCCGAACACCTGCTCCATCAGGTCAGAGGCGCCATTGGCGACTTCGGGCTGGTCGGTGAAATCTGCGGTGCAGTTGATGAAGGCGCCAAGCTTGACGATGCGTTCGACCCGCTCGAGCAGCCCAGCCGCTTCCAACTGGGCGACGATCATCAACGCGCAGGCGCGCGCGGCAGCCTGTCCGGCTTCGACGCTCACGTCGTCACCCAACCGGCCCTTGACCACCGCGCCCTCGACGAAGGGCAGCTGGCCGGAGACATGGGCAAAGCCACCATGCACCACCACCGGTACATAGCTCGCCACCGGCGCAGCGGCCTTGGGCAGGGTGATGCCGAGTTCGGCGAGTTTTGCAGCGACAGTCATGTTCAATTCTCCAGTCGTTCGAGCAGCCACGGCAGGGCCTCGTCCCAGCGATCAATCCGGGCTTCGGCGTGGCCTGCCTTGTGGGCGCAATCAATCGCGTGGGCGATCATCGGTTCGCCGCACAGGTGCAGACGCGTCACGTCCGGTGTGATCTCGGCGACCGAGGCATGGTGCTGGGCGAGATCGTCGATGAACACGGCGCGGGTGGGCGCATATTCGTCGATGATCGCCTTCAGCGCCGGGCCTTTGGGGCCCTGATTGGTGAACACGCGGGCGTTGATGCCGACCGCGGCGAGCTGCTGGGCGCGCTTTTCGCGGCGTTCGTCGACGAGGTTCGTCAGGATCACGACATCGGCCTTTTCGGCGAGGGTGTTGATCCCCTCCACCGCGCCGGCAATCGGTTTCTGCGAATCCATCTCGGTGTCGAAAAAGCGTCCAAGCATCTTCCAGATATCGGGCGGGGCGAGCAGTTCGCCGCTGGCCTGCCAGCGCAGCGCTTCGGCGAAGTTGTGGCCTTCGAGGTTGAAGGCGACGCCCTGGCTTGCCGCCAGCCAGTCCTTGAAGGGCGCAACCATGTGCAACAGCACTTCGTCGCAGTCCGAGATGATCAGGGGGCGGGTCATGACAACAAGGCGTCCTTGGCGGCGACCAGTTCCTCCGGGGTGACGGCGAGCGCCTCAGCGGCGCGGATCAGGTCTGGTTCGTGATTGGCGAGGAATTCGAGCGCCGATGCGAGGATCATGGGATCACCGAGGCCGCTGCGCAGAGAATCGGCATCGAGGCCAGTGAGTTCAAGGTAGCGCCCCGCCCGGTCTTCGCTTTCCAGCACCCAGCCGAGCGCCGCCAGCGCGAGTACCTGCGGATTTGCGGGCTCGGATGGGGGGTGAAGCGGGATTGTCCTGTCCTTCGGGCAAGGTTAATCGTAAGGCGGGCGAATGCGGGGCGAGCAGTGACAAAGCGGATCATGGTTGTCGAGGACAATGACCTCAACAGGAAATTGTTCTGTGACGTCTTGCGCGCGAACGGTTTCGAGGTTGAGCCGGTGGCCGATGGCAATCTGGTGCTGCAAACCGCGCGCGACGTTGCGCCCGATCTGATCATCATGGACATCCAGCTGGGCGGCATCTCGGGCGTCGATCTGATCGAAGCTGCCAAGCGCGACCGCAGGCTCGCCGGGATCCCCGTGCTCGCCGTGACCGCCTTCGCGGCGAAAGGCGATGAAGAACGCATCCGTGCGGCGGGGGCGGAGGGGTATCTGTCGAAGCCGGTGTCGATCGGACCATTCATGAGCGCGGTGAACGCGCTGGTGTGAGCGGCGCGGACTGGGCCCCGCGCGGCGGCGAAAGCTTGACAAGCTGCATCATCCGCCGCTTTGCAAACGTAGTACCCGGCTAAGGCCCGTCCGACCACCGATCCCAAGAAAGCACCGCGCCATGACCCCCGCAGACGTCGATGATCGTATCCGCACCCTCGTCGAGCCCTTCAACAAGAAGGGTGTCGCCATAGAGGACGCGACCACCTTCGCGGGCGATCTCGAATTCGACAGCCTCACTGTGATGGATTTTGTCGCAGAGATCGAAGACGAGTTCGATGTGATCATCTCGATGAACCAGCAGGCCGAGATCGAAAACTGGGGCCAGCTCGTCGCGGCAGTCCACAAGCTGCAGGATAGCTGATAAGGGCCTCCGTTATGACTGAAACGCTCGCTCCCGCCCATACTGTCGACCTGCTGTCGAAGTTCGATCCGATCATCCAGACCCGCGAGGCACTGCTCGCTGCCGGGGTGGAAGATCCGTTCAACCTTGTGATGGACCAAGTGCTCTCACCCACCCGCGCAATCTGCAACGGGCGTGACACGATCCTGCTGGGCACCTACAACTACATGGGCATGACCTTCGATCCTGACGTGATCGAGGCGGGCAAGCGGGCGATGGAGGAGTTCGGCGCCGGCACCACCGGCAGCCGCGTGCTCAATGGCACCTTCCGCGACCACCGCGATGTCGAAACGGCGCTGCGTGAATTCTACGGGATGGACCACGCGATGGTCTTTTCGACCGGCTACCAGGCCAATCTCGGGATCATCTCGACGCTGGCGGGCAAGGGCGATTACATCATCCTCGACATCGACAGCCACGCCTCGATCTGGGATGGCTGTGCGATGGGCAACGCCGAGGTCGTGCCGTTCAAGCACAACGACGTCGAGGCATTGGAAAAGCGTCTCAAGCGCATCCCGGAAGGCGCGGGCAAGCTGGTCGTGCTCGAGGGCGTGTACTCGATGATGGGCGACGTCGCCCCGCTCAAGGAAATGGTGCGCGTTTCCAAGGAAAACGGCGCGATGGTGCTGGTCGACGAGGCGCATTCGATGGGCTTTATCGGCGAGCACGGCCGCGGCGTCGCCGAGGAACAGGGCGTGATGGATGATGTCGATTTCATCATCGGCACCTTCTCCAAGAGCGTCGGCACGGTCGGCGGTTTCTGCGTCTCCAACCACCCGAAGTTCGAAGTGATGCGCCTCGTGTGCCGGCCTTACGTCTTCACCGCCGCGCTGCCGCCCGCGGTGATGGCGAGCTCGGCCACCTCGATCCGCAAGCTGATGCATGGCGGGAACAAGCGCGCGCATCTGTGGGAGAACAGCCGCACGCTCCACAAGGGCCTGCGCGATCTCGGCTTCAAGCTCGGCACCGAAACCCCGCAGAGCGCGATCATCGCGGTGATCATGCCCGATCTGGAGCGCGGTGCGATGATGTGGGAGGCGCTCCTCAAGGAAGGCCTCTACGTCAACCTCGCGCGCCCCCCGGCGACCCCGGCGGGCATGACCCTGCTGCGCTGCTCGCTGTGCGCGGAGCACACCGCTGAGCAGGTGCAGACCATCCTCGGCATGTTCGAGCGGGCGGGCAAGGCCATCGCGATTATCTGATCCGTCGCGGCGGGCCTGCCTTTTCCTTCATTCGTTCAATTGATCGTCACAACCCCGTTCACGGCGCGCATTCGCGCAGCCCGGAGACGCGATCACTTGGCCCCATTAATAACCAATTCGGTTATTTTATCTTGACATCGTCACGCTCTTTGGTTAGAAAGAGGCATAGTCGAGAAAATGCGAGTCGCCACAAGGCGGTGCCCCGGTCGGGGTGCCGCCTTTTTGCCGTCGGTCGCAGGGAGTGGTGGTCATGTCCCGAAGCGCGCCTGCCGAAGCCGGCAGCAAGCCCCTCAATCAGGTCCCCAGCCGGCACTGGCGCAAGCGGTTCCTCGAAACGCTCGCGACCACCTCCAACGTCAACGCCGCTGCGCAGGCCGCCAAGGTAAGCCTCGCCCGTGCGTACGAGACCCGCAGATCCGAGCCGGATTTCGCAACCGCCTGGCAAGCCGCCATCACTGACGGATACCTCAACCTCGAGCTGGAGGTTATCCGCCGCCTACGCGAGGGCGACCTCAAGACTGTGAACGGCGACAAGTTCGACTTCGCCAACGCCATCCGCCTGCTCGCCGCCCACCGCGATGGCGCGGGACGCGGGCAAAGCCACGTCCGCGACGTCAGCGCCGACGAAGTGCGCGCCTCGATCGATCGCAGGATCGAGGAGATCCGGCGGCGCGTGGCGCGGCAGAAGGCGGCGCAGGGGAGCGCGGCATGAGCCAGGCCTATGATGAGCTGATGAGCGACGATACGCCCGAAGGCGCCAGGGCGCGACTTCTCCTCAGCAAGGAGATGAGCCAGACCGAGAAGAACGGCTTCGAGTACCTCTGGGACTATTCCGCACGGGCCGAACAGCTCCCGCCGCCGCACGACTGGCGCATCTGGATGATCATGGCCGGGCGCGGTTTCGGCAAGACCCGCTCGGGCGCTGAATGGGTGCGGATGATCGCAGACAGCCACCCCGACGCGCGGATCGCGCTGGTATCCTCCTCGCTCGCCGAGGCGCGCGCAGTGATGGTCGAGGGGGAGAGCGGGCTGCTCGCGATCTGCCGCCCCGGCCACAAGCCGCAGTTCGAGCCCTCACTGCACCGCATCCGTTTCGCGAACGGCGCGCAGGCGCAGCTGTTCTCGGCGTCCGAGCCGGAGACCTTGCGCGGTCCGCAGCATAGCCACGCCTGGTGCGACGAGATCGGCAAGTGGCCGCTGTCGCACGAGCGGGCGACGCGTTGCTGGGAAAACCTGCTGCTCGGCCTGAGGCTTGGCACCGACCCGCGCATCACGGTCACCACCACACCGCGCGCGGTGCCGCTGGTGCAGCGTCTCGTCGCCCAAGCTGCCGCCGGGTGCGAGGTGGTAATCAGCCGCGGCTCGACCGCCGACAACGCCGGGCACCTCGCTGATCGCTTCATCGAGGCGATCGCCAGCGAATTCGGCGGAACGCAGCTCGCTCGGCAGGAAATCGAAGGCGAGCTGCTTGAGGATATCGAAGGTGCGCTGTGGACTCGCTCGCTGCTCGAGGAGGCCCGCGAACAGGCTGCAGTGCCGGAACCAGTGCGGGTGGTGGTGGCGGTCGATCCGCCGGCGAGCGCCGGGGGCGATGAGTGCGGGATCATTGTCGCCGGCCTTGGGCCCGACGGGATCGCGCGGGTGCTGGCGGATTGCACGATCAGCGGCGCGGCGCCCGCGCAATGGGCGCGGCGGGTCGCGGAAGCTGCGCGGGAATGGAACGCCGACCGGGTGGTGGCCGAGGCCAACCAGGGCGGCGCGATGGTCGAAAGCGTGCTGCGCGCCGCGGATCAGGCGCTGCCGGTCAAACTGGTGCACGCCAGCCGCGGCAAGATCGCCCGCGCCGAGCCGGTCGCCGCGCTCTACGCCGCAGGCCGGGTGCGTCACGCCGGGATGTTCGCACGGCTCGAGGATCAGCTGTGCGGCCTGCTGGTGGGCGGGAACTACGCCGGGCCCGGCCGCAGTCCCGACCGCGCCGACGCGCTGGTCTGGGCGATGACCGAGCTGCTTCTGGGACGCAGGAGCGAACCGAAAGTGCTGATGCCCTAGCCGGCGGGATCGACCTGGCATTGCATGCCATCCTCAAGATCGTCCCGACACCCCCGGCAACGGGCTGGGGCGAGGCAACCACTCCGGCGCCCCATGAACGCCGACCGCTCCCGCCATTCCAGTTCAGAGGATCTCCCATGGCCTTGCTCGACATTTTCCGCTCCGCCTTCAAGGGCGGGGAGCGCACCCGCGTGCCGCTTGCGCCCGGCATGATGCAGGGCTGGCTGCCGACCTTTGAGTGCGGACCTGCGTCCCACGGCTATGACTATACGCGGGGGATTGCCGAGGGCTTCCTCGCCAACCCCATCGCCCAGCGTTCGGTGCGTTTGCTGGCCGAGGGGGTCGGGCAGGCGCCGCTGACTTGCTCTGATCCGCGCCTTGCCGCGCTGGTGAACGCGACCAGCGCGGGGCAATCACTGGTCGAGACTCTGGCGGCGCACCTGCTGCTGCACGGCAATGGCTACGTCCAGATCCTGAAGGACGCCGCCGGCGTGCCGGTCGAGCTGTTCGCGCTGCGGCCCGACCGGGTGCGCGTCGTGCTCGATGACAATGGCTGGCCCTGCGCCTACGACTACAGCGTGGGGGGCGACACCACCCGGCTGCCGGTCGAGGACGAGAACGGGTGGCCCGGCGTGATCGCGATCAGGGCGATGCATCCGCTCGATGACCACTGCGGCGCAAGCGCGCTACAGGCGGCATGGCAGGCGGTGCTGATCCACAATGCCGCGACCAATTGGAACCGCGCCCTGCTCGAGAATGCGGCGCGGCCTTCGGGCGCGCTGGTCTACCAGACCGATGACGGCGCGACCTTGGCGCACGAACAGTTCGAACGACTGAAGCACGAACTGGACATCGCCTTCTCTGGCGCGGCCAATGCCGGCCGCCCGATGCTGCTCGACGGCGGGCTCAAATGGCAGAGCATGGCGCTTACCCCCGCCGACATGGACTTCGCGACACTCAAGAGTGCGGCGGCGCGGGATATCGCGCTCGCCTTCGGGGTGCCGCCGATGCTGCTCGGCCTGCCGGGCGACAGCACCTACGCCAACTACCGCGAGGCAAATCGCGCGCTGTGGCGCCTGACCCTGCTGCCGCACGCCGAGAAGATCTTTGCAGCGCTGCGCGAGGGCCTGGCGCCGTGGTTCCCCGACTGCCTGCTGGGGATCGATCTCGACCGCGTGACGGCGCTCTCCGAGGACCGCGAGCGCCTGTGGTCGCAGGTCTCCGACGCCGAGTTCCTGAGCCGCGCCGAAAAGCGCCAGATGCTGGGCCTCCCGCCCGAGGAGCACAAGGAGACTGCCGAATGAGCAGCGAAGAGATACTTGCCAGCCTGATGGCGCAAGCGCGCGGAGAGGGGGCGGAGCTCGTCACCCTGCGCGCGATCGTCGAAGAAACGAGCGCGCTCGCCACCGACCGCGCGCTTGATCGGCTCGGGCTCGGCGACGCCAGCGCCCAGAGCGATCTCGGCGAACTGCGCGAGCTGCTGCAAGCCTGGCGCGACGCCAAGACCAGCGCTTGGAAGGCGCTGGTCGAATGGTTCATCCGCGGCCTTCTCGCGATGCTCCTGGTCGGGATCGCCGTGCGGCACGGCACGTGGAAACTGTGGTGAGCGCCGCCGTCCGCTCCACCGCGCGGCCGACCCGCTTTGCGGGCTACGCCGCGCTGTTCGACGTTCCCGATGCCGGACACGATACGATCCGTCGCGGCGCCTTTGTCCGGACGCTCGCCGCGCGCGAGAGCCCGCTGCCGCTCTACTGGCAGCACCGGCCGGACCAACCGATAGGCTTCATCGAGCAGGCCTGCGAGGATGCGCGCGGCCTCAGGGTGATCGCGCGCATCGACCGTCCCGACAGCCGCGCTGCCCAGCTGCTTAGCGAGGGCAAGGTCAACGGCCTCAGCTTCGGATTCCGCACCCGCCAAGCGCGCCAGTCCGCGGCGGGGCGCGAACTGCTCGAGATCGAGCTCTTCGAGGTCAGTCTCGTCACCCATCCGCTCCAACACGGCGCACGGGTGCATTTCGTCGCCTAGCCCAACCCCAGCCCTAATCCTCAACCGAAAGGCCACTGCCCATGGACAATACCCCCACTCCCGCCACCGATGCCACCGACGCCATGGATGCGAGCTTCGACATCCTCGCCCGGCAGGACCAGGCTGAAGCCGACATCGCCAGCTTGCGCAGCGAAGTCGATGAAGTGAAGTCACGGCTAGACAGGGTGGCCCGCGCTGCAGTCCGTCCGGCGATGGCCGGCGCAAGTGCGGCCAAGGATGCGCCCGAGGTGAAGAGCTTCGTCGATGGCTACCTGCGGCGCGGCCGCGAAACCGAGGTCAAGTCGATCAATGGCGCCAATCCGGCCGACGGCGGCTTTGCCGTGCCGCGCCAGATCGACGTGGCGATCGCCTCACGGCTCAACAAGATCAGCCCGATCCGTTCGATCGCCCAGGTGGTGCAGACCGGAAGCGCCGGCTACCGCAAGCTTGTCACGACCACTGGGGCCGCGTCGGGCTGGGTGAGCGAGACCACGGCGCGCGCCGAGACTGCAACGCCCCAGTTCGCCGAGATCGCCCCGCCGACAGGTGATCTCTATGCGAACCCGGCCGCAAGCCAGACCATGCTCGACGATGCCGGCTTCGATCTGGAGGCCTGGCTCGCCAACGAGATCGCGACCGAGTTCGGCCGCGCCGAGGGCACCGCCTTCGTCAAGGGCACCGGTGCCAACCAGCCGGAAGGCTTCCTCAACACAACCAAGGCAACCGCCGACGACGCGACGCGCGCCTTCGGTTCGGTGCAATATATCGGCACGGGCAGCGCCACGGGGCTCGGCACCACACTCGATACCAAGCTCATTGACCTGATCCATACCATGCGAGCCGGCCATCGCCAGGGCGCGGTGTTCGTCATGAACGCGACCACGCTGGCAAGCGTGCGCAAGCTCAAGACCGCCGACGGGGCTTTCTTGTGGCAGCCGGGCCTTGTTGAAGGACAGCCCAACCGGCTGCTCGGCTATCCCGTGATCGAGGCCGAGGACATGCCCGATGTCGCGGGCGGCGCTTTCCCGATCGCCTTCGGCAACTTCCGCAACGGCTATCTGATCGCCGAACGCAGCGCGACCCGGGTGCTGCGCGATCCCTTCACCAACAAACCCTTCGTCCACTTCTACGCGACCAAGCGTATCGGCGGTAAGGTGCTGGATTCGAACGCGATCAAGCTGCTCAAAATCGAAGCCTGAGGCCGGCGCGCCCAACTTCGTTCCCCGGCTGGCGCGCGCCCCCTTCGCGCGTCGGCCGGGCTCTTGCGCCCGCATCGCCTCAGGCCATTCCTCCTGCCTGACCTGCGCGATGCGGGCGCCATTTCTATTCACAAGATGGAGAAACCGCGATGCAGCGGACAATCGTGCAGCCCCCGGTGCCCGGCGATGCTGCGCTGGCGGAGCTCAAGCAGTGGCTGGGCGTCACCCGGCCCAACGACGACGAGATGCTTTCTGGGCTGCTCCAGACCAGCCTTACCATCTGCGAGGCCTTCACCGGCAAGGCGTCGCTGCGCCAGACAGTCGAGGAAGTGGTCGCGCTGAGCGGCGAGTGGCAGGAACTGGTCTCGCGACCGGTCAGCGACCTGACCAGCGCGGCGTTGATCGCCAGTGACGGCAGCCGCCAGACCATCGCGACGCTCTCCGATGCGCTCGAATGGCGGATTTCGCCCGGCAGCGCCTGCGTCCGGCTGCTGCAACCTTTCGAGGGGCGCGGCATGGCTCTGCGCCTGGTCGTGGGGATTGCCGCCGAATGGGCGAGCCTCCCTGCTCCGCTGCGACACGGGATCATCCGCCTCGCCGCGCACCATTTCCGCGAGCGCGAGGGAAAATCGGCTGCGGTCCCGCCAGCCACCGTCACCGCGTTGTGGCGGCCATGGCGCGAGGTGAGGCTCTGATGATCCGCGCCTCGGCGAGCACGCAGGACCTGGTCCAGCGCTTATGCGAACAGGCGGCGCAGATTGCCGCTGCATTCGATTCAAGCCGCGCAGCGCAGCAGCAGCGCCCTTTGTCACGCCACGACTGGCACTCGGCAGGCGCCCTGTGGCCCGACATGTTCGGGGAGAACAGCGATGGAAAATGACCTGCGCGCCGCGCTGATCGCTTGGCTCCGGGCCGATCCGGCCCTCGCCGCGATCAATGCGATCGAGGAGGAGGCTCCGCTAAGCGTCACGCCGCCCTGGCTCGGCATCGCCGCCAGCGCAGGGATCGACTGGGGCACCAAGGACCGCCCTGGCCGCGAGATCCGGATCGCGCTCGAGCTCGAGAGCTACACCGATGCAACCGCCGGCGATGCCTCGTTCCTGACCGCGATCGAGCGGCGCGTGCTCGACCTACCGCCATTCCATTCAGGCTTCGAACTTGCCTCGATCCGCTTCCTGCGTTCGCGCAGCGAGGCCCGTGCGGACAACCTGCGGGGCGCGCTGCTCGAATATCGCTTCCGCATCTTCGCCCCTCTCTGACGGAGTACACCCATGCCCGCACAATCCGGCGCCGCCTTCTTGCTCAAGATCACCGACGGGGCGACGCCCCCGGCTTACCAGACGATTGCAGGGCTCAGGACCACGCAGATGTCGATCAACGGCGACACGGTGGTCGTCACCCACAAGCAGTCCGGTGGATGGCGCGATCTGCTTTCGGGCGCGGGCACGCGCTCGGTGTCCGTCAGCGCGGCGGGGATATTCCTCGGCAGCGCCGCTGAGAACACGGTGCGCACCCGCGCGCTCGACGGGACGCTCGACGACTATGAGCTGTCCTTCGAGGACGGCGCGAAGCTCCGCGGGCGGTTCCTCGTCCAGCGGCTCGACTATGCCGGGGACTTCAACGGCGAGCGCAGCTACACACTCCAGCTCGAGAGTTCGGGCCCGGTGGTGGCGGCGTGATCCCCGCCCCCAATCCCTTGCGCGGGGAGGCTGCGCTGGTGGTCGGCGGAATCACCTGTGTGCTGCGACCCACCTTCGAGAACCTGGTGCTGGCAGAAAGCGAGCTCGGCTCGCTGTTCGCACTGGTTGAACGGGCGGCGCAGGGCGGCCTGACCCTCACTGAAATGACCGCGCTGCTGTGGCATTGCCTCCCCGCCCAAGGCCGACCCGAGCGCGTGGCGGTCGGGCAGGCGGTGCTTGCGATGGGGCTGGTCGAAGCGATCGGGCCGGTGCGCACGGTGCTCGCCCAGGTGCTCCAGGGCGAGACATGACCGCCTCCTTCGGCCCCTCCTGCTTTGCCGATGCCGCGACCCGCTGGTGTGCACTCGCCGCGCGCTTCCTCGGTTGGCGACCTGCCGAGTTCTGGGCCGCCACCCCCGCCGAACTGGCGATGGCGCTGGCCGCCCCCGACGATCCTGCCACTCCCTACCCACCGTCCCGCGACACGATCGCCCGCATGATGGAGCGCGATGCCCATGACTGACAAATTCCAGGAGCTCGTGATCGACGTGCGCGCCCGCACCGATGGCTTTGCCGGCGACGTCGAGAAAATGCGCCGCTCGCTCGACACATCGCTCGTCGACGGCTTCGGGCGCGCGGGCAATGTGCTAGAGAACGGCTTGCTCGGCGCGCTGCGACGCGGGAGCCTCGGCTTCGACGATCTGAAGCGGGTTGCGTTCAACGCGCTGTCGGAAATCGCCGGCTTTTCGCTGCAATCAGGTATTTCCGCGTTGTTCGGCGGAGGCGGCAGCGGCGGAAGCGGCGGCCTCGGTAACGTCATCGGCCATTCGATCGGCGCGCTATTCGGCCTGCCGGGACGCGCCACGGGAGGCCCGGTTGCCCCCGGCCAAGCCTATATGGTCGGCGAGCGCGGTCCCGAAGTCTTCGTGCCAACCGCCGCAGGGCGCGTGGAGACGGGCCTGGCCGGACCGCCGCGCGAGGTGCGGGTCGCGATTCAGGTCGCGGTGCCCCGCGGGCAGGCTGCGCCGACGGCGATGCAGCGCTCCTCGCGCCAGATCGCAAGCGCGGTGCGCCGCGCGTTGCAACAGGCCTGATCAAAGGACATCCCATGGCATTCTGGCTCGCGCGCGAACGCCGCTCGCAGGAAAGCACGTTCATGCAGCGCTTCGATCCGCGCTTCTGGACGGTCAACTTTCCACGTCCCGCGATGGCCTCGGTCGTCACCACTGGGCCGGACAGCCTGAGGGTCGATGCCGAGATGCACAATGCAGGCGATCTGGTCGGGCTGATCTGGGAGAGCGCGGACACGCTCGATCATCCGCTGCTCGCGTACCGAACCGACCGAGACTACGCCCACACGGTGCTCAGCTTCCGCTGGCAGTCGGAAGGCGTGATCGCGCTCGACCAGCCCAACGGCCCGACGCTCACGATCGAGGGGCGCGATGCCGCGGGAGCGCCGCGCACTTGGTACATTCGCCTGTGGAACTATGCCACGGGCTCGCCGACCGACGCGCATGTAACGCTACCGTTCTCGAGCCTCCAGAGCGGTTATGGCCTGCCCGGCGAGCCAATTCATCCGAGCGACATCGACCGGATGTTCGTCTCGCTGGTGGCGCCGGGTCACGTGCCCGGCAGCACCGCGCCGCTCGCTGCCCGGTTCAACGGGTCGGTGACCATGTCGGAGATCCGCGCCGACGGATCGCGCGCGATGATCGAGCTCGGCGACGTGCTTGTCCCCCCGCACGGGGAGCGGATGGCGACCGCCTATGACGACGCCTACAACCAGACCCCGGCGCGGCTGCTGCGGGTTATCATCGGTCTCGGCTACCGCGAGGATATCGTCCACTATGTCGGAATGAGCCACTTCATGCGGCTCGTACGGCAGCCTGCCGGGTCGCTCAGGGCTGCGGAGGGCGGCGAGCTATGCGCTCCGGCGGCGGCGTGGCACCGCAGTTTCTTTGCGCTCGCCAAGACCGCAGGCCTCGAGGTGATCGCCTCGCTCTCGTACGAGCTGTTCGACGCCTATTGCCCGGACATCTGGAAGCAGCGAACCGCGTCCGGCGCCCCGGCGCTGACCGGATGGGCGCCCCCTTCGACCCTGCTATCGCCCGCCAACGCGGCGGCGATGGACTGGCTGGCCGATGTAGCCAGCGGCGTCGTGGCGCTAATGCTTCAGGCTGCCCTGCCGGTCCGCTTCCAGATCGGCGAGCCGTGGTGGTGGGTCACGCCCGTGGGCGAAATCTGCCTCTATGACGAGTCCGCAAAGGCAGTGCTCGGCGGCAACCCATCGGTCATAGGCGATCTGACCGCACCGATGAACACGGCCGCCAAGGCGTTGCTCGACTCGGCCGGCGCGCTTCTGGCGCAGTCGACCGCGGCGCTTACTGCGGCAGTGCGCGCGGCCGCTCCCGAAGGTGCCGAGGTCCTGCTGCTCGCCTTCACGCCGACTGTCCTGAACCCGACCATGCCCGAGCTTTACCGCGCCAACCTGCCGATCGCCTGGGCAGCGCCCGCGTTCGACCGGTTGCAGCTCGAAGATTACGACTGGCTCACCGCCGGAGCCGATGCAGCGCGTCGAGCGGCCTATGCCTTTGTCGACGCTCGGCTTGGCTATCCACTCGCAGATCAGGACTACCTTGCCGGTTTTGTGCTCGACCCGGCCGAAGCTGAAACCTTCTGGCACCGCATCGACCGCGGCATCGACGAGGCCGCCATGCGCGGCATCGCCCGCCGCTACGTCTGGGCGCTGCCGCAGGTCAATCGCGACGGCTACACCCGCCTCGCCCCTCCTCCGGAGCAAGCCATGGATCCCTTCGACGACGTCCTCTACCCCTTCGCGCTGGGACGAAGCGCCTCAGTCGCGCCCGAGTTCTCGACTTCGATCGCGGTCACCACGTCCGGGCACGAGAGGCGCAATTCGCTGTGGTCGGATGCCCGGCTGCACTTCGACGTTGGTCCGGGCATCCGATCCGAAGCAGAATTGTCCGAGCTCATCGCTTTCTTTCGCGCGCGGCGCGGTCCGGCGCGGGGGTTCCGCATCATGGACCCCTTCGACAACAGCTCCAACGGAATGACTGGCACGCCGACGATGCTCGACCAGCAGCTCGGGATCGGCGATGGCGCGCGCGCCGATTTCCAGCTGCTCAAGACCTATGGCGGTCCCGAACCGCAAGTGCGGCCGATCACGCGCGCGCGCGCTGGCACCCTGGTAGTGAGCGTCGGCGGCACGGCTAGCACCGCCTGGTCGCTCGAGCAGGGAGGCACGCTGCGCTTCGCCGTCGCGCCGCCCGCGGGGGCTGCGGTGCGCGCGGGATTCCGCTTCGACGTGCCGGTGCGTTTCGCCGAGGACCGGCTCGACGTCTCGGCCGTCAACTTCGCCGCCGGTGAGGCGCCGTCGGTGCCGCTGATCGAGATCAGGGAGACCGCGTGATGCGCGTGTTCTTCGACCGCGAGCTCGATACCGTCGCGACCTTCTGGCGGATCTACCGACGCGACGGAACCGCGCTCGCTTTCACCAGCCATAATCGCGACCTCTCCTTCGGCGGCATCACGCATCTAGCAGCCCCAGGCATGATCCCGGCCGCGATCCGGCTGACCTCCGAACTCGCCAACGACAGCGCCGAGGTGCAGGGCGCGCTCAACCACGATTCAATCCGCGAGGCGGATCTTGCCGCGGGTGTATTCGACGAGGCAGCGATCGAGATCGGCGCAGTGGACTGGACGAGCCTCGATCATCACACGCTCTACACAGGACAGATCGGT
Organism: Erythrobacteraceae bacterium; assembly: GCA_027489095.1. Lineage (GTDB taxonomy): Bacteria > Pseudomonadota > Alphaproteobacteria > Sphingomonadales > Sphingomonadaceae > Erythrobacter. Next base: position 42,208 of record JAIYAL010000142.1, read on the forward strand.
CGAATCGAGGACAACCAGTCGCAGTTCACCGCCGAGCTTCGATCGAACAAGAGCCTGCTGGAGCAGGATCTCGTGCCGCGCACCAGCCCCACCTGCCGCGCGAGCTTCTGCGGGCCCGGATGCGGACTTTCGGCGGCGCGGCACACGATCGTCCACCCGCTCAATGCGGTGGATCTCGAGCGCAACGCGGTGCGGCTCGCCGGCTTGGACGGGGAAGCGCACATCGATGGCCGCCTGCGGTTCATGAGCGGAGCACAGACCGGGATCGCGTTCGGGATCATCGACGCGGACGATGACTGGCTTGTGCTCGACCGGCCGCTCGTACCCGGCACGGCACAAGGCACCATGGCCGAGCTCAGGGAGGGCTGCGACCACACCATCGCCACCTGCGCCGCACGCTTCGGCAATGCCGCGAATTTCCGCGGCGAGCCTTTTCTCCCGGGGAACGATCTGCTTGCCCGCTACGGCCAGTCATGAGCGTATCCTCGGACGCGCTGGCCGATGCCGCGCTCGCCCTGGTGGGCTGCCCCTTCCGGCTGCATGGCCGCGATCCGGCCACCGGCCTCGACTGCGTCGGGCTGGTGTCCGCCGCGTTGGCAGCAGTGGGGGCGCAGCCGATTGCCCCCACCGGCTATGGGCTGCGCAATCTCGATATCGATCAATGGCTGCCGCTGGCTGGACAGTCCGGCCTTCTTCCCGCCTCTGGGCCGCTTGGCGTCGGCGATGTCGTGCTGATCGCGCTACCCAATTGCCAGCATCATCTCGTGATTGTCACGGACGCCGGAAACGTCGTCCATGCCCATGCCGGGCTGCGTCGGGTCGTTCGTCAACCGCTTGATCCCGCCTGGCGGATCTACGCCCGGTGGCGCGCGGAGCCCCTTTCGGAAGGTTAGTTGCATGGCGACTTTGATCCTCACTGCCGTCGGCTCCGCAATCGGCGGACCAATCGGCGGATCGATTGGCGCGCTGATCGGCCAGCAGATCGACGCGCGCATCTTCGGGCCGAACGGGCGCGAAGGTCCGCGGCTGCGCGATCTGGCAGTCAGCACCTCCAGCTACGGCCAACCCATCGCGCGCCAGTTCGGACGGATGCGTGTGCCCGGAACGGTGATCTGGTCGACCGACCTGATCGAGAGCAAGCACAAGCAGAAGAGCCGCAAGGGCCAGCCCTCAACTACGGCCTATTCCTATTCGGCGTCCTTCGCCGTCGCGCTCTCGAGCACGCCAATCGCCCGCATCGGGCGGATCTGGGCGGACGGCAACCTGCTGCGCGGCGTGCAGGAGGACCTCAAGGTCGGCGGAAGTTTGCGGATTTATCGCGGCTTCGGCGACGATCCGATCGACCCTCTGATCGCCGCAGCCAAGGGGGCCGAAGCTCCGGCCTTCCGCGATTGCGCCTATGTCGTCTTCGAGAATCTCGAGCTTGCGGATTTCGGTAACCGGATCCCGGCGCTGAGCTTCGAGATCTTCGCCGAGGGCGGTGACGAGAGCGTGTCGCTCGCCCAGCTGGTGCCCGAAGCGGCCTTATCCACGCTTGCGCCGCTTGCCCATGCGCGGGGATTTGCCGACGAGGGCGGATCGCTGGCTTCGACGCTCGCGACGATCGACGAGGTCATCCCGCTTGTGTGCACATCGGGCAGCGAGGGGCTCGCCATTGCGCCGCGCAAGGCCGCTTCGGACGTCATCGTCACTCTGCCGACACAGCTGGCCGCGGACGAGCGCCAGCAGGATGTGACCCATCAGAAGCAACGCTCCGGCACCCCCACCCGCACCCCTTCCGCCTTGCGCTACTATGACGAGGAGCGCGACTACCAGACCGGCGTGCAGCGCGCGGCGGGCGCACGACAAGCGGGGCGCGAGCTGATGATCGACCTGCCCGCCACCCTGACCGCCACCGGCGCCCGGCAGCTTGCCAACGACAGCGCCAACCGGTCGCGTTGGCAGCACGAGACCGTAACCTGGCGCATCGGAGAGCTCGACCCGCGCATCACGCCCGGGACAATCGTACGGCTGCCAGACACCCCGGGTCAGTGGCTCCTGCGAAGTTGGGAGTGGTTCGACCGCGGGGTCGCGCTCGAGCTCGAACGCCTCGCTCCGACTGTCTCAACTGCGCGGGTGACCGACCCCGGTGAGAGCCTCGCACCACCCGACATGGTTGTTCCTGCGACCCGGCTCGCGGCGCTCGAACTGCCCTCGGATGCGAACGCGAACCCGGCCACGCCGCTGATCGTGGCCGCCGCCTCAGCCGAGTGCAGCGCATGGCGCGGCGCGGCGCTGTTCGCGGTGCAAGGCAGCGCGATGATCGACCTTGGCACCACGGGCAAGCAAAGGGCCGTGTTGGGGAGGCTCGCCGAGCCGCTGGCCGCGTCATCGGCGCTCCTGTTCGAGCCTGGCAGCGAGGCGACGGTCGATCTGGTCGCCGATGACCTGTCTCTTTCCGACACCGATGTCGCAGGGCTCGCGGCAGGCGCGAATCGCATGATGATCGGCGGCGAGCTCGTCCAGTTCCTTCACGCACAGCCAATTGGCGCGGGGCGCTGGCGCCTTAAAGGCATGCTGCGCGGACGGGGAGGAACTGAACCAGCCGCCTTCGCAGGGCACCCGGCGGAAACCTGCGCCGTCCTGATCGACGACGCTCTCACGCTGCTCGATCCGGTCTTGGTGCCTCCGCTCGCCAGCTCGCGGATCGCGGCAATGGGCACCAGCGATCCGGGCGCGGTGTTGGCGGATCTCGCCAACCCCGGCCTGTCGCGCCGGCCGCTGTGCCCCGTTCATCCGCGCGCCCGGTCCGAGACCGACGGCGCCATCGTCTACAGCTGGACACGGCGTGCGCGGGGCCAGTGGCGCTGGCAAGACAGCGTCGATGTCCCACTTGTCGAAGAGCGCGAAGCATACCTCGTCGGCTTCGGCCCCATTGAGGCGCCCCATGCCTCTTGGCCGCGCGATAGCGCATGGCTGCGCCTGACCGCGGGCGAACGCGGCTTGCTTGTCGCCGATTTCGGACCGGGGACGCTGTGGGTGAAGCAGATCGGCACCTTCGACCACTCGCAGCCGCTTAGGCTCGGTTCATTGTCCTGAGAAACGGAGGCTTGCATGTCAGATCCCATTATCTTCCCGAGCACGACGCCAGTTGTCGGCCTGCCCCTTTTGATCGCTGGTCAGGCGCAAAAGGAATTTTATGTGAATCAGGCACTTTGCCTCCTCGACGCATTGCACCCGCACGCGGTCAAGGCATCGCAATCCGCTCCGCCAACAAGCGCCGGAGATTCCGATTGCTACCGGGTCACAGGCCCCGCAACGGGCGCTTGGGCAGGCCGAGAGGACTGCATTGCCCTGATGATCGCCGGCGCATGGCATTTCATCGCTCCGGTTCAGGGCATGGCGCTGTTCGACCACGCTGCCGATTACCTTCTGGTGTTCCGATCCGAGTGGAAGCGCGCGCAGGCCCCCGCGCAGCCCGCAGGCGGCACCGTGGTTGATATCGAAGCGCGCGCGGCGATCGGCGCCCTCATCCAGGCGCTGAGGACGGTCGGCGTCTTGGCAGCCGCCGCACCCTGAAGGCGAGAATGACTGAAATACACGGGTCGCAAAACTGCATTTTCTTTTTGGAGGCGCCCGACCGCGACATTCCTGCAACACCGCAAGGGCATTGACGGCTTGCCTCGTGCAAAGGGAAAAGATAGAGACACTGCGTGCCTCAAGTTTAATGCAAAGGGGAATTTTGGATATGCGGAAACTCGTCATTGGGATGGCGATGGCTTCGACCGCGCTTGCCACACCTGCCATGGCCCGCGAAGGTCAGTGGTACATTCAGGGTGATGGCGGCGTTATGCTCGTCGAAGACCAGGACATCGACGTAAACGGCGTTGCGAACAATGCGAAGGGCAATTACGATTCCGGCGGTTACGACTTTGGCGCCAGCGTCGGTTACGACTTTGGTGCCTTCCGGCTTGAGGCGGAGACCAGCTACAGGGCTGCCGATCTGGAAGAAGTCAGCGCCGGCACGCAGGGCCTTGCTCTGAACCCGATCGCGGGCGGCGGCTTCAACCGCTTTAATGACGCCCGTGCCGCGCTCGGCGAAGCAAACGCTCTGAGCTTCATGCTCAATGGCCTGCTCGACTTCGGTTCGGACGACGGCCTGCAGGGCTTCGTCGGCGGTGGTGTCGGTGTCGCTCGGATCGACATGGAAGGCCGCGTGAACGCAAACGGCCCGGGCGTTTGGAACGATTCGGACACCGGTCTCGCTTGGCAGGTGATTGCGGGCGTCCGCGCTCCCATCAGCGACCGCTGGGACGTCGGCCTGAAGTATCGCTATTTCAACGCACCGGACGTCAACCTGACCGATCCGCTCGGTCGCGCACTGGACACTGACTTCGTCAGCCACTCGCTGCTGGGCTCGATCATCTACAACTTCGGTGGCAAGCCGGCTCCGGCACCGGTGGCTGCGCCTCCGCCGCCCCCGCCGCCCCCGCCGCCTCCGCCGCCGCCTCCGCCGCCGGTGAAGGTTGCCCCTCCGCCGAAGGCTGCGTGCAACACCGGCCCGTACATCGTGTTCTTCGACTTTGATAAGTCGGACATCACGGCTGATGCTGCGCGGATCCTTGATAGCGCTGCGACCGCTTATGCCAACTGCGGCACGGCGAACGTGATGCTGGCAGGTCACACCGACCGCTCGGGCACGCCCAAGTACAACATGGGCCTCGCCCAGCGTCGTGCAGATGCGGTCCGCGGCTACCTCGGTGGCCGTGGTGTCCCGGCAGCCCGCATGACGACTCAGGCGTTTGGCGAAGCCAATCCCCGGGTCCCGACCGCCGACGGCGTGCGCGAAGCGCAGAACCGTCGCGTGGAAGTGACCTATGGTCCGGGCTCTGGCATGTAAGCCACGGTTTCATAAATGATACAGGAAAGGGGCCGGAGCGATCCGGCCCCTTTTTTGTTGAGCCATTAGCGCGGATGGCCGGTGCAGGCCGTCGGGGGAGAACGCGAGGAGGCAAGGGCGGGCGCGCGACTCGCGAGCGGAGCGCCGGGTTGCCTCGTTTTCCCGGAGCCCTCAGGCCCCTCGGAAGTCCGCGCTGCTCACGCTCCCATCGCTGCTCGGGCGCGCAGCTCCATCGTCGCCTCGGCTTGCGGAAGTGTGCGATAGGCATAGATCAGCAGCGCCAGCGATATCGGCGCGACGCCGATCAGCGACAACACGCCGACTCGCATGCTCCCACTGAGTTCCGAGATCTGCCCAACCATGTAGGGCCCGAGCGCGAGGCCCACGAGCGTCGTTGCAAGAAAGAACGATGCCGTGGCGGTGCCGCGCATCCTGGGCAGAACGAGATCCTGGGTGGTCGCTGCCGCAGCTCCCAGAGCGGTCGCGGCGAACAGCCCGGCGAGGAAATTCATCGCGTAGAAGAGGGCTGGCACTTCGGTGGTGAAGCCGACCCAGATCGGGATCACAGGCGCAAGGATTCCGAACATCACCACGAGTATCCGGCCCGCCGGATCGCGGCCGCGCAGCCAGTCGGACATCCGCCCGCCGAGGATCACGCCAAGAAAACCGGATAACGCGCCGCTGCCTCCGAGCACGAAGGCCAACTCGTCCTTGGGAAGCTTGAGCACGGTCTCCGCGTAAGGCGCGGACCAGAATGCCAGAGCATAGGCACCGAGCGACACAAGCCCGTAACCCAAGGCCGTGCAGATAAATGCGGGCGTCCCCCAGATAAGAGTGAAGGTCGCGGGATCGTGCCGGCGCAGCGTCGCTGCCCAGGAAAAGACGGCGTAATACCCGAAAGCCATCGCGGACCACTGAGGCAGGTTGCCGGTCAACCGGATCATCACCAATGCCAGCCCGATCATCGCCGCCGCCATCGAGAGGTTGACGAGTGCGGCCATCGGGCCGCGCCGCAACGCGTGCCAGACCGTGAAGGGCGGTAGAAGCATTGAAAGATCGACAAGAAAATCGGCCAGCGGGTGACGTGCTCCTGCCGCCAAAACGGGCTGCCGCACCGGTTCGCGCATAGAGGCGACCCACACGGCGAGCAACAGGCCGGGCAGGCCCACCGCGAGGAAGGCGGCCTGCCATCCGACCAAGCCGCCCATGCCGCCGCTCGGATAGGCCGCGTCCCAGACCTTCGAGATCTTTGCGCCGATCAGCAGCGACACCCCTCCTCCTAGATAAAGCCCCGAGGAATAGATCGCCAGCGCCGTCGCGCGCTGGCGTGACGGGAAATAGTCCGAGATCAGCGAGTAGGCCGTCGGGCTGGCGGTCGCCTCGCCCACCCCCACACCCATGCGCGCCAGCGAGAGGGTCAGGTAGTTGCGCGCAAAGCCGGACAGCGCTGTCATGGTCGACCACAGCACGAGGCCGATGCTAAGCAACCGCACGCGGTGCCAACGATCCGCCAGCCTGCCGAGCGGCACTCCGAACAAGGCGTAAAACACCGCGAAAGCCGCGCCCCCAAGAAAGCCCAGCTGGCCGTCAGTCAGGGAAAGGTCGCGCTTGATATCGACGGCGAGGATCGAAAGGATCTGCCGGTCGATGAAATTGAGGATGTAGACAACCACCAGCACGCCGAGCACATACCAGCTATAGGCGGACGCCGGCTGCTCGCTGCGATCGTCGACCCCGGTGGTGTCCTCGTTCAATTCCGATCCCCTATCGCGTAGCTCTTGCAATCGGCCGGCACAGGGCCGGTCACGCCTTGTAGGGGGTGCTATCGACAATCCCAGCCTCGGCAAAACCCTTTTTCCGCAAGCGGCAGGAATCGCACAGACCGCAGGCGATTCCCTCGGGCGACGGGTCGTAGCAGGACCAGCTCCACGCCGGATCGAGGCCAAGCCGGGTGCATTCGCCCGCGATGTCGGCCTTGGTCATGTGCTGGAGCGGCGCATGGATGGTGAAGCGCGCGCCCTCAACCCCGGCCTTGGTACCGAGCCGCGCCGTCTCGGCGAAACTGGCGATGAATTCCGGGCGGCAATCGGGGTAGCCCGAATAATCGAGCGCATTGACCCCAATGAACACGTCGCGCGCGCCCGCTGCCTCGGCACAGGCGGTGATCAAGGCGAGGAACACCAGGTTGCGCGCGGGCACATAGGTCACGGGGATAGCATCCCCCACTCCCCCCTTCGGCACCTCGATCGCATCGGTTAGTGCCGAGCCGCCGAAGGCGCGCAGGTCGAGCGCGATCTGCGTGTGACGCGTCAGGCCCAGGCGCTCGGCAATGCGAGCGGCGGAAACCAGCTCAAGCTTATGGCGCTGTCCGTAATCGACCGTCAGCCCATGCACCGCAAAGCCGGACTCTTGTGCAAGAGCCGCCGTCACCATCGAATCCAGCCCGCCCGACAGCAGCACCACCGCCAGCGGCTTTCCAGAGTTGTGTTCAGGAACGCTCATCGCACGGGCCCTAACACGCGCACGTCCAAAGGCAATCGCGGGCCGCTTAGCAGGAACCGGTGCGGCGCGCCTCGGCGGTGATCTCGAACGGCATGCCGTTGTGGATGCCCTGGCTTTCGAGCTGCACCAGCGTGCCTGTTTCCCGGCGAATGCTGGTTCGGGCATAGCCGTTGCCAGGGCAGGTGTACTGCACCGTCACCCGCGCGGCGCCATCCTCCACCACGAACTGGCTGCATCCGCTCTCGCGGTGCACGAGCTGGATCAGCTCGGCGCCAGACCTCACGCAGATTCTGCGATCAGCTGCGCCGCCGCGCTGCTTGAGAGTCCATTCGCCCTTCGTCAGCGTGCCGAGCATGGCGAGACCGTCGCCCTGCGCCGACACCGGCACGGACAGTAACAGGGTAGCGCCGACCGCGAGGCTCCCCAGCACAAGCGCGCCTTTTCTGCTGTCTGTCGGGTTGCTCATACCTATCCTCATGCCAGATGCGTGACCAAGCGCCTTGCAAAAATTGGTCGATTAAACCCCATTAGCCGAATTTTCCGGCCAGCCGCTCAGATCGCCAAGGCGAAGGTGCGCGAACAGAACTCGCAATCGACAGCGATGATCCCGTCGGCCCCTCGCATCTCGGCCTGCTCGCCAGCCGGAAAGCGGGCGATGATCGCCTCGTAATGTGCCGCGCTGCAACGGCATCCGCGGGTCATTTTGGCACAGGCCTGCACCCGCACCTCCTCTTCCTCGTGGAACAGCCGCCACACGATCGCCTCGAGCGAAAGCGCAGGGCCGAGCAATTCGTCATGGCTGATCGAACCGGCCATGACCGCAACGTGCTCCCAGTCAGGATGGTCCATGCGGACATGGAGCCGCTCGCGGCCTTCCTCGCCCTCGGGAAGGTGCTGGATCAACAGACCCGCAGCGGTGCGCCCGCCAGCGCCGGCACGGCTGGCGATACGGATCAAAGTCGGGATCTGCTCGGACTGGCTGAAATAGCTCTCACAGGCGGCGGCAAGGCTGTCGCCCTCGAGCGGCACGATCCCCTGGTAACGCTGGCTTCCTTCGGTCTCGAAGGTGATCGCGAGATAGCCATCGCCGAACAGCGCACCAAGCGACGGGTTCGCACCCAGCCTTGCCAGCCGTTCGGCGTCGAAATCGACATAACCGCGCACTGCGCCGGCGCGGTAGTCACACACCAACAGGCTGACGATCCCGCCATTGGTCTGCGCCTGCATGGTCATCTGCGCGTGCTCGCCCTTGAGCAAGCCGCCGATGAGGGCGCCCAGCACAAGCGCCTCGCCAAGCAGGTGGGTTATGGGCGCGGGATAGTTGTGCGCCGAGAGCACCTGATCGAGCACGTCCTCCAGCCGTACGATGCGGCCGCGCGCGCTGCGGCCCGGCAGGGTGAAACCCATCAGCGTGTCGGAAAAGGTCTCGGTGGTCACGGTCGTTTCAGCCATAGGCGCGCATATGGGGATTTCCCGCGTCAGGCGAAAGACCCCCTTTTGGGCGCTTCAACCGCCAAGCTGGCCGAACGCCCAAAGCAGCACCGACTTTTGCGCATGGATGCGGTTCTCTGCCTCGTCGAAAACCACCGACTGCGGCCCTTCGAACACTTCAGCGCTGACCTCGTCGCCGACATGCGCGGGGAGGCAATGGAGGAAGATCGCATTCGGCTTGGCCAGCGCCATCAGCGCGGCATCGACCCGGTATGGCGCCATCGCAGCGCGCTTTTCCGCCGCGTCAGCCTGCCCCATCGAGATCCAGGTATCGGTCACGATCACATCCGCCCCGCGCGCAGCCTCGCCCGCGTCCTGCGTCAGCGTTACGTTCGCCCCGCCCGCGCGCGCGCCGTCCACAAAAGCCCGATCGGGCTCGTAGCCCGCGGGCGTCGCGACCCGGACGTTGAACTTGAACAACCCGGCCGCCTCGAGGATCGAGTGCAGCACGTTGTTCCCATCCCCAAACCACGCCACTTCCAGACCCGGAAGCGCCTTGCCATGCTCGATCACGGTGAGCAGATCGGCCACGATCTGGCAGGGGTGCGATTGATCAGTGAGGCCATTGATCACCGGCACACTGGCGTGACACGCCATCTCGGCGATCTTGGCGTGATCGTCGGTGCGCAGCATGATGCCATCGACCATCCGGCTCAGCACCCGCGCGGTATCGGCGACGGTTTCCCCCCGACCGAGCTGGCTTGAGGCCGAATCGAGCAGCAGCACCGAGCCACCCAGCTGCCGCATGGCGATGTCGAAGCTGACGCGGGTGCGGGTCGAGTTCTTCTCGAACACCAGCGCCAGCACCCGGCCCTTGAGCGGCGCGTCGGCGTCAGGCGCGCCCTTGGGCAGCCCGGCGCGGGCGGCCTTGCGGTCGATCGCGTCGTTCAACATCGCTGCAACCGCGTCGCCCCCGGCATCGCCGAGGTCGAGGAAGTGCCGGAACGCCGCCCCCGTCATGCCGCCGCTGGCACCTTGAAGCTGGCAGCGCCCGCCGAGAGCTTGTCGAAGAATTCGTCGATCTCGGCATCGCCGATCACCAGCGGCGGGATGATCCGAATCGTGTTGTCGCCCGCCGCCACGGTCAACAGCTGGTGATGATCGCGCAGGTGCACGTAGAAGGGGCGGCTCTCCATCTTCATCTTGAGGCCGAGCATCAGGCCCTTGCCGCGCACCAGCTCGAACAGCTCGGGATAGTTGCCGATGAACTGTTCCAGCCGCGTCCGCAGCCGCTCCCCCTTCTCGCGTACTTGGCCGAGAAACGCGTCATTGGCGACCGCTTCCATCACTGCCGTCCCCGCCGCAATTGCGAGCGGGTTCCCGCCATAGGTCGAACCGTGGGTGCCGAAGGTCATGCCGCGCGCGGCCTTTTCGGTGGCGATGCAGGCGCCGAGCGGGAAGCCGCCGCCGATGCCCTTGGCAGTGGCGAGGATATCGGGCTCGATCCCATAGTGCTCGTAAGCGTAAAGCTCGCCTGTGCGAGCAACGCCGCACTGGACCTCGTCGAGCACAAGCATCAGATCATGCTCGTCAGCCAACGCGCGGAGCCCCTGCATGAATTCCAGCGAAGCGGGTCTGATGCCGCCCTCGCCCTGGATCGGCTCCACAAGGAAGCCCGCGGTGTTGGGGCCGATCAGCGCCTTGGCTGCCTCAAGATCGTCGAACGGCGCGTACTTGAACCCGGCGAGCAGCGGCGAGAAGCCGTGGTGCATCTTCTCCTGGTTCGAGGCGCTGATCGTGGCCATGGTGCGGCCGTGGAAGGCGTTGTGGAAGGTGATCAGCTCAAACCGATTCTTGTCACCCGCCTCGCCCGCATTCTGGTGATAGGCGCGCGCGGCCTTGATGGCCGCCTCGACCGCCTCGGCGCCGGAATTGGTGAAGAACACCGTGTCGCCGAAGGTCTTGTCGACCAGCATCTGTGCCAGCCGCTCGCCCTGCGGGCTGCCGTAGAGGTTGGATACGTGCATCAGCGTCGCCGCCTGTTGCTGGATCGCGCCGATCAGGCCGGGGTGCGAATGGCCGAGCAGGTTGACCGCGATGCCGCTCGCGAAGTCGAGGTAGCGGGTGCCGTCCTCGTCGATCAGGTGGCAGTGCTCGCCGCGCACCGGCCGGACACCGCAACGCGGATAGACGGGCATGAGCGGGGTGATCGACATGGGCTTACATCCTGATTTGAAACATGGAGGAGAGTGAGGGGCTCAAACGCAAATGGCGGCCCTGAACCAGAGCCGCCATCCGCTTTACCGTTAATCTTGCGCTGGTCCCGCGTCAAACCGCAGGAAGCGGCTTCGGCCGGGTCAGCCTTCGATCGGTGCCAGATTGACGGCGGAGTGCTTTCCGCGTCGATCGACTTCGAGATCGAATTCGTACCGCTCGCCTTCGTTGAGGGCTGACAGCCCCGAACGCTCAACAGCGCTGATGTGAACGAACGCATCGGGCTGGCCGTCATCGCGAACGAGGAAGCCGAAGCCCTTCATCGCGTTGAAGAACTTGACAGTTCCCTTGGCACGTTCACCGGTCAGTTCGCGCGCCGGTGCAGCCGGTTTGGCAGCCACCGCGATCACATCGCCGACGACCTGAAGGTCTTGCGCCGACACCTTGCCGCCGCGGTCCACGAGGTTGTACTGGAGCTCCTGCCCCTCGGCCAAGCCCTCCAGGCCAGCACGCTCGACGGCGCTGATGTGGACGAAGACGTCCTCCCCGCCACCTTCCTGCTGGATGAAGCCAAAGCCCTTCTGGGTATTGAAGAACTTCACAATGCCCTTGCCGGTACCGACGATCTGGGCAGGCATGCGGCTGAAACCGCCACCGCCACCGCCGCCGCCGCCCGGGCCACCGGGGCCGCGTGGGCCACCACCGCCGCCGCCGCCGCGCGGGCCGCCAAAGCCGCCGCCGCCACCGCCGCCGAAGCGATCGCCACCGCCGCCGCCGCCGCCGAAGCGATCACCACCGCCGCCAAAATCGCGCGGGGGCGAGAACCCATCGTTCCCGCCGCCAAACGGATCGAAACCATCTTCGCCGAAACCGTCGCGCTTGTCGCGGCCGCGCCGGCGTCCCCTATCGTAACCCATAGATCAGTACGTACCTTGCCACACTGCCCGCCCTCCATTGCGCCGATGTCGTGGACAGTGAGCCGC
>JAIYAL010000133.1 GCA_027489095.1 Erythrobacteraceae bacterium
GATGTTGTCACCGGCGGCGCCTCCGCAGTCTACGGCTCTGATGCTGTCTCCGGCGTCGTCAATTTCGTCCTGGATCACAAGTTCAAGGGGCTGAAGGTCGAAGCCAACTCTGGCATCTCGAGCCGCGGCGATGCGTTTTCGTGGCGCGCCGCTGCTGCTTACGGCACCAACTTCGCGGGCGATCGCGGGCACTTCATGGCGAGCTATGAGCACTACCAACAGGATGGGTTCACCAAAGAGGAGCGTCCGTCGGGCGCAGCTGGCTATGCGATCGCGGGAAGCGGCACCTCGGCGGACCCCTTCCGCCTCATTTCCGACGCCCGCAATGCGCTGATCAGCTTCCGCGGCTCGATCTTTTCCAGCCCGCTCGCTGGGCAGGTCTTCACTGGCCCCGGCGTAACTGGCCCATTTGTTCACGGGACGTCACAGGGCGGCACGCTGGAGAGTGGCGGCGAGGGATTCTACGGCAAAGGTTCGTCGGCAACGGCTGACGTCAAAACCGATCAGGCTTATGCGCGCCTCGACTATGAATTGACCGACAGCGTCAATTTCTTCGTGCAGGGCGTTTTCGCCAAATCCAAGAATTTCAACTACTTCTATCCGAATCTTTTCTTCCCGCTCGCGGTCGGCACGGACAACGCCTACCTTGCTCCGGCCACGCAGGCGGCAATCGGCGATCCCCTGTTTATCTTCTCGCGGGTCCTCAACGATCCGAACCACCGGATCGCTGTTCAGGCTGATACCAAGACCTGGATCGCAGCCGGGGGCCTTGACGGCAAGATCGGCGGACTGAACTGGAATGTTTACTACCAGCATGGCGTGAGCTCGACGGGCAATTCGTTCATCAACAATACGATCAACGGCAACCTCTATGCCGCGCTCGATGCGGTTGACGAAGGCCGCTTCAAGACCGGCACGGCCAATGGCAACATTGTTTGCCGCGCGACCCTCACCAACCCTGGCTCGCAAGCTGGTTGCGTTCCGCTCAATGCCTTTGGTGCGCCGCTTTCAACGCAGCAGGCTGCGCTGGATTATGTGTTCGGGACGTCGCGCACTCGGCCGCAGTTCACGCTCGACAACTTCGAGGCAAGCCTGAACGGGACCGCATTCGACAACTGGGCGGGGCCGGTTCGATTTGCTGTCAGCGGCGAATACCGTAACACCAATCTTAACGTCACCACCAATGCACCGGCTACGCTCGTCGCAGATTGCACCGGTATCCGGTTCAACTGCACGCCGGGGGCTACACCGTACTACAGCAACGCCCAGGTCACGCCGATCTCAGTAAGTGAGAACGTCAAGGAAGCCGCGCTTGAAGTCGAGTTCCCGCTGCTCAGGGACTCCGCGGTCGGCACTGCCAACCTAAACGGTGCCGTGCGCTACACCGACTATTCCACCAGCGGCAGCGTCACCACATGGAAGTTCGGCGGTGACTGGCTTCCGGTCGAGGGACTGCGGTTCAGGGCCACGTATTCGCGCGATATCCGCGCGCCCAGCCTCTATGATCGCTTTCAGCCGGCTACCACCGCTAGCAGCGGATATTCGGATGTTCATACCGGGTTCAACGGCATCGTACCGACTGAAACGGCGGGCAACCGTAGCCTGACGCCCGAAGTGGCGAAGACATTGACCGCCGGTGTCGTGTTTGCGCCATCCGGGGTTCGCGGTCTGAGCATCTCGGTCGACTACTACCGCATCAACATGGCCAATGCGATTTCGGAAGTCGATGGACGCCTCGCTACCGTCCAGAACCTATGTGAATCGGATGGCGGCACGGGCCCGTTCTGCAGCCTTTATGTCCGCCCCAATCCGTTCAGCGACCGCGGCGTTGGGAATGCTCCGACACTGGTCCGTTCGACCAAGCTGAACGCGGCTTCGCTGAAGACCTGGGGCATCGATGCGGAGATCAACTACACCGTTCCGGTAGGGTCTGACGGGCAGATCTCTTTGCGTGGCCTTGCTGGCTATCAACCGCAGTTCACCTCTATCCTGCTGCCGGGCACAGCGCCGCAGATCCTGGCGGGCGCGGCATCGATCCAGCAGTCGGGTGGTGTTCCCAAGCTGCGCCTCACCGCCTTCCTGAATTACACCGACTCGAATTTCTCGGTCGATGTCATGGAGCGGTGGCGTTCGTCGCTGCGCCAGAGCACGAATGCGCAGGAGAACACCACACCCGGCACGTTCTATGCCATCCCCAAGGTGCCATCGGTGGCCTATACCGATCTTACGCTCACCGCGTTCATCGGCAAGGACAAGGGCAAGCAACTGTTCTTCTCGGTGCAGAATCTCTTCGACAAGCAACCTCCGGCTTATGTCACTGCGGGCTTCTCCGGTACGCCGGGCTTCCAGTATCCTTCGGTCATCGGCGATGACGTGATCGGTCGCTACTTCACAGTCGGCGCACGCTTCAAGTTCTGAGGCCGCATCTGATGCAAACAGGAATGGGCTCTCCCTCGTGGAGGGCCCATTCTTTTTGTGCCCACTGGATAGACGAGATGAAAGATGTTCAAGTCAGCGCGAAAGGGCGTTTCATGAGGACGATCTGCAGGGCCCTTGTTGGCGGTATGGCCCTCCTTCTGAGCCAACCCCTTTATGCCCAGCCAGCCGGCGATCCGCACATCGAGGTGATCAAGCCCCCCGTCGAGTCCGATGCAATCCCGCTCTACGGCGCTGCGACCCCGGGCACGGCCAGCTCGGAGAACTGGGCAAAGTATTATGGCCAGTTCGCCATTGTCCGGAATGTGACCCGGCCCACGCTTACCCCGGTTCTGCCAGACCCTGCCAAGGCGACAGGCGCGGCGGTTGTTGTGGCCCCTGGCGGAGCGTTCATGTTGCTGGCAATCGATCCTGAAGGCTGGCGGGTTGCTCATGCTCTGGCAGATCGCGGAATCGCAGCCTTCGTTCTCAAATATCGCATCATGCCAACACCGGCGGATCCCGCCGGGGCGACGGAATTCATGAACAGGAAGGTGAAGGAAGGTCTGCCCGACCCTGCGAAGCAGCCGACCCTCCAATATGCGCCGGCGACGGACGATGGACTGGCAGCGCTTGCCATGGTCCGCAGCCGGGCAGCGGAATGGAAGATCGATCCCAAACGCGTCGGCATGATCGGATTCTCTGCTGGCGCGATGATGTCACTAAAGGCCGTTCTGGCAGCAAAGCCGGGCACCGGGCCTGATTTCTTCGGCTATATCTATGGTCCGCAGGCAGAGATTGCGGTGCCAGAGAATGCGCCGCCGATGTTTGCCGCGATCGCAATGGACGACCCGCTCTTCCCGACCATGGGATTCTCGATTGTCGAGGCGTGGCACAAGGCAAAGCGGCCGGTGGAACTCCACGCCTATGCAAAAGGCGGCCATGGCTTCAACATTGGCATCCCCGGCACGACGACGACTGGAATGCTTGATCAGTATATCGCGTGGATGAGCATGGAGGGCTTTCTCAAGCCTGCTCCAACAAAGTAATCCAGCCGAGCATGGCATTGACCCATTTGGTTGGTGCCATGCTCAAGGGGCGGGGGGAAGCCTCAACGAGGGGAAGCCTGCGCGGTAAAGCGGATTGGCGGAATCATCCGGCAACGCAGGGTCCTGCTGTTCGACCGCCGCCATGCTGGAGGGGAGCTCGAACGGAAGACGCCCCGCTGCCGGAACCTTTCCGGTTGCCGCATCGATCAGCGCTTCGTCCGAAACGCCGAAGTTGACGAGGATGGCACTGGCCATCTGGTTCACGTCACCAAGGATAGCAGGGCGATCTGCGAACAGGGCGACAGCGACCTTCGTCTTCGCCGGAAGCTCTTTGACGAAGTCATAGCCCGGCTCGCCGGGCCGGAAGTCGAGCCGCCCTTCGTTCTGTCGGCCGCCGAAAAAGTAGTTTGCGTGTGGCCGCTCAAACGGTGTCGACAAGCGAACCAGCGCGACCTGCGAATCTTCCGGCCGATCCACCACGACAAGGCCCTGCGCGCGTGCCGCATCCGGGGCGATGTCCTTGAGCCAGACCCGCGTCCCTGGCTTGAGCGGAAACACTGCGTCGTTCTTGAGGAGCACTTGTGCGCGGGCCTGCGCCAGCCGCCCTTCCGCAATGTTTGCGGCTGATCCCACAAGCCGCTCGGCGCGGTCGGGATCGACATAGGGGTTCTCGAACAAGCCCATCTGGAACTTCGGGATGAGGATCCTGACCACCGCCGCATCGATGCGCCGCATGGGTACGAGGCCCTTGGTCACTGCCTCCACGACAATAGCGCTGTCGGAAACGCCGCCGAACTGATCGATGCCGGCATTGATCCCTTTGGCGAAGCGCTCGATCTTGGTCAGCTTCTCTACGCCCCATGGCATGGCGATTTCATCCGGGCCGTGCGGTGTGGTGCCGGTGCGGCAGTTCTCGTTGCAATCGTTGGTGATTGCCCAGTCAGACAGGATGACGCCGCGAAACCCATGATCCTTGCGCAGCAGGCCTTGCAGCAGCTGCGCATTGAAGCCGGCAGCCACGGGTTCAACGGCTTTGCCGCCAACGGTCACGCCCTCTATTATGCTGTAAGTCGGCATAACACCTGCCACACGGGCATCAAATGCCCCCTGGAATGCACCAACGTGGAGCGCGAAGCTGCGCTTGTTCAGCCGCGCGTAGCGACCGTAGTAGTTGTGTCCGTCCCAACCGTTCGGCGTCGCGCCGTAGCCTGCCCAATGCTTGACGATGGTCATGACCCC
>JAIYAL010000108.1 GCA_027489095.1 Erythrobacteraceae bacterium
CCAGACCCTGTTTAGACCCCTGCTTGCCCCCCTCCGGATCGGTTTAGACCCCCGCCAAGGGGCCCCTCGAACGTGATTTTCACGTGGAACATTGCGGCCCGGGACGGCAACGTGGCGAGCGCGGAGCAGGTGGTCGGCTTTGATCGCGGGCGACCGCACCGGGTGCTCGTGCTGCCCGCCTGGTTCGATGAGGCGAACAAGCTGCGGCGCTTTACCGTAGAGGTGATGCGCCGGCTCGACGCGGCCGGGATCGACAGTCTGCTGCCCGATCTTCCGGGTTGCAATGAGAGCCCTGAACCGCTTGCACAACAGACACTTGCAGGCTGGCGTGAGGCTGCCAAAGCGGCTGCCGAAGGCTTGCGCGCAACCCATGTGCTGGCGATCCGCGCCGGCGCGCTGGTGGCGCCGCAGGGCCTCCCCGGCTGGCACTATGCTGCGCAGAGCGGGCCCAAGCTGCTGCGCGGCATGATCCGCGCCCGCACGATCGCGGCCCGCGAGGGAGGAATTCACGAGACATCAGAAGGGCTTGCCGCGATTGGACGGGAAGCCGGGCTGGCCCTTGGCGGCTGGGGCATCGGCCCTGACATGTTCCGCGCGCTGGAGCACGCCGAGCCCGCCCTTGCCGCTGGCCAGTCCGACATCGCCCAGACCACGCTCGGCGGTGCGGGCCTGTGGCTGCGCGCCGAGCCTGACGAGGACGCCGCGCAGGCCGATCGCCTCGCCGCGATTATCGCAGAAAACCTCGCGGAAACAGCGCTGTGAGCCGCCTCCCCCACACCTTCGGCTGCGACGGGATGATGCTGGCGGGCACGCTCGATTCTGCACCCGGCAGCACCGGGCTGCTGATCGTCAGCGGCGGTAACGAGATCCGCGCCGGGGCCTTCGGCGGGCAGGCCAACATCGCTGCCCGGATCGCCGCTGCGGGTTTCCCGGTGTTCCGGTTCGACCGCCGCGGGGTCGGCGACAGCGAGGGCGAGAACCGCGGATTTCGTCACTCCGCCAAGGACATAGCCTGTGCGATCGACGCCTTCCGAACGCTGGCGCCGCAGGTTGGCCGGGTGGTCGCCTTCGGCAATTGCGACGCGGCCTCGGCGCTGATGTTGGCAAGCGGCGCGGGGTGTGATGGGCTGGTGCTTTCCAACCCCTGGACCATCGCGCAGGAGGAAGGCGGCGAAGACAAGGCCGCCGCGCAAGCCCCTGCGGCGATCCGGGCGCGCTATGCCGAAAAGCTCAAGAACCCGCGTGAAATCATGCGGCTGGCAAGCGGCGGGGTAAACTTCGGCAAGCTAACGCGCGGGATGATCCAAGCGCTGCGCCCGCCCCCTCCCCCCTCGAGCCTCGCCCAGGAGATGGCGGCAGGGCTGGCCGGTTTCGGCGGCGAGGTGCGGATTATCCTGGCAACCGCCGACCGCACCGCGCAGGTCTTCGAGGCGGCATGGGACAGGCACGATCCCCGGATTCGCCGCTGCGAAGGCGCTGGCCACGCCTATGTCGAGCCCGAACACCGCGCCTGGCTTGAAGCGCAACTTCTTGAAATTCTGCGGCCTTAACGCTCGAACAGGCTGACCAGCTCGACATGGGTCGACCAGCGGAACTGGCCAACGGGGCGCAGTTTCGTCAGCCGGAACCCCGCCTCTGCCAGCACCGCCGCATCGCGCGCCCAGCTTGAAGGATTGCAGCTGACATAGACCACCTTGGGCAGCGTGCTGCGCGCGATTTCAGCGACTTGCGCGCGGGCCCCGGCGCGCGGCGGATCGAGCAGCACAGCCTCGAAGCGGTTCAACTCCTCGGGCTGGAGCGGGGAGCGGAACAGATCGCGATGGAGCGCCAGCACCTGTCCGCCGGATTGCGCGCCGGCGGCCTTGCAGGCGAGATGCGCCGCACGCTCGGCCTCGACCGCCAGCACCTTGCGGGCCCCTTCCGCTCCGGCGCGCAAGGCGAACGCGAAGGTGCCCAGCCCCGCAAACAGATCCGCGACCACCCGCGCGCCGGCCAGCCAGTCGGCGGCATCGGCGGCCATGCGGCTTTCGGCATCGTGCGTCGCCTGAAGGAAGGCGCCGGGCGGCAGGCCCACCGCAACGCCCGCGAGCGTTACCGTCACCGGCTCAGGCTCCCACTGCGTCTCCGGGCCATAGCCCTGATCGATGGTGAGCCGCGCAAGGCCTTGATCTCGCGCGAAGTCCAGCGCCGCCTCGGTCGGGCCGAGCCCTTCGAGCGGGAAATGCATAAGGTTCGCCTCCACCCCCTGATCGGCGAGCGTGAGGTCAATGCCGACCATGCCTTTGGGGCCATGGGCGGCGACGAACTTGCGCAAGGGTGCGATCAGCGCGGCGAGCGCGGGGTGGAGCACCGGGCACTCGGCAAGGTCGACCACCCGGTGCGATCCGCCCTCGCGGTAGCCGAGCACAGCGCCGCGCGCGGTGCGAAGCCCATGCAAGCCCGCGCGGCGACGGGTGTGCGGCGGTGAGAGGTGCACGGGGAGCAGTTCGGCCGGCTCCAGCCCCTGCCCACGCGCCGCATAAACCACGCGCCCCTGCACGAAGTCGGCGAGCACACTGTCGTCGGCATGCTGCAGCTGGCACCCGCCGCAGGTGCCGAAATGGCGGCAGGCGGGCGCGATATGGTGCGGGCCTCGTGTGACCGCACCGCCCTCGTCCACCGTGTCTCCGGGCACAGCGCCGGCGATGTGGCGGCCGGAGACGGTCACGCCGTCGCCTTTGGCGGCGAGGCGGATGATGGGGTCTGACAAGGTCACAGGCAGGCCGCTAGCGCGTGCGCCACCTCTTGCGCAAGCTGCGATGGCGTAAAGGCGGCTCCGGCCCGCCGAGCGGCCTCGCCGTGGAGCCACAGCGCCTCGCAGGCGGCAGCGAAGGGATCGCTGCCTGCCGCCATGCGGCTCGCGGCGATGCCGGCAAGCACGTCGCCCGTGCCCGCGACAGAAAGCCAGCTCGGCGCAGGCGCTCCAAGCGCGAGGCGGCCATCGGGTGCGGCGACGATGCTGTCCGGCCCCTTGGCCAGCACGACCATGCCACTGGCCCTTGCAAGCGCCAGAGCGCGCTCTGCGCGGCCATTGGCAATGACGCCGAAGCTGCGGCACAGGGTTTCGAGTTCGCCATCATGCGGGGTGGCAAGGATCGGCTTGCCCTCGGGCAGCATAGCGGGGCCGAGGAGCATCAGGGCATCGGCGTCGATCACCAGCGCGGGCGCTTGCCTGAGCGCCTCGGCGAGCATGGCCTTTGCAGCATCGTTCCGTCCTAGGCCCGGGCCGACAAGCACAGCCTTGAAGCGTGGGTCGGCGAGCGCCTGTCCGAGCGGTGCGGTTTCGGTCACCACGTCTGGCGGGGTGCGCGGATCGGCCTCGGGCGCGAGCAGCTTCACATAGCCCGCACCCGCATGCTGGGCTGCGGCGGCGGCGAGCAGGCTCGCGCCGGGCATCGCGCCGCCGACGATGCCGAGCAGCCCGCGGCGATACTTGTGGCTGTTGGTGTCAGGGGCCGCAATGCGGGGACGCTCGACCACGTGCGCCGCGCCGTCCACCGCCGCGATCCCGATGGGCACAAGCCGCATCTGCCCCATCAGCGCGCGCCCCGGCAGGCTCCAATGCGCGAACTTCCATGCGCCGAGGGCCAAGGTGAGGTCAAAGGCCGGGAGCCGCTCGTTCAGCACCGCGCCGCTATCGCTGGCCACGCCGGACGGCAGATCGACCGCAACCCTGTAACGGTGCCGCGCTGCGAGATCGCGCAACAGCAGCGCGTGTTCAGCCGCCAGAGGTCGCGCAAGGCCGGAGCCGAACAGGCAGTCGACGAGAACATCCCCTTGCGCGCCGCCCGAGGGGCTGACCGCCCCGCCCCAGCGGCGACGCGCTTCCTTGGCGGCATCCGTGGCCGGTTCGAGCGGCGCAACGACCGTGACAGCGTTGCCCGCTTCGCGCAGGCGCCGGGCGATGACATAGCCATCACCGCCATTGTTTCCGGGGCCGCACAGCACCGTGACGCCGCGACCTGCCGCGACGCGGCGGATCCATTCAGCGGCGCCCCCCGCAGCGGTCTCCATCAAGTCCGAGACGCTCACCCCCGCATCGAACAGCGCCTGCTCTGCGGCGCGCATCTGTGCAGCGGTGAGAACCTGGCCGAAGTTCACGGTGAGGGCGACGGTGCCGGCGGCGGCGCCGGCTCACGCGCGATGCGATAGCGGTCGGTGCCGACCCTGAATTCCAAGACGCCCTGCCCCTGTTCGAGCACCAGCGGCTCGGCCCCGTCGCGGGCCGCCAACGTTCCGGTGGCGGGATCAAAGTTCAGCCGCCGGAACCCGCCATCGGGGTGGTGGATGATGATCTCCTGCGCGCCCGCAACCCGCTCCAGCTTGCACACCGAGGCGAACTCAGCGCCGGTGCCGATCGCGCATTCGATATCGTCACCCGGCGTCGGCGGGCTCTCCGCGCCCCCACACCCTGCCAGCAGGGCCAGCGACGCAAGCGCGCTAGATGTCCGCAAAGACATGGGTTTCCGCCTTGGCTCCCGGGTGGGTGAGCGCCCCGTAACGGGCCGGGCCGACAATCTGACTGTAACGCCACAGCGCGCCCGACTGGTAGTCGTTGGTGCGCGGTTGCCACTTGGCGCGGCGTGTCGCGAGCACGTCTTCGGGCACTTCGAGTTCGATGGTGCCGGTTTCGGCGTTGATGCTGATAATGTCGCCATTCTCGACCAGCGCGATCGGGCCGCCGTCCGCCGCTTCGGGACAGACATGGCCGATGCAGAACCCGCGCGTTGCCCCCGAGAAGCGCCCGTCGGTGATCAGCGCGACCTTCTCGCCCATGCCGAGGCCGTAGAGCGCGGCGGTGGTGGAGAGCATCTCGCGCATCCCGGGGCCGCCTTTGGGCCCCTCGTAGCGGATCACCACGACACAGCCCTCGGCGATGTCGCGCTGTTCAACCGCCGCGAAGGCGTCTTCCTCGCAATCGAACACCCGCGCCGGGCCGGAGAATTGCAGGCGCGCCATCCCGGCGACCTTCACGATCGCGCCATCAGGGGCAAGGCTGCCCTTGAGGCCCACGACCCCGCCGGTGGGGGTGATCGGGGTCTTCACATCATAAAAGACCTTCTGGTCGGGGTTCCAGGTGATCTGTTCGATGTTTTCGCCCAGCGTCTTGCCGGTGACGGTCATCGGGTTGGGATCGATAAACCCGCCATCGAGCAGGGTCCGCAGCGCCATGTAAACCCCGCCCGCCTCGTGCATGTCCTTGGCGACATACTTCCCGCCGGGCTTTAAGTCTGCGATGTAAGGGGTTGATTTGAAGGCTTCGGCAACGTCGAACAGGTCGAAGTCGATGCCTGCCTCGCTGGCCATGGCGGGCAAGTGCAGCGCGGCATTGGTGGAGCCCCCCGTCGCTGCCACGATGCGCGCGGCGTTCATGAAGGCCTCGCGGGTGCAGATATCGCGCGGACGCAGGTTGAGCGCGATCAGCTCCATCACCTGCTTGCCAGCGGCCACCGCAATATCATCGCGCGATCTGAAAGGAGCGGGCGTCATGTTGCTGTTGGGCAAGGACAATCCGATTGCCTCTCCGACGCAGGCCATGGTGTTGGCGGTGAACTGGCCGCCGCAGGCGCCATGGCCGGGGCAGGCGACCTTCTCAAGCGCGATCAGCTCGGTCAGCGGGCAATTGCCGGCCGCATATTGCCCGACCGCTTCGAACACGTCGACCACGGTCACATCCGCGCCCCGGTGGGTGCCGGGCAGGATCGAGCCGCCATAGACGAAGATGCTGGGCACATTCAGCCGCAGCATCGCCATCATCATGCCGGGCAGGCTCTTGTCGCAGCCCGCGAACCCGACAAGCGCGTCATAACAATGGCCTCGGACCGATACTTCAATCGAATCCGCAATGATCTCGCGGCTGATGAGCGAGGACTTCATGCCCTGGTGGCCCATCGCGATGCCATCGGTCACGGTGATGGTGTTGAACCGGCGCGGGGTGCCGCCGCCCGCGATCACGCCTCCGCGGCAGATATCGGCCTGCGCGTTCAGGGTGGTGTTGCACGGCGCGCTGTCATTTCCGGCGCTGACGACGCCGACGAAGGGTGCGGCGATCTCTTCCTCGGTC
>JAIYAL010000094.1 GCA_027489095.1 Erythrobacteraceae bacterium
CACTTCGACAACAAGGGCCGGATCAAGATCACCGACCGCAAGAAGGACATGATCGTCAACGACAAGGGCGACAATATCGCCCCCCAGAAGGTTGAGGGGATGCTGACGCTCCAGCCCGAGATCGCGCAGGCGATGGTGACGGGCGACAAGCGGCCTTATGTGGTCGGCCTGATCGTGCCTGATGCCGAGTGGGCATTGGAATGGGCGCGGGAAAACGGCGAGAAGTTCGACCTCAAGGCCCTTCAGGAGCTGCCCGCCTTCAAGAACGCGGTGCGCGCGGCGGTCGACCGCACCAATACCGATCTGTCGGTGATCGAGAAAGTCCGCCAGTTCGCCTTCGCCGACGAGGCCTTCACGATCGAGAACGAGGAAATGACGCCCAGCATGAAGATCCGCCGCCACAAGATCCGCGAGCGGTATCAGGAGCGGGTGGATGGATTGTATCGGGGGTGAAGCTGCGGGCAGGACTTGCCGGGCTGGCGCTCGCTGCGGCCCTGGCTGGGACTGCCGCTGCGCCGGTGGCCGCGCAGACTGTCGCTCCCGCCCCCGCCCCGTGGATCGCGCCCGATTTCGCGGTGCCGACGCTGGTCGAGGAGCCCGGCTTCAGGCTCGTCCCGCTCGGCCCCGCGCTGACCGAGATCGATTACCGCGCCTATATGAGCTCGATTGCGCACCTGCAGAAGACCTTCACCCGCTCGACCGGGTGGCCGCACGAGGGGCTGACGCTCAAGGACGCGGTGGTGGATATGGAGACCGAGGCAGGGCGTTTCGCCCGCCGCGAATCCTTCGCCTACGCGGTCCTCACCCCTGACGGCACGCGCGAACGGGGCTGCGTCTATGTCTACCCCAGCAAGGTCCCCGGCCACGATGCGCAAGTGGTGATGTGGGTCACCGCCGCCGAATACGAGGCGGGCTTCGACGCCGAGCTTTACGCGTGGACGAAAGAATGGATCGCCCGCGACTGGCCCTTCAAGAACGTCGCCTATCCGGGGCGCTCTATCGCGTGGGACGAATGGGACGCGGCCGTGGCAAAGAACAAGGGCTGAGCGGCTTCCTGCGCCCGTTCGTCACCCCGGACTTGATCAGGGGCCGGGTGTGATTGGCGATCATGCGCCGGCCCTATTCCGAGCGAAGGGCCGGTTTCGCGGCAGGGCAGCAGCATTCGGAGTCGAAGACGAACCGGCGGCGCCACTTGAACAGGTGTGGCGTGTTCTCCCGCCACCATGCCGCAGCCTCGGGCGAGCGGACCTCAAGCAGCCGGATGGCCGTTTGGACCTCCACCGGATAGCCCTCATGCCGCTCGGATTGGCCCAATGCCAGACGTAGCACGTCACCGATCAGCGATTTCGGGCCCGTCAAGACGCCAAAGCCCATGATGCGGCGCGGCTGGCGGCCGACCGTTGGCAGGATCAGGCCGATCCACTGGTCTCTGACCCATTCGGGCGCCTCACCAGCTGGCCTGGATGTAATCTCGATCTGCACCGGCTGATCGTCGCATTCGCGGCGGCCGGGCGCAAGCCGTCGTCGAGGCCAGCGAACTCGAAAGGCGGCTTCGCCTTCTTGCGTTGCGCCCGCGTCGCCGGGCTGCGCCGCCGCCCCGCTGGCCGAGCGCTCGGGCTGCCGCTTTGCGGCACCGGCGCGCAGTGTCGCTGCGCGCCTGCCCTTGCTAGTACATATGCTGCCCGCCGTTGATGCTCATCGTCGATCCGGTCATGAAGCCGCCGTTCTCGGAGGTGAGGAAGGCCACCCCGCGGGCGATTTCCTCGGCCATGCCGAGGCGGCCGACGGGGATCTTGGCGACGATCTTTTCCAGCACCGCAGGCGGTACGGCGGCCACCATGTCGGTATCGATATAGCCCGGCGCGATCGCGTTCACCGTCACCCCAAACTTCGCGCCTTCCTGCGCCAAGGCCTTGGTAAAGCCATGAATTCCGCTCTTGGCAGCGGCGTAGTTGACCTGCCCATATTGCCCGGCCTGCCCGTTGATCGAGCCGATGTTGACGATCCGCCCCCAGCCCCGCTCCCGCATCCCGGGGAAGGTCGCCTTGGCCATGTTGAAGCACCCGCCAAGGTTGATGCGCATGACATCGTTCCAGTCGTCAAAGCTCATCTTGTGCAAGGTGCCGTCGCGGGTGATGCCAGCGTTGTTGACGACGATGTCGACCGGGCCGTGGTCTGCCTCCACCTGCGCGCAGCCTGCCATCGCGGCTTCGTGATCGCCGACGTCCCACCTGTAGGCAGGGATCCCGGTTTGCGCCGTGAAAGCGCGGGCCTTTTCCTCATTGCCGGCATAGTTGGCGATGACGGTGTGACCCTGGCGCTGGAGGCGCTTGCAGATCGCCTCCCCGATTCCGCGCGTTCCTCCGGTGACGATGGCGACCCGGCCCATGGCATTTCTCCCCTTGTGTCCGCTTGCTGTGATGGCCCAACCTAACCGTGACGTAGGGGAAGGGGAAGCTGCGAATAGCTATGCTGCAAAGGGGGGGCTAAAGGGGGTCTGGCTGGGGTCAAAGAGGGTCTGACCGCAGGCCAGGCGCGCGCAAACACGGGCTGAACCCCCCCCTGTAACACCACCGATTTTCGAATGAGAAAGGCCTACAAGGCGACCCGGGCCCGATCAGAACTTGATCTGCGTGCCCACGTAGACGGCCTGGCTATCCTTGACCGAATTGGCCACCGGATCGAGCCGCTCGCGCTCCTTGGAGTAGCGCACCCCGGCCATCACGTTAAGGTTGCGCGAAAGGCGGAAGCTGCCGCCCACGCCCACCGTGTGCTGCCCGACCGAATCGAGCGTATTGGGCGAGCGGCCGGCAATTTGCCGGTCTTCCAGTTCGATCCGCGGTTGCAGCCGGCTCGGCTTGTCGGCTTCTGCCGGGCTCGAAAGCTTGAACTGCGCCAGATCGGAAGAGGCAAGGGTGCCGACCTTCGAGGAGAGATCGACTGTCCGCGCGAAGCTCTGGTAACCGCGCGCCGATCCGAGCTGGAACTTGTTTACGTCCAGCGCGGCGAGGCCGACACCGCGGCCCGGCACAGCTCCGGGAGCCTTGCGCACCGATACGATGCGCGCCGCATCGTCATCGACGCGGACCGCGACCGTCATCGTGCGCTTGCCCGAGATCGGCTGCGCGCTGGCGGGGGTGAAGTAGAGGCCGTGAACCCGTGACTTGTCGGCAATGCGCGCGGCGAGTGCGGGATCGACCGAGGCCGGGGTGAACATGCGGATGCCGAGGCCATCAAGCGTTGCCGCTGCCCGCGCCGGAACGCCCTGAGCGACCAGCGCAAGACCCGCGCTCGGCACGGCCATCGCCAGTGTTCCGCAAACCAGCGCGGCAACGGCAAAACGCGGCAGCGAACGCTGCGCCTTTGCTGTCTTTTCCGCCTGCCTTGCCATATCGAACACTTTGCCTTTTCGCTTACCGCTCAAACCACAGGTCCAAGCTTTAGGCACCTAATCATTATGAACATGAACACCGAATGAGTCGGGGTTTGTCCACCATCAAGCAGTAGGCGGGCCTTGCACGGTTGCAATGGCCTTGCCGCAGAGCAAACCGATTCGCCGCCCACCTGTGGCACCATACACACAGAATCTTATTGAAAGACTTGAATTCAGCCTGCGTAAAGCCCGCAGGGCGCTGGAACCTCCTGACCCGCCGTGGCAGGGCCTTTTCGCGGATGGTGCTTGCCGCAGGGGGGCTTGCCACTATAGAGCGAGCCCGAGACAGATAACGAGGATGATCCGGCTGTGACACGCGCCACCTTCGCCCCCTTCCGCCCGGCCCTTTCGCGTTCGATTGGCGGGCGCGCTATTGCTTATGCGCTGCTCGGCGGGGCGCTCGTGAGCTTGAGCGCCTGCGGCGGCGGTGACCGTCCGCGCACCGATCTTCAGGCCGCGCAGATCAACACCATCGGCGTGAACTCCTACCTGTGGCGCGCCGCGCTTGAGGCGGTGGCCTTCGCGCCGCTGCTTCAGACCGACAGCGCCGGCGGGGTGATCGTCACCGATTGGTACGCCAACCCCTCCAACCCGACCGAGCGGGTCAAGCTGACCATCACCATCCTTGATCAGGACCTGCGCGCCGATGCGCTGCGGGTCGCGGCGAGCCGTCAGGTCAATGATGGCGGCAACTGGGTCGAAGCCCCGGTGCAGGCGGCGACGGTGCAGAAGCTTGAGGACATCATCCTCACCAAGGCCCGCGATCTGCGTCGCCAGGCGCTGGCTTCCTAAGGTCTGCCTGCCGGGCTCCTGCTCAACCGACTGAAAGCCGTTCATGACTGAAACCCGTTCTGAATCGTCCGGCGGAGACGAACGGGGGCGTATCGACCCTGCCGTCGCCCCTGCGGATCGCTTCGATCCGCAAAGCGCTGACTTGCGCTGGCAGCGCGCATGGGACGCGGCGGGCACATTCACCGCCGATAGCGACAGCCCCAAGCCGAAAAGCTACATCCTCGAGATGTTCCCCTATCCTTCGGGGCGCATCCACATGGGCCATGTGCGCAACTACACCATGGGCGACGTGCTGGCGCGCTACCAGACAATGCGCGGGTTTGAAGTGCTCCACCCGATGGGCTGGGACGCCTTCGGAATGCCGGCCGAGAACGCGGCGATGGAAAAGGGCGTCCATCCGGGCGGCTGGACGCGTCAGAACATCGCGCAGATGAAGGCGCAGTTGCAGCGCATCGGCTTCGCGCTCGACTGGACGCTCGAAGTCGCCACCTGCGATCCTGAATATTACGGCCACGAACAGGCGCTGTTTGTCGACCTGTATGAAGCGGGCCTCGTCTACCGCAAGGAATCGACCGTCAACTGGGA
>JAIYAL010000195.1 GCA_027489095.1 Erythrobacteraceae bacterium
CGGCTTCTTCGGGGTCGTCGTGTAAACACGGGTGCAAACGCCGCGCTTTTGCGGGTTCTGCTCCATCGCAGGGACCTTGGACTTGGCCTTCTGCGGAACGCGGCCCTTGCGGACCAGCTGGTTGATTGTCGGCATTAGTTCTCACTTCACCTGATGAGGGTGGAACGGGTGCCGGATATTGGGAGGAGGAGAAGCCTTAGATCGTCATCCCAGCGAAAACTGGGACCCAGGGCGGCAAGCGCAAAGCCTACCGCAAAAGCATCCAGCCCGAGGCCGGATTAACGTCTAAGCCGAAACGCTCCACCCAAGTTCCGGCCCTTCGGCCACCGGGTTACTTTGACGATTGCCCCTGTGCCCCTTTGATAGGAGAAGCGCACCGCCAATGTTCAGCTCGCTCCGGGACGAACCCGGAAGATGGGCGCCCTTAGGCGGGTTTGGGTGGGGGGTCAAGGGTGGGTGTTGGACGCATCCAAGAGGCATCCAACACCCTAGCGTGTGACACTGATCGGCGCGCAGCGCCGCCGAGACTGTGGCAGGACGCTGACCCTTGTGGCTCCCCTCAATCCGGCAGCCCCTCGCCCCCACCCCGCTATCGCGCATCAAGCCGATCTTGCAGCGCCTGAGTCAACCTGATCGCGCCCGGCTTATCAAACGTCCGCAGCTCCAGCGTCTGATCGGCCACACGCACCGTGATCGCACACAGCATGGCCCCTTTCCTGAACGCGATCCCGGTGACCTCATCAAGGCGCCAGGCTTCGAAATCGTCGCGCACAGCCCCTTTGCGCACAAAGGCGATCCGCTGATCGGACAGGATCAGGGCACCATCGAAGAGGTCATTGGCGCGCTGCACCTCGACTTCGGCCAGCACGCGCTCGTTCTCCAGGAGCTGTTCGGCCCGGAACCAATCGGCATGCTTTCCCATTCACCACGTCCTATCTCCCCCAGCGCTTAGCTGATGTGTGTTCGGCCATCCCCTGCGGGCAACTCCGTAGAATGGGGGGATTGCGACGCCCTGAGATGTTGCACCTTGCACCGGCGCGCGGCATTTTTACAGGGGAATTTCGGCCGTTGCGCGTGACCATCGCGTCGCTTGGCGTGTCTGGCGAGGTCTTGTTTTCGCTTTTCCTATTCCTTTTCCTTTTCCTACGCCCCCTGAACCTGCAATCTCCCTGCGCGCCATGCCCAAGCGCCCCGCCCCCGATCCTTCGCAGCCCGGCATCCGCAACAAGCGTGCGACCCCGCGGCAGGCGACCTCCTCCGTCGCCCGCGAGATCACCGATCTATCACTGATCGAGGACGATCCGCTGCTCGATTTCCTGCCCTATTGCCACAAGGCCCCGCGCAGCAACTCGATCACGCCGGACGTGCAGCGCGCCTTCATCCGCGAGCTTGCCGCGACCGGGATCGTCAAGCAGGCCGCATGCCATGTCGGCAAGAGCCTCGAGGCGCTCTACGAGCTGCGCGAGCGGCCCGGGGCGGAGGATTTCGCGCGGGCCTGGGGCGAGGCGCTCGGCTGGGGGGTGATGCGGCTTGAAGATTGCGCGATGGAGCGGGCGCTGGCCGAGGGGCTCTCCAACCTGCGGCCCAATTCGATGCTGGCCTTCGTGATCCGCCGCCGCAGCCACCACATGGTCGAGTCGCGGATGGTGAAGCCCGGCCACTGGCTCTACGAGCGCATTCGCTACGAGATCACCGGCGAATGGGGCGATGAGGGCGACGAGGAGCCTGACGACCTCGATGCATGACGCTGGCCCGGGCCTAAGCCCGCACGCCTGACCGCGTGCCGAATGCCGTGCCCCTGCGGCACCGCTGCCCTTCGCCAGCGCCGTTTGCACAGGCCGAACCTCTGCCATGGTTTACAGAATTTTTACCCACCCCCCCTATGTCTTTACCAATATAATTCCGAGATGCGCCTGAGAGCCATTAACTACTGGCTGCAAGTCAATTGAAAGCCCGCTCTATGCCTGTAATTCAGAAGATGACCCGTTTCGACCAATCAATCATCTGGTCTCTTCTGCATAGGTTTTACATGGAAGCAGGGCCAGAGGCGTGGGCGAACAAGATCGTGCCGCAGCGCAGCACGTCCAATGCGTTCTGCGCTGACACGTATGCCTCAATCGTCGCGTCTTTTTTCAAAGAGTTGGTTGCCGAGGGCAACAGCCAGCCGCCCCTGATCATCGAGCTTGGCGGGGGCAGCGGACGGTTTGCCTGGCAATTCCTCAACCGCCTTTTCAATTATCACTTTGCCGGCGATGATGACTGCCCTGCGTTCACGTATCTTCTGACGGACGGTTCAACAAAGAACATTGAGGGCTGGAAGAAGAAAGAGCGATTTTCGCCTCTGGTTGAAAGCGGTGTGCTGGAGTTTGCACAGCTTCTGGTTGAACCCGATCCCGTCATTCGCACGGAAAAAGGCGACCTGAAGCCGAACGACCTAGCTGATCGTCCGGTGATCATAATCGCCAACTATCTGTTTGATTCGATTGCATCAAACATGGTCCGCGTCCGCGATCACAAGATCGAGCAAGTCTATGTCGAGGCGCAATCGACAACGCGTGACTTCCTGAAGAAGCCGATCACATCGTTCGAAAGCGTGACCGAAAGGTTCGAAAGCAGGCCGATCGCGGGCGATCCTACCGGCCACCCGGTGATCGACACAGCGCTGCGCAGCTATGCCGAAAGGCCCGGCGATTTTCATGTCGTCGTGCCGCAAATCTGCCTCGAATTCGTAGAGAAGTTCCTCGATCGCGATACGCCGTTACTGCTGCTGACCGGCGACCTTGCTTACTCAGACCCGAGTGAGTTCAAGCTGAAAAGCCCGCTCATATTCAGCACCTACTTTGCCCACTACACGAACATGCATCTGTTCGGGGAACTGTTCGGTGCATATGGCGGTGCCATGCAATCGCAGCGCCACAAGGACGCCAATTTCAGCTGCAACCTGCTTTCGCTGCCCGGCAAACAGCGCTGGCAGGCGCTGACCTTGGCGCGCACGCGTGAAACCGCGCTAACCTTGCTCAAGGACTTCAACCCTTACGATGCGCACGAAATCATCGAAATGATTGAGGGCAATGCTGGAGAAATGTCGATCCGGCAGGTGATGGCCTTGATCCGTTTCTCGAAGTTTGATCCTGATGTTGCCGCAGCCTGCATCCGCCCCATCCTGTTCAATATCGAGCAAGGTGAAGAAGAGATCGACCGCGAGCAATTGTACGAAACCTTCATGGAGGCCTTTCGTGCGTATCTGCCAGATGGCTCCGATGTCATCTTCGACTGCGGTATTGCGCAGATGTTCATCAGGCTTGGCTATCACGTGCAGGCGCTTCAACTGATTGAACATACCATCCGTGAATTCGGCGAGAACGCGCCGCGGTTGTATGAGAAGGCGCTGGCCATCTATCATTTGGGCGATGCAGCCAAGGCTGAAGCCGTGATGCGCGCGGCGGCGAGGATGGATCCGCAATTTCTCCCTGCCCAGCGCGTGATTGCCAATTTGTTCGAGGAAGAGCCAGAGGCTGAACCAACCACCACGACCAAATATGCGCATCTGACCGTATCGAGCCGCGAACAGGACGTTGCCGTCAAGGCTGCGGATCTGCTCAACGAACGCGGCGCAGTGCTGATTGAAGACCTGCTTCACCCCGATGTTGTGACAGAGCTGCGCGAGGCACTGCAAATCAGGGTGCGCGATTGGCATGCTTCGGAGCTGGGCAAACCCAACAATGTCGGCGACAAGCGCTTTACCATTCCCGTGCGGCTGCAAGCGCCGTTCGACAATCCTGCCGTCTATGCGAACCCGGTTCTGCTGGACACGCTCACAAGAGTGATGGGCGAAAAGCCGGTTCTTCACGCATTTGGTTCGGTAACAACCTATGAAGGGGCGCGGATGCAGCATGTTCACCGCGAACATCCGCTGCTGTTTCATAGCGACGCCGGCAACGCCAATGTGCCGTGCTATGCGACCACAATTCTGATCCCACTGATTGATCTGGATGAAGATGCGGGCGGCACCCAGTTCTGGGAAGGAACGCACCGCACTGCCAGAAGTGAAAAGTGGTCTGGCGATCCCCACGTTGCTTACACCCGGGCAGGGAGTGCGCTTGTTCTGGACTATCGCACGTATCACGGCGGAATGCCGTGCAATGCATCGCATGGACGCCCGATGCTTTACTTCACTTATGCCATGCCCTGGTTCCACGACTCTTTGGCGTTTGAATCGCATGCGGCGATGGGCATCTCAGATCAGGAGCACCTTAAAGTGCCGGAAAATCACCGCGATCTGTTCCGTTTTGCGCGGAAGATCGCCGCCTGAGGGCCATTAACAATTCGGCCTAAGCCTTGCGCCAATTCGAGACGGGCGGATCTGCGGGTTGGACACAAAGCACAGATCATGGAATGTGGATCCAGTTTCTTCGCTTAGGCCTTATCAGTTGCTTTGCTCTTGGCCTCAATTGACACAGGGGAATGTTAATAATGAAAAAGCAAACTATTAAGGAAACCTCGTTTCTTGGTGCTGCCCTGGCAATGTCTGTCGGTGGTATTGCCGCTCCTTCATACGCAGCCGAACTTCCCAAGAACACTGCTGGGTTGTCGATCAATCATCACAACTTCAGCGATGGTTTGAGCAGCCTGACGCAGGCCGATAGTCCAGCCAAGTTTACCACCAGCAAAAAGAGTGGCGATTCCAAGAAGGGTGGCTCCAGCAGCAGCAGCGGCGGTCATTATGGATCGTCCAGCAGCACCAGCGGCGGCGGCAGCAGCGGCGGCTCCAAGAAGGGCGGCGATTCCAAG
>JAIYAL010000030.1 GCA_027489095.1 Erythrobacteraceae bacterium
GCCAGCAGCGTGGCCTTGGCGCGCAAGGGGCGCGGGGCCCAGTCGGCCTTGGGCCAGGCGCGGCCCAAGGCGCCAAACAGCGGGGCGCGAAGGCCAGCGGGGAGCACCGCGCGCGCGCGCTCCTCGTGGTGGTGGAACACCTGTCGGCGATAGCCCGCGAAGGCCTCGTCCGCCCCGTCTCCCGACAGCGCCACCGTCACCCGTTCGCGCGCCAGCTGGCACACGCGCCATGTCGGCAGCGCCGAGGCATCGGCGAAGGGCTCGTCGAACATTGCAGCGAGGCTGTCGATGGCGGTGAAATCGTCGGTCGCGACGATCCGTTCCTGGTGGTCCGCGCCGAACTTGGCTGCGACCTGGCGGGCGTAGGACGTCTCGTCATAGGCCGCGACATCGAACCCGATCGAGCAGGTCTGCACCGGCTGGCTCGACGCCTCGCTCATCAGCGCGACCACGCCCGAACTATCCACCCCGCCCGAAAGGAACGCGCCCAGCGGCACATCGGCGACCATGCGCGAGCGCACGCCTTCGCGCAGAAGGTGGACGAGCTGCGCTGACAGATCGGCCTCGCTGCCACGCTCGCGGCTGGTGAAATCAATATCCCACCAACGCTGCGGCCGGCCAATGCTGCGGCCCTGCTCGATCAGCCAGAAGTGGCCTGCGGGCAGCTTCTCGACCCCGGCCAGGATCGAATGCGTATCGGGCACATAGCCCCAGGCCATATAGGCCTCGATCGCCTGCGGATTCAGGCGGCGGCGCAGCAGCGGGTGGGCGAGCAACCCCTTCAGCTCGGAGGCAAAGGCGATGCTGCCATCCGAAAGGTGCGCGAGAAACAGCGGCTTTACGCCAAAGCGATCACGGGCGAGGAACAGCTGGCGCTTGTCCAGATCGAACAGCGCAAAGGCGAACATCCCGTCGAGCCGCGCGAGGCAATCAGGCCCCCAGCGCTGCCACGCGGCGAGGATCACCTCGGTGTCGCCGCTGGTGCGGAAGGTGAAGCCGGCCTGCTCGAGCTCGCGGCGCAGTTCGCGGAAGTTGTAGATTTCGCCGTTGAAAACGATCACCGCGCGGCCATCGCTGGCGTGCATCGGCTGGGGGGAGCCAGCCACGTCTATGATCGAGAGGCGGCGGTGGCCGAGGCCCACGCCGTGATCGGTCCAAACGCCCGATCCGTCAGGACCGCGGTGGGCGAGCGCATCGCACATCCGGGCCACCCGCGAGGGATCGACCGGCTTGGGCGTCTCGGCATGAAAGATCCCGGCAATCCCGCACATTGTGGTGAGGGGCCTAAAGCAGCGCGGCCAGCGCGGCAACGCCCGCAAGGGCGATGATCGCGAGGGCGGCGCCGATCGGCGCAACGCGGCGTGTCTCGGCGTGCGCGACCCAGTTCCACTCGGCGATTGCCGAGAGCGGCCAGCCATAGGTCTCCGGCTCACGCTCGACGAAGCGCCAGGCGGCGCCGAGCAGCAGGGCAAGAACGATAGCGAAGAACACCCAGCCATAGATGATGTGATCGAAGCCAGTGGCCTTTTCAGCGCCGATGAACTGCGCAACATAGATCGTCGCCCAGGCCCGCACCCCGTTGGCGAGGACCGGCACGATGATGCAGGCGGCCAGCAGCAGCGCGCGGGCGCGCCAGTGCTCGAAGCGGGTAAAGGCAACCAGCACGCCCAGAGTCACCATCGCGATCAGGAACTTCACGCCCGAACACGCCTCGGCAACGATGAACAGGCCCGCGGGCGTATAGATATGGATCCCCTCGATCCGCGCCGGAACGCCGCTCGCATGGGTAAGCGCGATGGCGATCTCGGCGGTAAGAGACTGTAGCGGCGGGATGATCTCGTCACCGAAGGGCACGAGGAAGGTGGCAAAGGCAATCGGTAGCGCAAGAACGAGGCTGGCGCGCAGGCCGAGCAGCGTAATAACCGCAGCCTGTACCGCAGCCACCGCGCCCGCCTGCGCGACAAGGTTGATGCCCTGCGTTTCGCCTGTCCACCACAGCCCCAGCGCGGCAGCGACGGCGAGCAGCCCCGGCCAGAACGGCTGCGGCGCGACAGCAGCCAGTTCGTCCTCCTTCAGCGCCACCAGCCAGGCGATGATGAAGGGCACAAGCAACAGGTGGCTGTAGGTGTCGATGTTCCACCACTGGTGCAGCATCGCGGCCCAGCTTGCCCCGGTGACGGCCACCAGCGCAAGCAACGACATTCCGAGCAACCCCAGCGGCGCGCGCCATGCGGCGGGAAGCCGCGCGCGCGCGGTGGTGCTTGCGGGGAGGAAGGCGGCCTCAGGCGGCATGGCGCTGCCCTCCCCCATGCCTGCCGAGCAGCAGCCCGAGCGGGGCGAGCATCGTCTCCCAATCATGGTGTCCTAGCACGAAGCGCCGTGCGCCAGCCCCGATGCGAGGAGCGGCCTCGCCGTCCGAAAGCAGGAATTCGATCCGCGCCGCCATCAAGGCCGGATCGGCCCGGCAGACCAACCACTGCGCGCCATCATCAGCGGCGATCCCGGTGGCCGCCTCAGGCGTCAGCACCACAGGGCGCGCCATCGCCATCGCCTCAAGCACCTTGTTCTGCACCCCGCGCGCAATCAGCAGCGGCGCGAGCACAGCGTCGGCAGCGGCGAGGAAGGGGCGCACATCGGGTACCTCGCCCCACACCCGGACACCGGGGGCGGCGTGGTGGGCCATCAGCCTCGCGGTCGGGTTGCGGCCGACGACGTGGAAGGTGGCCTTGGGCAGGCGCGCACGCAGGAGCGGCAGCAGTTCCTCGATCACCCACAGCGCGGCCTGTTCGTTGGGGCGGTAGTCCATCTGTCCGGTGAAGACGAAATGCGGGCCTTCGCCGCGCACCATCTCGGGGTGCGGCGCGCTGGCGGAAGGGTCGAAGAAGCCCGCGTCGATGCCGTTGCCGATCACCTGCACATTGACGCAAGCAGGATCGCCAAGGCGGCCGCGATAGAGCGCCGCCTCCGCCGCAGAGATCAGGATCGTCGCATCGGCGCGGCGCCCGAGGCGCTCCTCCTCGCGCGACAGCAGCCGCGCCTCGCGCGCGTTGAGCCATACGCGCTCACCCGCTGCCGCGTAGCTTTCAAACTTGGCGCTATCGACATCGCAAAGGTCGATCACCACCGGCCCGGCGAAGTCCTCGGGGATGTATTGCCCCATCTGTCCGGAAAAGACGACGATGGCATCGATGTCCTGCGCCGCGATGGTCTCGCGCACCCATTTCGTCAGCCTCTGGCTGTGAAAGGCGGTGAGACTCACCGGCTTGCCTGCCAGCACCGCCTCAATCCCGGCAAGCGGCAAAGGCTTGCTGCGCGGCGCGATGCAGTGGCTGGCGGCGATGGCGGCGAGCGCTGCCCGGCCCTGCTCTCCCTCGCCGTCCGAAAAACAGCCGACATGCACCGGGCCCAGTTTCGCCAGCGCCTTCAGCAGGTGATGCGCGCGGATGCGGTCGCCGCGGTCCGGCGGGAATGGCACGCGGTGGGCGAGGAACAGAATCCCGCCCATCACGCAAGCCCGCGCGCGATCAGCGGCCCCACAAGGTTGGCAACGGGCAGCGGGAGCCTCTTCCACAGCTCGATCTTGCGGCTGTAGCTGGCATCGGTCGGATCGATGTTGCGCGCAGGCTGGCCGGGCACGGTCCATGCGCTATAGGTCAGCGGCTGCGGATCGAAGCCCCAGTTCTTCTTGAAAGCGAACGGCCCGCTACCCGTTTTGGAGCGCCCGAAGTCAAACCGGCTCATGCCCTCGCGGCGAGCGTGGAGCATCAGTTCGTAATACATCACCTCGTTGGCGCGCGCGGCGCGCGCCGCGAACACGCCGCCGCCCCAGAAGGGCATGACCGCGCCGCCATGGTAGAAGTTGAGCACGCTCGCCAGCGGGGTATCGCCCTGCCAGACGGTCAGGATATCGCTGCTCGCCGGGAAGGCCTCGAGCATCGCCTTGAACAGCGCACGCGGAAACACCGGCGTGCCGAGATTGCGCACGCTTGCGCTGTAGCAGGCGTAATGCGCCGCAAGGTCACGGGCCCCGCGCCCGATGGTCACGCGGTGGCCGAAGCCGAAACCTTTGCGCACCTCGGCGCGCGCCTTGCGCGGGATCGCCAGCAGCTCGGCCTCGTCATCGCCGGCAAGCGCGCGTTCGAAGCCGCAATGCTTGTCCGACCATGCCTCCCAGCCTGCAGGGATCGGCCCGCCGCGCAGTTCGATCCCGGCAAAGCCACCGCGCCGGGCATGGCTCTGCGCGCCATCGGCCAGCGCCTGCACGTCCGCCTTGCTGTCAGCGATGATGCCGCCCGCGACACCGAACCCGCTCGAGACCAGCGCCTTGCCGAACAGCGCCGAGCGCACCTCGGTAAGCGGCAGCCAGCCGGTGACCGTGCCGAGCCGCTCGGCGACAAGCCCGGCGGCGCGCTGGCCGGTTCCGGCTTGGACGCCGCGCAGCCAGGCCGGACGGTGGAACAGGCTGGCGTGGGTTTCAGCGCAGAACCCCTCGATCCGGCCGATGTCGGCAGCATCGCTGAGATCGGCGAGCCGCACGGTGGTACCAGCTTTGACCGGGGCGTTCATGCCGGCACGTCCTCACCAAGGCTGGCAGGCAGGACGAAGTCCTCCGCCCGCGCCGCTTCGTGGTGCGCGACGAGGTCCATCCGGCCCCAGCGGAAATCATGCGCCAGTTCGCGCAGCTTACCCGCCATGCGCGCAAGGCCGGTGTAGTGCCGGAAGCGCGAGCGGATCGGTGCGTGGCTGACGCGCGGCTGATCGGGATCAACCTCCCAAGGGTGGAAATAGAACACCGCAGGGCGCCCCTCCTCGCGGTTCACCTGACGGATCGCCCAGCGCGAAAAGGCATAGGGCAGCACCCGGAAGAACCCGCCTCCCCCCGCCGCCACGCGCCGCCCGCCGAGGATCGCAGTCGTCACCGGCAGTTCGACCAGCGCAGACCCCGCCAAGGGACGAAAGGCAAAGCGCGGCGCTTCGGGCCAGCCATAGTGATCGTGCACGACCGGCGCCACGCTTGAGGAATAGGCATAGCCTTGGCTTGCAAGTTCCTCGAACGCCCAGGGGGTGCGATGGTCGATCGAGAAGCTCGGCGCACGGTAGCCCGTGACCGGAACCCCGGCGCAGTCCTCGATGATGGCGCGCGCCTTGCGGATGTCATCGGCGAACTCGCTGGGGGTGAAGGTAAACACCCGCGCGTGGTCGAAGCCGTGGCTGGCAAGCTCATGGCCAGCATCCACGATGCGGCGGATCATGCTGGGATGGCGCTCGGCCACCCAGCCCAGCGTGAAAAACGTCGCGCGGACATCGGCCTCGGCGAAGAGGTCGATCACGCGCAGGACATTGTCCTCGACGCGGGTCTTGATGCTGTCCCACTCGCCGCGGGCAATGACGTTCTCGAACGCCCCGACCTGGAACCAGTCCTCGACATCGACCGACAGGCCATTGACGATTCCGAGCGCGGGGCCGGTATCAAGTGGGACGGGGAACGGCGCG
Source organism: Erythrobacteraceae bacterium (assembly GCA_027489095.1). Lineage (GTDB taxonomy): Bacteria > Pseudomonadota > Alphaproteobacteria > Sphingomonadales > Sphingomonadaceae > Erythrobacter. The sequence continues at coordinate 5,494 of JAIYAL010000030.1, forward strand.
TTCATGGTCACGCCGCCCTGCGCGACGGGTCTTCCTCGAGCCATTCGATCAGCATGGTCAGCACATGGCGGAAGGACTGCTCATGCTCCTCCAGCCGCGCCTCGATCCGGTCAAGCGCTGCGGCAAGGCGCGCCTCGGCGAGTTGCGCGTCCTCGGGCGAGGCTCCCTCGTCGGCAAGGCTCTGGCGGGTCATGCCGGCGGCCTGCAATCCGCTGATTGCGGCCTCAAGCTCGGCGGTGCGCGCATCGCGCGTCGCCAGCAATGCGGCGACTTCGGTTGCCGGCACGCTGCCTTGCGGAACCGCTGCGGGCGTGGCTTCGGCGGCCGCAGGATCAGGCGCAGCGTGGAGATCACCCCCGCCAGCGCGCGCGCCGCGGGTCTGATCGGCGGTCATTTCGGAGACCACCGCATCAACCATCCGCAGCGACAATCGGTCGCTTTCCTCGATCGCGGCAAGCAGCAGCAGGCGGTTCATCACCTGGTTGACCCTGCGCGGGATCCCGCCGGTGTGGTTGTAGAGCGCCTCCAGCAGCCCGGCTTCGAACGCCGGACGCCCGTTCCACCCGACATGGCACAGACGGTGGCGCACATAGTGTCCGACCTCGTCCTCATCGAGCGCCTCGAGGTGGTGCGAGGCGATGATCCGCTGGCGCAGCTGTTCGAGCCCCGGATGGTGCGCAACCGTGCGGCGGAATTCGGGCTGGCCAAGCAGCAGGCTTTGCAGCAGCGGGTGCGAGCCGAGCTGGAAGTTGGAGAGCATCCGCAGCTCCTCGAGCGCGGTCAGTTCGAGGTTCTGGCACTCGTCGACCACCAGCAGGCAGCGGCGCCCGGCACGGGCCTCATCCTGCAGGAACCGCTCGATCGCGCCCAATGCGCTGGCCTTGTCGTGGCCTTCGACGTGAAGGCCGAAAGCCTGCGCCACGACATGCACCAGCTCCTCGCCGTCGAGAGCAGTGGTGACCACCTGCGCGACAGTCAGCGCGGCAAGGTCGATCCGCTCCATCAGGTGCGCGACCAGCGTCGACTTGCCCGCGCCCACCTCGCCGGTGATGACGATGAAGCCCTCCCCCTGCGAAAGGCCATAGCCGAGATAGCTCATCGCCTTCTTGTGGCTGGTGCTCTCGAAATAGAATTGCGGATCCGGGGTCAGCTGGAAGGGGCGTCCGCTGAAGCCGTAGAACTGTTCGTACATGAGCGCGTGTGCTCCCCTTCAGAAATTGTAGCGCAGGCCGACCAGCGCGGTGGCGACGGCGAAATCCTGCGCGGTGAACTGGCTGTCGACATAATCGACCCCGATCGCCGCCCGACCCTGGAGGCGCTGGGTGAATGACTGGTTATAGGCCGCCGAAGCGCCGACCGCAGTCACATCATTGTTGCCGGCGCCGTCGAACCAGTTGACGTAGGCGTTGGTGGTGATGGCAGAACCCTGCCCGACTTCGCGGGAAAGGCCGCCGGTGAGGTAGTAGCTTTCATCGACAAGCCCGGCGAGCGGGGCAAGCACCGTGCCCGCCGCAGCGATGAAGGTGCGCCGGTCATAGCCCGCGCCGATCGCCGCCGTGGTGCGGCCAACGGTGCGCTGGTAGGACGCAACAGCGCCGCGCCCGCGGAACGCCGCAGCGCGCGCCGAACCGGGCGCGCCGACCAGCCCCTGGCCTTCGGCATTGTTGACCAGCCCGCCGAAATCGCCCGTCACCGGGTTGCGGATCGCCTCGAAGTCGGTCCCGAGCCTTGCGAGCGAATTGTTGAGCACTCCGCCAAAGCCGCTCACCCCGTCATAGACCGACAGGGCCAGGCCGCTGCGCTCGCTCGGGGCATAGGTGAACGTGCCGTAATAGGTCGTCGAATCGTAGCGCCGCCCGACTGCCGCCTGAAGGCTGGTGCGCGACGAGGGGCGCCACAGCACCCCCACATCCCACAACAGGCCGTCCACATCGAAAGCGATCTGGCGCGGGGCGCTTGTGTCCGTGACAAATCGCCCGTCAGCACCGATCACCGGCGCGCCATTGCTGTCACGCACCGCGTCGCGGCTGGAGATCTCGACGTTCTCGTAGCCCACGCCTCCAACCAGCGCGAGGCTGGTGGTGATCGGCACCGTCACGTCGCCGCGCACGTAGAGATCGCGCACTCGCTGGTCGAGGTTCCCGATGTCTTCCTGAAAGCCCCCAGCGGTCACCGCAAGTCCCACGGGAAGCACCGTTCCGGGACGCACTCCGGCGCGAAGCTGGCCAAGATAGGTGATGCTGTCATCGAACAGGTCGAGCGTCTGCCCTTGCTGGGTGACGAGCGCATTGTCGGCCTCGAAGCGGTTGTAGCCGACCCGTCCGACACCATCGATCGCTACATCGCCGACCCGCGTCTGCAAGTTCGGGCCCGCATAGGCGCTGTAGACGCGGGCTTCGTTGTTGTCGCGCACCAGCGGGTTGACCGTGGTACCGCCGCCCGCGTCGACCCGGGCGCGCGAGGCAAGCGCGCCTGCATCGAAGCTCAGCACACCGGGGATGACCCCCAGCGATCCGCTCGCGATACCGCTGATGGTGTTCGAATCGACGTTGTTGTCGCCATAGCCAATGTTGCGCTCGTAACGCACCGAGACCACCGCCGCGCTGTTGCGGCCCTGAAGATTGACGTCGACCCCGATCGCCGCCTGCGTGAATGTCACCACGTCGTTGCCGGGGCTGAGTTCAGCCGAAAGGATCTGGTTGACCTCGATATAGGGCTGCACGACACGGCTGCGCTGGGCCTGCCCGCCGCCGCCCTGCATGCCGCCCTGCATGCCGCCCGGCATGCCGCCGCCCTGCATGCCGGCGCCCTGCCCCTGCATCTGGGCCTGTGCCAGCACCGGCGCGGCGCCTGTCAGGGCAAGACCGCTCGCCACAACGGCAGCTGCGAATGAAGAAAAGCGCATAATCAGTTCTCCCTCCCCCCATAGGTGCCGAAACGGCGACCCGAGGGGCTGTAGCGCGCAGCGTTGAGGAGCAGCTTGATATCGGCGCAGGCCGACAGCAATTGCTGCGCATCCTCAAGCGCGGCGCGGCTGGTTTCGTCAGCACGCACCACCAGCAGCGCCTGACCGACATGCTGGGCCAGTTCGGCCGCCGGCGAGGCGGCAAGGGCAGGCGGCGTGTCGAAGATCACAATCCGGTCGGGTGCGCCATCGGTCAGGCGGTCGAGCACCTCGGCAGTGCGGGCACTGGCGAGATATTCCGAGTCGCGCGCGCTGGGCGTGCCGGCGGGCAGCACGAACAGCCCTGCGATATCGGTGCGGATCACGAGGCTTTCCGGGACAAGCGAGGGATCGGCCAGCGCATCCATCAGACCGCGTGTTGCCTCGATCCCAAGCCGCTCGGTAATGCTCGGGCGGACCACGTCGGCATCAACCAGCAGCACTTCGAGGCCGCGCTCCGCGGCAAGCGCGATGGCAAGGTTGGTCGCGCAATAGGTCTTGCCCTCGCCCGAATGGGGCGAGCACACCAGGATCCGGCGCGCCAGCGCAGAGCGCCCGCTGCGGGCATCGGCGAGCAGCTCGCGCTTGACGATCCGGAACTCTTCGAGAAGCCCGGTCACCGGGTCTTCAGGCACGATCAGCCCGGCATCGCGCAGGTCCTCGCGGTCGATCGACGCGAAGGGCCCGCAGAACTCCACCGCACGCGGCACGGCCTGTTCGGGAGCGGGCGCAGCGGCAGGCCTTGCAGCCTCGGCAGCAGGCGCCGGAGCGGCGACCGGCCCCGGATGCGTTTGCATCTGGGGCGGCGGCGCGGGACGGCGCAGCGCTGGCGAAACCGGCGGCAAATCGGCAATGACGGGGGGCACCTTGGGCCCATTGCGGCGCGGGTCGAGACCGAAAACGGAATCGGCGCGCTCGAACAGTGAGGCCGGCTTTGCGCCGCTGCGGTCAATCTTGCCCTGCTGTGTCATGCCCTTGTCCCCCGTCCTCATGCCATCGCACCGACCGAGACAATCTCGATCGCGACCAGGATGACGAACATCACCACCAGCCCCGCACAGGCCCCGGCGAATTGCTTGAGACGCTGGCGCTCCACGGCGCGCGCCGCCTCGGAGACGGTCAGCGAGATCGAACCGATCACCGGCAGATCAAAGGCGCGCTCGAGCTTCTGCGGCGTGGCGTAGCTCGATTTCATCTGGGTCATTGCATAGGCCACAGCGGCCCCGGCCGCGAAGCCAACGATCAGCACGCCCAGCAGCAGCAACGGACGGTGCGGCGAAGCGGGCGTTTGCGGGACACCCGGCTGCTGGATGATGTCAAAGCGGAACTGGCTGGCCTTATCCTCAACCTGGCCGCGGGTGCGCAGCGCCTCGCGGTCCTGGAGGAGCTTCTCGTAGTTCTGGCGCAGCACGTCATAGTCGCGGCTGATGCGGTTGGCCTCGGCGGCGGCGGCCGGCTCGCTCGCCTGGCTCGCCATCAGCGCGGCAGAATTGCTCTGGAGCGCGGCGCGGCGCGCCTGCAAGGCCTCGACCGAGGCCTGCCGTTCGCTCCTGATCGCAACCAGCGAGGCGTGGGCGGGATTGGGCGTGCCCCCCGCATCGTCGCCCGCAGCTGCAGCCTGGCGGGAAAGCAGCGCGACCTGCTTGATGGTCGCGATCACGTCGGGGTGTTTGTCGGTGAGCCCGCGGCCGCGCAGTTCGGCAAGCTGGGTCTGGGCCTGAAGCAGCGCGGCCCTCGGCCCGGTCGCATCGCGCCCACCAGTAATGGTGCGCGGCGTGCTTGCGATCTGGCCGGAAATCGCCGCCAGCGCGCTTTGCGCCGCAGCCAGATCGGCGTCGACATCGCGCAGCTCGGAGCGTGCCTCCTGAACCTTGTTCGAAAGGCTGTCCGAACCGCCGACGAGATCGGGATATTGCGCCTCGAAGGCGAGCCGGCGCTGTTCGGCCTGTTCAAGCTCGGCCTTGCGCTCTTCGAGCTGGCGGTCGAGATCGCCGATCGCGGTGCTGATCCCGGTGCGGCTGCCGATCACGTATTCCTCGCGCAGGATGTCGAGCAGCTTCTGCACCACGTCGCGCGCCAGCACCGCGTTCTGGGCATCATCCAGATCGCGGCGGCCGATCGCGGCGGTGATCTCGAACAGGTTGTCCTGCTCGCTCGTCACTTTCACCTTCTTCTCCAGCTCGGCGATCGCCGCATCGAGCGCGCCGCGCTCGGTGATGCCTTCGCCCAGCCGGGTCGAGGTGACGACCTTTTCGAGGTTCTTGGCGCTCGAAAGGGTCTGGCGCACGCGCATGATCTCTTCCTTGCCGTCACCGGCAATGCCGAGCTGCTTGGAGAGCACGTCCTCGACGTCGACATAGACGCGCGCCTTGGATTCATAGGTGTTGGGGATCAGGCTTACCGCCGCCCAGCCGAGCATGCACACGCCCCAAGCCGTAGCAACCGCAATCCAGCGCCGGTGCCAAACAGACCACAGCGCCGCGCGCAGTTCGTCGAAGATCTCGCTCATCGCCTGTGCCCCGCCGCCCTTAGAACCGGCTCTCGGGGATGATGATCGTATCGCCGGGCTTGAGCATCACGTTGGCGCTCGAATCGCCCTTGCGGATCAGGTCGGACAGCCGCAGGCGGTATTCGACCTGCGTGCCGGTCGCGTTATCGATGCGCAGCAGCTTGGCGCGGTTGCCCGCGGCGAATTCGTTGAGCCCGCCCACCGCGATCATCGCATCAAGCGCCGACATGTTGGCCCGGTAAGGCAGCGAAGCGGGCTGCGGGGTCGCGCCGATGATCCGCACCTGCTGGTTGAAATTGCCCTCGGGCGTGTTGACGATCACCGAGACGATCGGCTGCTCGATATACTTCGAAAGTTCCCGGGCGATGTAATCCTGGAGCTGAGTCGCGGTCTTGCCCACGGCCGGGATGTCCTGCACCAGCGGGATCGTCAGCCGGCCATCAGGGCGCACGCGCACCTTGTCGGCGCTGAGTTCGGGATTGCGCCAGACGTGAATGGTGATCTCGTCGAGCGGGCCGATGGTGTATTGCTCGCTCGGGGCGACAGAGCCGTCGCCGTAGCTCGCCGGGGGAAGCTGCGCGGCGCCGCCTGCACAGGCCGCGAGCAGCGCTGCAAGGAGGCCGACAGCCGCGAGGCGAAGCGAGGGCAGGAGGTGGGGCATCTTGGGTCGGTCCTTGGGCAGTAGGGGCGCCCGCAAAGCGCAGGAGCGACCTGCGACACGAACAGCACCCGGATATCGGGTCTCTTGTGGCCGGAAATGGTGAACATATTGTTAGTTATAGAGCGGCGAATGCGGCCCCATCCCGAAACGGGACAGCGCCGGAGCGCCCCTTAACGAGGGCGGTTAACGGCCCTGAGCGGTGCATGCGCGGGGAGCGCCGGGGCGTGCCGGGAGCGTGCCGGGAGCGTGGCTGGGCGCCTCAGACCAGCATTTCGGCGGCCGGGCCGTGGCCCAGAAAGGCGCTCGGGGAGGCGGTGGCACCATAGGCCCCGGCGCAGAACACCGCGACCAGATCGCCGACCTCGGCCCGCGGCATCATGGCATTGTCGGCGAGCCGGTCCAGCGGGGTGCACAGACAGCCGACGATGTTCACTTCCTCTGTCGGCTCAGCCCCGTAATGGGTTGCGATCGCCGAAGGATAATTGCGGCGCACCACCGTACCGAAATTGCCCGAGGCGGCCAGCTGGTGATGCAATCCGCCGTCAGTGACGAGGAAGGTCACTCCGTGGCTCTCTTTGCGGTCGATGATCCGGGTGAGATAGACCCCCGCCTCGCCAACAAGGTAGCGGCCCAGCTCCATGCACAGCTCGGTCTGTTGCAGGGCCAAGGGCAGGTGCGCGACCCGCTCCGCCAGCGCCGCGCCCACGCGGGGCAGGTCAACCGCTACGTCACCCGGGAAATAGGGGATGCCCAGCCCCCCGCCCATGTTGAGCTTCGGCAGGCCGTGCCCGATCGCTTCGGCCAGCTCGGCCGCCAGCGCCAGCACATTGGCCTGGGCCTCGATGATCGCTTCGGCGCCCAGGGTCTGGCTGCCGGTGAAGATGTGGAGGCCCCGCCACTCGGCCCCTTGCGCAATGATGGCGCGGGCGAGCATCGGCACGCGTTCGGCATCGATGCCGAACGGCTTTGCCCCGCCGCCCATCTTCATGCCCGATCCGGTCATCACGAAGGACGGGTTCACCCGGATCGCGATCCGGGGCGCCTTGCCCAAACGCTGGCCGATGGCGAGCGCGCGCGCGCCCTCACCCTCGCTCTCGCAATTGAGCGTCACCCCGGCGGTGATCGCGGCTTCCAGCTCATCGTCACGCTTGCCGGGGCCTGCAAAACTGATGCGCACCGGATCAATCCCGGCCGCAACGCACAGCGCCAGCTCGCCCGCAGAGGCGATGTCGAAGCCGTCCACCAGCGGCGCCATATGCGCGATCACCGCAGGGTGCGGGTTGGCCTTGACCGCGTAGTTCATCCCCACGCGGTTCGGCAGAGCGGCGCGCAACTCAGCCATGCGGGCATCAAGATGCGCGCGGGAGTAGACGAACAGCGGTGTGCGGCCCGCCTCGGCCACCAGCGCGCTCGCGGTGCGCCCAGCGATGGCGAGTTCGCCCCCCAGGGCCCCGTAACCGGCAGGGATCGGGCCGACTGGCTTCATGGCCTGAATTCCTCGTTCAATTCCGCCTGCAAGGCATTGCGGTCGATCTTGCCATTGGGGTTCAGCGGCATCGCGTCGCGCCAATGGATATGCTGCGGTTGCATGAAATTGGGAAGATCACGCTGAAGCCGCCTGGCAAGCTCGTCGCGCCCGTCCGCTTCTCCCCGTACCACCAGATGCACCGCCTGTCCCAGCCGCGCATGGGGAACCCCCAGCGCCGCCGCTTCGGCCACCAGCCCGGTGGCGAGCGCCGCTTCCTCGATCTCCTGCGGGCTGATGCGGTTGCCCGCGCTCTTGATCATCGCATCGCGCCGCCCGGCGAAATAGAGCAGCCCGTCCGCATCACGCCGCACACGGTCGCCCGACCATACAGCGATGCCGCCATAGGTGGAGGCGGCGGGCGCAGGCTTGAACCGTTCGGCGGTGCGCTCGGGGTCTTGCCAATAGCCTTGCGCGACCAGCGGGCCGCAATGGACCAACTCGCCCTCCTCGCCATCAGCGGCCACCTCTCCGGCATCGTTGATGACGAGAATCTCTGCGAAGGGTATCGCCTTACCCATTGATGTGGGATGCAAATCCACCAACGCGGGATCGAGGTAGGTCGAGCGAAACGCTTCGGTCAGCCCATACATCGGGAACAACCGCGCGCCCGGGAACATCCCGCGCAGCTTGCGCACCAGATCCACCGTCAGCGCGCCGCCGCTGTTGGTTAGCCGCCTGAGCGAAGCGCGGGCTTCCTCGGGCCAGTCGATCTCGGTCAATTGCACCCACAAGGGCGGCACAGCGGCAAGCGTTGTCACCCCGTGCGCGGCGCAGGCCTTGGCCACGTCCTTCGGGAACAGGAAATCGAGCGGCACCGCGCAGCCGCCCGCAAACCACGTGCTCAAAAGCTGGTTCTGCCCATAGTCGAAGGACAGCGGCAGCACCGCCAGCGTCACATCGTCCTCGGCAAGGGCGAGGTAATGCGCCACGCTCACCGCGCCGAGCCACATATTGGCATGGCTCAGCATCACCCCCTTGGGCTTGCCGGTCGAACCGCTGGTGTAGAGAATCGCGGCGAGCTCATCAGGATCGGCCCGCGAAGGCCCAAGTTCCAGCCCCGCAGCCGAAGCAGCCGCCAGCGCCTCGCCCTCTTCCAGCGCCGCGCATGCGGGCGGCAGGTCGCCCGGCTCAAGCGCAGCCAGCCGCGATCCTGTCCCGATGAGCAGCCGCGCGCCGCTATCGGCAAGGATATGCGCGACTTGTCCGCGCTTGAGCAAGGGATTGATCGGCACGTACACCAGCCCGGCGCGCGCCGCAGCGAGCGGCAGCAGGCAGGTCATTTCGCCCTTCGCCGCCCAGCTCGCCACCCGCGCGCCGCTCTCGGGCACCTGGCTTGCCAGCCACCCGGCAAGGGTCGAAACACGCTGTCTTAACTGATTGTGGTTAAGCGTGCCTGCCTTGAGCACCAACGCCGGGCGCTCGCCATGCCCCGCCAGCCCTGCCAGTTCGGCAAGGTGGTCAAGGGCACGCGGGGCAGGTTCAGGCGGTGACGGCATCGAGGGAGCATGACTTTCAGTGATCGAAGCGCGGTATCACGATAGCGTTAACGTCTTGCAAGCCCTGACCTGTGCGCAGGCGACTGCGCCGTTCGACCGTGCGGAGTGGTTCGCGCTGCTCGCCGATACCGGCCTCGTCCCGTTGATCGCGATTGCCGAGGATGGCGGCGACACCGCCGCGCTCGCGCTGACCGAGGCCGGAGGGCGAATCACACCTTTGCGCAACTGGTACAGCTTCACCTGGCGCGAACTCGCGCCCGCCGGGCCGCAGGGCGACCGCCTGCTCGCCGCGATCGCGCGCCAGCTGAAAAGTCGCGGCTGGCGGGTGACGCTCGAACCCGTGCCGGGCGAGGACGGATCGGCCCAGCGCCTCGCCCACGCGTTCCGCGCCGCCGGCTGGAAGGTCGCGGTGGAACCGTGCGATATCAATCACGTGCTGCCGGTGCAGGGGCGCAGCTTCGCCGAATATTGGGAGAGCCGCCCCGGCCCCTTGCGCACCACGCTGAAGCGCAAGGCGAAGAAGGTGGAATGCGAGGTGCTGACCCGGTTCGATGCCGCCGCCTGGGCCGAATACGAGGCGATCTATGCCGCAAGCTGGAAGCCCGCCGAGGATCAGCCCGCCATGCTGCGCGCCTTTGCCCAAAGCGAAGGCGCGGCCGGACGCCTGCGGCTGGGGATTGCGCGGGCGGAGGGACAAGCGGTCGCCGCGCAGTGCTGGACTGTTGAAAATTCAATCGCCTATATTCATAAGCTCGCCCATCTTGAGAGCCACAAGCCGCTCTCGGCGGGCACCACGTTGAGCGCCGCGCTGTTTGCCCACGTGATCGACATGGACAAGGTCACGCTGATCGATTTCGGCACCGGCGATCAGGGCTACAAGGCCGATTGGATGGAAACGGTGCGCCCGCGCTACCGGATCGACTGTCTCGATCCGGTGCAGCCCAAAAGCTGGCCTGCGCTCGCCAAGCGCGTCGTGCGCGGTTAGGCCCTGCGTGTCCGCCGCCCCCGATGCTGACTCTGATGCTGACCCTGATGCTGACAGCGCCGCCACCTCATCCGCAGTGCTTGCACGCGGCCCCGCGCATGGGTAAGCCCCGCCGCCACGGCGATAACAGGGATAAATGCAAGGCCGATGACCACTTTGCCGAACAATGGGCCGAACATTGGGCCAAACATCGGGCCGGATACGGACAGCGCCGCCGCAGAGGCGGTACTCGACCGGGAACTCAAGGGCTTGATCGCGGACGTGCTGGGCCTCGATGCAGGCCAGGCGGAGGCTTTCGGGCCGGAATCGGGGCTGTTCGGTCACCTGCCCGAACTGGATTCGATGGCGGTTGCGGGGCTCTTGACCGAGATGGAGGATCGGCTCGGCATCGTAATCGAGGACGACGACGTCGATGGTGCGATGCTCGAGACCTATGGCGCCCTGCTGGCCTTCGCGCGTGCGAAGCTAGACCCCCGCTAGACCCCCTCCAGACCCTGTTTAGACCCCTGCTTGCCCCCCTCCGGATCGGTTTAGACCCCCGCCAAGGGGCCCCTCGAACGTGATTTTCACGTGGAACATTGCGGCCCGGGACGGCACCGTGGCGAGCGCGGAGCAGGTCGTCGGCTTTGATCGCGGGCGACCGCACCGGGTGCTCGTGCTGCCCGCCTGGTTCGACGAGGCGAACAAGCTGCGGCGCTTTACGGTAGAGGTGATGCGCCGGCTCGACGCGGCCGGGATCGACAGTCTGCTGCCCGATCTTCCGGGTTGCAATGAGAGCCCTGAACCGCTTGCACAACAGAC
>JAIYAL010000060.1 GCA_027489095.1 Erythrobacteraceae bacterium
CAGGCCGATAGTCCAGCCAAGTTTACCACCAGCAAAAAGAGTGGCGATTCCAAGAAGGGTGGCTCCAGCAGCAGCAGCGGCGGTCATTATGGATCGTCCAGCAGCACCAGCGGCGGCAGCAGCAGCGGCGGCTCCAAGAAGGGCGGCGATTCCAAGAAGGGTGGCTCCAGCAGCAGCAGCAGCGGCGGTCATTACGGTTCGTCCAGCAGCACCAGCGGCGGCAGCAGCAGCGGTGGTTCCAAGAAGGGCGGCGACTCCAAGAAGGGTGGCAGCTCCTCGTCGAGCTCGAGCGGCGGTTACACTTCGACCTCGGGCGGTAGCTCGACCTCGGGCGGATCTACCTCGACCTCGGGCGGATCTACCTCGACCTCGGGCGGCAGTTCCACCTCAACCTCGGGCGGCGGCTCCACCTCGACCTCGAGCGGCGGCTCCACTTCAGGTGGTGGCTCGACCTCGACCTCAGGCGGTGGCTCGACCACGTCGACATCTGGCGGCAGCACAACGTCGAGCAGCTCAACTTCTGGCGGCTCGTCCTCGGGTGGTTCGTCATCGGGCGGTTCGTCCTCGACCTCCGGTGGTACTGATGTGCCGGAACCGGGCATGCTGGGCCTCTTCGGGCTGGGCACGGCTGCGGTGATCTTTGGTCGCAGAAGGTCGAAGCTCAAGGGTGGCAACAAAGCCGGCTAAGGCTTGCGATCCAGTTCTGAATGCCATGGAAAAGGGGGGTGCGAGCCCCCCTTTTCTTGTTCCAACAACCGCTCAGTAAGAATTCTTCTCTATGGAAGTCGCCGATGGCTTCCAAACGCATCTCGCTTCTGCTGCTCTCGATCATGCTGCTGAGCGGTTGCAACGCTGCGCCCTCTGCCGAGATGATTCTGGCCGAGCAGAAGCAGGCCGAACGGGCTCTGAGCGAACACCGCTTTCACGATGCCCGCAGCAAGCTCATCATGATTCAGGAAACCGCCGGGCCGTCCGCTGCAACCGCCAAAGGCCTCGCCCGCGTGGCACTGGAACTGGGCGATGGCTATGCGGCCGAATACCAGCTCAGTAAGCTGCGCTCCTACAGCGGCGAGACCAGCGAATGGATCGCCATGCGCGCACAATCGATGATCCTGCAGGGCGCGACCGGCAGTGCGCGTGATCTGATCACGCGGTTCATTGGGACGCGACCCCCGACGGATCGGCAGGCGTGGTTGCTGGTTTGGGCGGCGATGGAAGAGGGCAAGGTCAAAGAGGCGCAAGAGATGGCGGACTCGGCCCTCGCTCTCTATCCGCAGTCGGCCGATCTGCATGCACGAGCGGGCCGTTTGATGGCCATGCAGGGAGACTGGGACGCGGCCGACATGCATGGGGCCGCTGCGCTGCAGGCTGATCCGCAACACTACGAGGCTCTGCTCCTGCAAGGAGAAAGCAGGATCGCCAAGGGGGACCTTGCTGGCGCGCTTGAACCCTATCAGATTGCGGCGAAGATCTATCCGGATTTTGCGGTGCCCTTTGCGAACGTCGCAGGACTGCTGCTGGATCTGGGCCGGCAGGACGAAGCGCAAAGGGTGCTCAAAACAGCACTGGCCAAGCATCCCGATTTTCCGCTTCTGCGCTTTTCTGCTGCGCGGCTCGATGCCATGCGTGGGCGCTGGCCAGAAGCGCGCGCCACGCTTCAGGCCATGCCGCTGGCCTTCAAACGAGACTTCACGCCTGCGCTTCTGCTGGAGGCCGAAGTGGAGGCAGGGCTTGGAAACCATGCCTTGGCACGGTCGATGTATGAGAGCCTAGCGAACGAGCCAGGAATGCGTGACCAGGTCGCTGAACTGCTGCAACGATTGCCTGCTGCCTCCTGACAAGCTCAGGGCCGCCTGGCCAACCAAACCGCTGCGCGAGCAAGGACTTCGGAGCGCGGACGCGCTGCGGAACTCAGGAACTCAGGAACCCAACCAAATTCCGCACCTTCTTGCTGCGCCATTGCGGCGGGGGGGCCAGCAGCCAGTAGCTGCGGATTGCGGGCTCGGGCTCGGTCAGGGCGATGAGGTTGCCGCGCGCAATCGCCCCCTCGGCAAGCGCGTGCGGCAGGATGGTGCGGCCCATCCCCGCCAGCGCCGAGGCGAGCGCCTGTCCGGGGGACCCTGCGCGGATGCAGGGGTTGAGCCCCTCGGGCAGCGTCATGCCGGGCCAGTCGATCCATGCGTCACGGTGCTTGGGCGCGGCGACTGTCACCCGCAGCGCAGGCACAAGCTGGACGCCCTGGAGATCGCCCGGCCCATCGACCAGCCGGATCGCGATGTCGAGGTTGGCCTCGGTGAAATCGGCGTGCTCGTCCGGGGCGAGGATGTATTGGACGCCCCCTGAGTCATTGGGCGTGCCGGCCTGGAACACCGCGAGGCGGGGGGCAAGCCACTCGGCATAGAACTCGCGCGGAACCGCGATGGTATAGTGGTCGGAGGCTTGCCCTGCCTGCATCGCCGCGACGCTCTCCTCGAAGCTGAGGAAGCCTTCGCGCAAAGGGTCGAGCCCGGCCTCGCCCTCCGGCGTCAGTTCGAGGCCCTTGGAGGTGCGGCGGAACAATACCACGCCAAGGACGTCCTCGAGCGCGCGAATCTGCTGGCCGACCGCAGCCGGGGTCACGGCGAGTTCATCCGCGGCGCGGGTGAAGGAGAGATGCCGCGCGGCGGCATCGAACACGCGCAAGGCGTTGAGGGGCAGGTGGGTGCGCTTCACGCTGGCCGGATTAGGCGCGGGTGCGCTTCATCGCAAGACTCAGCGCGAACTGCGGCCCTCGGCGGTCTCGGGCGCGGCGAGCGGGAAGAACGGGATGCGAATCTCGGTCGGCGTGCCGTCCGCGCGCTCGAAGGTGTAGAAGCCCTCCATCGAGCCGAACGGCGTCGTCAGCGGGCAGCCCGAGACATAGTCGTGGCTCTGCCCCGGTGCGAGCAGCGGCTGTTCGCCGACCACGCCTTCGCCGTCGACATGGTTGACCATCCCGCGCCCGTCGGTGATGCGCCAGTGGCGGGTGCGCAGGCGCAGCGGCTCATGGCTGCCGTTCTCGATACGGATGTGATAGACCCAGAACCACTTGCCGGCCTCCGGATGCGATTGCTCCGGCAGATAGTTGACGGCGACCCTTACGGTAACCCCATCGGTGGTGGCGGCGTGCTGGAAGAACTCTTTCATATCGTCCCCCAAGTTAGCGATTCTGCGCTGGGTCACAAGAGCCCCAACGCGCTTAACCCCGAGTGTATCCCGACAAGCACAGCATTTTATCCCGCGAGGCTTGCAGCCATCCGGCGCGATGGTTGCAGGCTTGCGGCAGATTGCTTAGGCCCGCATCGTGACCAGCCCGCCCGCCCTCGCCCAATCTGTCAAACGCCGCACCGTGCTGACGGGGCTGGCAGCGGGGGTGCTGACGGCCTGCACGGGACGTGTCGGCACAGCGGCCCCCGCCCCCGCCCCGCTCGCCCCGCCTGTCGATCCCGGCGCGAACCTCCCGCCCGATCTGGTCGACCTTGCCCGCTTCGATCCGCGCCTTGCCTTCGACATCCGCTATGCGGGCGCCGCCAACTTCATGGGCCGGGCGCTCTACCCGATAGCCCGTGCCGTGGCGCAGCGTCCGGTCGCTGAGGCCCTGTCGCGCGTCCAGACCCTTGCCGAGGCGGTGGGATATGGCCTGCTGATCTTCGACGCCTATCGTCCGTGGCGCATCACCCGGGCGATGTGGGAGCAGACCCCGCCCGCACAGCGCGAGTTCGTCGCCGATCCCGCCACCGGATCGCGCCACAACCGTGGATGCTCGATCGACCTGTCGCTCCACCGCAAGGGACGCGAGGTCGCCATGCCCAGCCCCTATGACGATTTCACCCCGGCCGCGTACCGCTCCAACACCGCCGCCCCGCCCGAAGCGCTTGCGCTGAGCCGGATGCTCGAAAGCTGGATGATCGCCGAAGGCTTCGTCCCCCTCGCCAACGAATGGTGGCATTACGATTGGGCCGAATGGCGGCGCTATCCGATCTTGGATGTACCGCTGGAGGATGTGACGGCGGGGTAAGCGCAGGCTCACGCTCGGCAGATTGCCCGGCTGCAAGAACCGCGCCCAGCACTCCCGCCAGCAGCGCAATCGCAAGGCAGGCCTGCGCGATCATGCGCCCTGGCTAAGCAAATCCTCGATCTGGCCGAGGCGCTCCTTGCCGAAGAACATTTCGTTGCCGATCCACATGGTGGGGATGCCGAAGGCGCCGCGCGCCACCACCGCGTCGGTGCTGGCGGCAAGGCCCTGCTTGACCGCATCGCTCTGCGCGCGCTCGAACAGGTCGGCGGCGTCGAAACCCGCCGCAGCCATCGCTGCGCCGACGGCTTCGGGCGAGGCGATATCGAGCCCCTCTTCCCAGATCGCGCGCAGCATCGCGTCGGCAAACTGCACCCCGCGCCCATCCTCGCAGGCCGCAAACAGCATCCGCTGGAGCAGGATCGAATTGAACGGGAACTGCGGGTGCATCTTGTACTTCGTCAGGCCGTGCTTGGCGATGAAGCGCTGCATTTCGAGCATCGCGTAGGCGTTCTTGCCCTTGACCTCGGCATCGCGAACGAAGGGCGGCGCGTTGCCGGTGAGCTTGTGCATCCCGCCGAGGAACGCCGGGATCACATCAAGCTCCGCCTCGCAGCGATCGACGAGTTCGCGCAGCGGCCACCAGACAAGGTAGGCGTTGGGCGAGACGAAATCGAAGACGAGTTCAACACGCTTGGTCATGCAAAGTAATCCTCAGATGCCGGCGGCGGCGAGCGCCTGATCCATGTCCTCGGTGAGGTCGGCGATGTCTTCCAGCCCCACATTGATGCGCAAGAGGCCTTCGGTCACGCCCATCGCTTCACGCGCCTCGGCGCTCATGCTGGCGTGGGTGGTCGAGGCCGGGTGGCACATCAGCGAGCGGGCATCGCCGATATTGTTCGAGATATCGACCAGCTTCAGCGCATCGAGCACCGCGAAGGCGCGCGCCCGCGTGCCGACGTCGAGCGCGAAGATCGGGCCGGTTGCGTCCATCTGCTTGATCGCCAGATCGTGGCGCGGGTGGCTGGGCAGGCCGGGGTGGAGCAGGTGCCCGCCCGCCTTGGTCACGCGCGGTTCGAGAAACTCGCCCAGCGCGACCGCCTGCTCGGACTGCTTGAAGGCGCGCAGGGGCAGCGTTTCCAGCCCCTTCAGCACAACCCAGGCATTGAAGGCGGCGATATTGGGGCCGGTGTTGCGCTGGAAGGGCAGCAGCACCTCATCGATCCACTGCTTCGATCCGCACACCGCGCCCGCCAGCACTCGGCCCTGCCCATCCATCAGCTTGGTGGCGGAATAGGCGACCACGTCCGCGCCGAACTCCATCGGGCGCTGCAAGACGGGCGAGGCGAAGGCATTATCGACCACGCTGGTGATCCCGTGCGCACGGGCAAGGCCGCAGACATAGGCGAGATCGACGATGTCGAGCGTCGGGTTGGCCGGGGTCTCAAAGAAGAACACCTTGGTGTTGGGGCGGATCGCGGCGTCCCATGCAGCGTTATCGGCGCTGTCGATCACCGTGGTTTCGATGCCGAACCTGGGCAGCAGGGTGTCGACCAACCAGCGGCACGAGCCGAAGGCGGCGCGCGCGGACACGACATGGTCGCCTGCCGAAAGCTGGCACAGAAGCGCAGCGGTCATCGCCGCCATCCCGCTCGCCTGCGCGCGGCACGCCTCGGCGCCTTCCATCAGCGCGATGCGTTCTTCGAGCATGGCGACGGTCGGGTTCTGGAGGCGCGAATAGGTCATGCCCTCGGCCTCGCCCGCAAAGCGATCGGCGACGGTCTGGGCGTTGTCGTAGGTAAAGCCAGAAGTGAGGAACAGCGCCTCGCTGGTCTCGCCATGTTCGGAGCGCCAGGTGCCGCCGCGCAGCGCGCGGGTTGCGGGGCGCCAGTTCGCGGTGGCGGCGCGGTCCATGCCGGTGGTCTTCTTCATGGGGCGGCTCTCTACGTCGGCAAGAGCCCGCCCGCAAGCAGGCCTTCATACGCGGTCGCCTCGTGGCCGACAGCGGCGAGCATCGCCGCGCCCTCGATCACCGCGAGCAGGAAGCGCGCGCCCCCGGCAGGGTCGGGATCGCCTGCGGGCATCTGCCCTTCGAGCCAGGCGAGCAGCTTGCCCACCATGCCTCGCGCGGCCGCGCGGAAGCCGGGGAGGTCGCGGGCCGAGCCGCTGACGATCTCCCACCACAGCATCTGGAAGGGCTGCATCGCGGGATCCCCGTTCTGGGCGAGCAGGCCCGTGAGCAGCTCCGCGCGAGTGGCAGGCCGCGCGCTCGCGGCGACGCCCGCGTCGAGCATCCCGGCGTAGACCCCTGCAATGTAGGTCAAGAGGTCGCTGACCAGCGCCTCCTTGGAGCCGAAGTGATAGATCAGCATCCGGTCAGACGTGCCCGCCGCCTTGGCGAGCGGCCTCAGGCTCGCCTGCCCCAGCCCTTCGGCCATGACGTGCGCCATCAGCAGCGGCAGCAGGCTGTCCTTCGACATGGCGGGCTTTTTCGGAAGGGAGGCCATCCGGGCCTTGTAGCGGTCGCAACATCGGGCTACAAGCCAGTGTAGCACTCGCTACAGAATCGCAGAGATGGAGACCGCCATGCCAGAGCCCCTCACCCCCTTCCTCGCCCTTGCCACAGCCGGACTGGTGTTTGCCGTCGCCGCGATCCTCTTCATTGCCGCGCGCCCCGGTGCGCCGGGCAATGCCGTGCTGGCGGGCGCGCTCTCGGCCGGGTTTGCCGCCTTCTCGGCGGTGACCATCGCCACCGAGGGCCTGCTACCGGTGGTGCTCAATCACACCAACAACCTGTGGGGTGTGCAGGTGTGGTATGATCTGCTCTTCTCGCTCTCGGTCGCGGTGTTCCTGATCCTGCCGCGCGCGCGCGCGCGCAGGGGATGAGCATTGCACCGTGGGTGCTGCTTATCCTCGCCACAGCCAGCATCGGCCTGCTCGCGATGTGCGCGCGCCTGTTCTGGCTTGAACAGACGCAAGGCGCAGCCTCGCAGGCTTAATCGGCGCCGCAGGCGCCGCAAGGCCGACTGGCCGCCCGCAGCGACGCTGGCGAAGCCAGCATCAGCGAGGATTTCGCACGCCGGAGGGCGTGCGGAAACAAGGAGAAGCTTGCCCTTGCAAGCGCCCCTGCGTAATCGCGAAGGCCAGTCATGGCCGAGGCGCACGCGTCCCCCCTTCCTGCCGCCAACCCGCCGCTGCGCCTGCGCGATCCGCTGGCGTGGGTAGCCGCGCTGACCGGGCTGTTCGCCCTGCTGACCGGCTGGCGGCTGGCGACACCGTCGATCCTCTATTTCGACGAGGTCCACTACGTCCCGGCCGCGCGCGAGTTCCTCGCGCTGATCAAGACCGGCGCAGGCTATTACAGCAACCGCGAACACCCGCTGTTTGGCAAGGAGCTGATCGCGCTGGGCATGTGGCTGCTGGGCGACGCGCCGCTCGGCTGGCGGATCGTGCCGTGGCTGTGCGGGGTGCTCGCCTTCTTCGCCGCGCTCCGGGCGATGTGGCATGCGAGCCATGACCGGTTTGCTTGCATCGCTTTCGCGGTGCTGCTGGCGACCGGATTTCACCTCTTCATCCACACCCGTATCGCGATGCTCGACATCATCATGGTCGCGAGCCTTGCGGTCGCGGCATGGCAATTTGCGGCCGCCTGCGCGCAGCCCGAGCAGGGCCGCTGGCGCCTCGCGCTGACCGGTCTTGCGATCGGCTGCGCGCTGGGGGCGAAGTGGAACGCCATTCCCCTCGCCGTGGTGCCTGGGATCGCCTTTTTCATCGCCCGCGCCTTTGCCGGACGCCGCCGCCTGCTGTGGAGCCGCCGCGGCGCGCCGGTGCCGGGGGTGACGCTCATCGAGGCCTTCGTCTGGCTCGGGATCGTTCCGCTGGCGGTCTATGCTGCGAGTTTCGTGCCCGGCTACTGGCTTGCCACCCCATTCCATCCCTCGCCGCTCGCCGAGCGGGGCCTTATCGGCCTCCACGCCGAGATGTTCGAATTGCAGAGCCAGCTCAAGACCACACACCGTTACATGAGCACCTGGCCGCAATGGCTGCTCAACACGCGCGGGATCTGGTATCTCTACGAACCGATCGATGGCGCACAGCGCGGGGTGCTGCTGATCGGCAATCCGCTGACGATGCTGCTCGGGTTGCCGGCGCTGGTGTGGTGCCTTTGGGCGGGCGCGCTGCGGCGGGATTGGGCACGGCTGGGCGCGGGCATCGGCTACGGCGTGAGCCTCGGCCTATGGGTGATCGCGCCCAAGCCGACGCAGTTCTACTACCACTATTTCGTGCCCAGCATCTTCCTGCTCGCCGCGCTGGCGCTGGCGTGCAGCGACCTGCGGCGCCTGCCTTACGGCAAGTGGCTCAGCTGGGGCATCCCTGCGGCCTCGGCAGCGGTGTTCGCGTGGTTCTTCCCGATCATTTCCGCGCTGCCATTGGCCAGACCGAACAGCTATCTGGTCTGGACGTGGTTGGACGGGTGGAAGTGATGAGGCAGATTGGCCTTATCCTGCTGGTGGCGGCGTCTCAGGCCAATGCGGACGACACATTCAATTGCCCGCCCATCGGGGGGACGGTGATCTTCGACCAGCGTGCCGCAAATGCTATGCTGCCCACGCATATGGATAAGATCGCACCGTCGCCCTGGACGATCGACTACGCCTGCAAGGTCGATGCGACGGGCCGACTGGCGAACTGCCGCTTTGCATCGCGCGAGGTTCTGACGCCGGAACAAGAATCGCTCATGCAACGGATCATGCCGCGGATGATGGCGAAAACCCGAACGGATGTGCCCAACCAGCGGTGCGTCGCGGGGAAGCTGACTTTCGCCGTTCCGGATGCTCCCGGGGCCGTTGCGCCCTAGAACCTGCCCCACACGAAGCGGCTCGACAGGGCGTAGTTCCAGACGGATCCGACCACGATCCCCGCCAGCGCGGCCACCGCCCAGAACACGCCCTGCTGTTCGAGGAAAGTCGCGATCGCGACATTGGCGAAGCCGCCGATCGCGCAGGTGGCGATGAAGCCCAGCCAGCCACGCAGCAGCGCCATCGCCCCGGTCAGCCTTTTGTCGCGATAGGTGAGGTAGTTGTTGAGCCAGAAGTTGAAGCTCATCGCCACCAGCACCGCTCCGGTCTGCGCCAGCGTGAAGTGGTGGCCGACAAGGAACAACAGGCTGGTGAGCACCATGAAGTGCACCACCACACCCAAGGCGCCAACCGTACCGAACAGGGCAAAACGGGTCGGGATCACCTTGCCGAAGGTCTTGTCGTAAAGCCCCGCGAGGAAATCGAACAGGATGGCACGGTCCAGCTTGCTTTCTCCTTCGCGCCTTGCCGCGAAATTGAGGGGGAATTCCTTGACTGTCATGGGCGTTTCCGTCGTCGCGAGCAGATCGAGCAGGATCTTGAAGCCGATCCCCGACAGGCGCGGCACCAGCTGCCTCGCGGTGGTCGCGGGCAGCATGAAATAGCCGCTCATCGGATCGGTAAGTTCAACGCCCGTGATCTTGCGGGCGAGCGCATTGGCGTAGGTCGACAGCTTCTCGCGCTCGGGCGCGGCCCATTCGGCGGTGCTCGCCCCTTCGGCAAAGCGGCTGGCGACGCAGATCTCGGCCTCACCGGCCTTGAGCGCAGTGAGCATTCCGGGGAGCAGCGCGGGATCGTGCTGGTGGTCGGCATCCATCACCGCCACATATGGCGCGGCGGTGGCGCAGAAGCCCTCGATCGCCGCGCTGGCAAGGCCGCGGCGCCCGATGCGCTGGATGACCCGCACCCGCGGATCGACCAGCGCCAGCGCGCGCGCCTCATCAGCGGTGCCATCGCGGCTGTTGTCATCGACGATGATCACCTCCCACACCGCCGCCGTGCCGATCGCACGGTCGATCCGCTCGACCAGCGGGCCGAGATTGCCGCGCTCGTTCAGGGTCGGCAGGATGATGGCGAGGTCGAGGGTCATGGCTGCGGGAGCCGTCCAGACGTCGGCGGGCTCATAATCGTCGAAGCTTGTGGAGCGAAGAAAGGCTGCATTATCCATGCCCCCCAGATGCACCATAATTCTTTATAAACCATAACTGGGGCCAGCCGGAGCGTGTCAGAGCCGCGCGCGCACGGCCGCGCCGATCGCTGCGGTGCCGTGGGTGCCGCCGAGATCGCCGCCGAGGATGCCGTCAGCCAGCGCCCGGCCCACCGCGCCCTCGATCCGTGCCGCCGCCGCCTCCATCCCGAAGGAGTGGCGCAGCATCATCGCCGCTGACAGGATCGTCGCCATCGGATTGGCCTTGCCCTCACCGGCAATGTCGGGCGCGCTGCCGTGAATCGGCTCGTAGAGACCAAACGTGCCGAAAGCCGTCTGCCGCTCCCCCAGCGAGGCGGAGGGCAGCAGACCGATCGAGCCGACGCAGGCGCTCGCCAGATCGGAGAGGATATCGCCGAACAGGTTGCCGGTCAGCACCACGCCGAAGCGTTCCGGGTGGCTCACCACCTGCAT
The DNA here is from genome assembly GCA_027489095.1 of Erythrobacteraceae bacterium. Lineage (GTDB taxonomy): Bacteria > Pseudomonadota > Alphaproteobacteria > Sphingomonadales > Sphingomonadaceae > Erythrobacter. The sequence continues at coordinate 10,514 of JAIYAL010000060.1, forward strand.
CGCGGCATTGTCGACATACATGTGATCAAGCGCGACGTCCGGGTACCCGGCGGCGACCTCGATCACCACGTCGCGCCACAGCTGGCTGGTTTCGAGCACGTTGGCCTTGTCGACGCTGGTGAGCGGCAAGCCCGACGACGCCGCCGCGCTCAAGGCGACAGGAGCGCTGCGCCGCACGTCGCTGGTCGCGTAGGACATCGCGTCCCACCCCTCACGCTCGCCCGCATCATTGGTGCGCTGGCCCTTGGCGCCGAAATAGACGTCGCCGGTCAGCTCCCGCACGATCAGCATGTCGAGCCCGGCAGCGATATCGGGGCGCAAGGGGGAGAGGTGTTCCAGCCCCGCAAACACCCGCGCGGGGCGCAGGTTGGCGAACAGGCCGAGGTGCTTCCTGAGGCCGAGAATCGCCTGTTCGGGGCGCAGGTGGCGTTCAAGCGCGTCGCAGGTCGGATCGCCGACCGCGCCGAACAGGATCGCGTCGGCCTCTCGGGCCATGGTGAGCGTCTCGTCGGGCAAGGGGTGCCCGTGGCGATGGTAGGCCGCTCCGCCCACGTCCCCTTCAGACAGGGCAAGGCCCGGCAGGGCGAGGCATTCGAGCACCGCAACCGCCTCGGCCGTGACTTCGGGGCCGATCCCGTCGCCGGGCAGGACTGCGATCTTCATGTTTTCACCCCATGCGCGCCAACCGCTCGGTCAGCAGCTTCCGCGCGCCCATAACATCGCTTTTGGGGCCTGCAAGCAGGTAGTGCGAGAGGCGGCGCTCGAGTATCCCCAGCAGCGCGAGCTGCCCCGCCCAGTCCGGCGCGAGCAGTGGCGGGGCGTCGCCACTTGCCCCACCGCCATAGCCGAGCTGCGAGAGGAGCAGCGTCTCGTAAGCGATCAGCCCGTTCACCCAGCCGCGCGCCGAGGGGGCCGAAGCAACCGCGTCGAGCAGCGCAGACAGCGCAGCGTGGAGCGCGGGGTAAGCCTGCTGCTCGGGAAGTGTGGCGGCGGTGAGCGCGCAGGACCACTGGATCGCGGCAGCCGGCAGCGGCTCGGTCATCAGCGCGCCGAGCGAACGTTCGAGCTCAAGCCGGGCGAAGGGCAGCTGGCTGGCGGAACGGACGGTAAGTTCGAGCGCGACGCGGTTGCCCGGCACCAGCACCGCACGCATCTGCCGCCCCCGCCCGCCCGCGACATAGGCGGCGATGAGACCATCGTCAGGCGTCAGCAGCCGCACGATCGCGCCGGTCTCGCCCTGTTGGCGAGAGGCAAGAATGATGGCAGAGGCGCGCAGGTTCATGGGCGCAGTCTAAAGGCAACGAGACTTGCCCGCCAGCGCGGGCACGACGGGTGCTACTTCTTCTTCGCCTCCAGCGCTGCCAGCCGCGCTTCGAGGGCGTCGGCCTGTTCGCGGGCCTTTTGCGCCATCGCCTTGACCGTCTCGAATTCCTCGCGGCTCACGAAGTCGATGCCGCCGAAGGCTTCGCGCAGGCGCTCACGGGTGCTCTCGCGGGCTTCGCGGGTCATGCCCGCCATGGTTCCGGCGGCGCTGTTGGCGAGCTTGACGAGGTCGGCGATGATGGGGTTCTGGCTTTGCATGGTTTCTTTTTGGGGATGCTTGCACAGAAGTGCAAGCGCCCTCCTCGCGTAGGTTTTTGCCTTTTGGGCCTACCGCTCCGCTACTTGAGGCCCAAGAGGCGCCTACAGCTCCACCCGCGTCGCCGAACCGCTCCCGCCGTGCGGGCCGCCGTCGGGGTTGGCGACGATGAATTGGTAGTTCAGCGCGCTCGCAAAACACAGCCATGCCAAATAGGGCAGCAGCAGCAGCGCCGCGCTCCGCCGCACGCGGGCGATGAAGGCCAGCGCAATCAGCAGGCTGGCGACACCGAAGCCCAGGATCATCAGCCCGGCAAACATGTCCTGCAGGCCGAAAAACACCAGTGTCCAGCCTTGGGTGACCACGAAGTGGATCGCAAAGGCGATCAGCGCGATCCCCCGTCCGACCGCGCCCCAGGCGCTTGCCACCATCGCCAGCGCAAGGCCGATCGTCACGAACAACACGCTCCACACGATCCCGAAGGTTACTGGCGGCGGGTAGATCGCGGGCTTTTCGAGCGCGGCGAACCACGGTGTGTCCGGCCCGCCGAGCTGGCCCGCTGCAAAGCCGATCAGCAGGATCAGCGGCACCGTGAACAGCGCCCAGCGCAGGAAGCTGGCTCGCAATTGGGCAGGTGAGGCAAGGGTGTTCATGGGGTCTCCGCGAAGAACGCTGTTGGGGCTGCGCGATAACAGAGGCGCGCGCCTGCGCCAACCGCGCGCGCCCGGCCTGTCCCGGAACGAGGCCCGACCGATACACGCCTTGCCCCGGCCCGGCCCAGTGCTGTGCGGCGTGCTGCGGCGTCCGGCGGCTTTCCTACGGGGGCCCAAGGGGGCCGTTTGCGACGGGGGGACAAAAATATGGTGGAAATGTGGCGGGCCGTCACATTTTGCGCTTGGGTGATTTCGAAACTGTCTGCTAGAGGCTGCCTTATTCCTGCCGTGATTCGAAAGCGCGTTGGCGGCGGGAAGATCAAATAACGCGCTTTTGCTCATTATCGGCCCGCGAGGGCCAAAGGGAACATAACCATGAAGAAGATCGCTCTCGTCGCCGTCGCCGGTCTCGCTCTCGCCACCGCCGCTTGCTCGAAGCCGGCTGAAGAAGCTGCGACCGAAGCTGACACCACCGCCGTTGCTGAAGAGCCGATGGCTGCCGAAACCCCGGCCGCTACCGAAACCCCGGCTGCGACCGAAACCCCGGCCGCTACCGAGACCCCGGCTGCCGAGTAATCCTTCGGGATTGCCGGTCCCGGCTTGATGTCGGGAACCAGGTTCAAGAAAGGCCGGTAGCAACCTTCGGGTTGCTGCCGGTCTTTTCTTTTGGGGTGACGGATCGTCGTCCGGCGAGCATGTCAGATCAGGTCGAAGACCACGGCAAGGCTCAAGAGGATGGCAGTGGCTGCGCCGATGACCACGGTGAGATTGTCCTTCATGCGATGCGCTCCTTTCAAGCGGTGCGCCGGGCAGCGATCAGGAATTCGACATTGCCCTGCGGCCCGGTGATCGGGCTTACCACAATTCCCTGCACCTCCCACCCCAGCCCCTCGATCCAGCCGCGCACCTCGTCGCACACCCGCTGGTGAAGTGCAGGATCGCGCACCACCCCGCCCTTGCCCACTTCCTCGCGCCCGACTTCGAACTGCGGCTTGATCAGCGCGACCAGCTGGCACGGCGTCGCAGCAAGCTGCAGCGGCACCTCAAGCACCTTGGCAAGGGCGATGAAACTCGCATCGCACACCACCCAATTGCAGGGGCGATCGATCAGCTCAGGCGTCAGGATCCGCGCGCTGGTCTGTTCGAGCACGGTCACGCGAGCGTCCTCGCGCAGCTTCCAGGCAAGCTGGTTCGTCCCGCTATCAACCGCGAACACATGATCTGCGCCCTTGCTCAACAGCACATCGGTAAAGCCCCCGGTGGACGAGCCGATATCCATCGCGGTCACGCCGACCGGATCGAGGCCGAAATGCGTCAGAGCATGGGCAAGCTTGATCCCGCCGCGGCTCACCCAGGGATGGTCACGCCCGCGCACTTCCAGCGCGGCATCCTCGGCGATCTGGTGCCCCGGCTTGTCGATCTTGGTTTCGCCCACGAACACCAGCCCCGCCATCACCAGCGCCTGCGCGCGGGCACGGCTTTCGGCCAGCCCGCGCTCGGTGAGCAACTGATCGACGCGGCGCTTTTGCGCTTTTGCGGGACGAGGGGGATGGTCGGGCATGCTTGCTTCCGGGGTGGACAGGAGCGACCCCTAGCGCGCAAAGTGCAGGCATGAAAGCTGCTCGCCCCACCTCTCTCCCCCTGGCCCTCCCCTTGGCTCTCGCCGCGTCGCTGACGCTGGCCGCCTGCGCGTCCTCGCCCGAGGCGCCGCGCACCGCCCCTGCCGTGCCCGCGCCCCGACCCTCGCCCATCCAAACGCGGCCCGCTCCCGCGACCTCGCCCGCGCCCCAGCCGAACACGAGCTGGATCGACGCGGCGCTAACGCCGGGCGCGTGGCGTTACCATCAGCACGAGGGCGGGACGAGCGCCTACTTCATTGCCACCACCGGCGCGGGCGGGTTCGTGATGACCTGCAATGTTCAGAGCCACCGGATCGAGCTGTGGCGCGAGGGCGACAGCCGCGCCCGGGTGATGACGATCCGCACCGAGACCGCCGCGCGCACGCTCGCGGTGGTTCCTGTCGAGGAGACCCTCCCCTATCACGCCGCCGACGTGGCCCCGGGCGATCCCCTGCTTGATGCGATGGCGCTGTCCAAGGGGCGCTTTGCGGTGGAGGTCGAAGGTGAGGTGCCGCTGATCCTGCCGAGCTACGCCGAGGTCAGCCGGGTGATCGAGGATTGTAGATAGGCCTTTGTGTGCGAACCCGCCTTGCGCGGGTTCGTCCTCGGCGCTGTTTCTGCCGCTGCGCGGCAGAGCGCCTGCGGGGCGCGCGCGTGCACTCGCGGTCGCTGCGCGACCGAACCGGCGGGCTCATCCCCTTCCCGATTCTCCCCGCGTTATCCACAGGCTTGCCCCCAGCCTGTCCACAAGCGCGCCGGAAACGAAAAACGCCCGAGGTTTCCCTCAGGCGCACCATGCCGCGCAGCTTGCGGCGAGGGGAGAGTATGACGCGGGAAAAGATTTATTCAAGACTTGTCGAAGGGGCTGCGATGAATCACATTGCATCTCGAGACCAGCGGCGCACGCGTCTCGGCCCCCGGTGAAATGGCGGGTCTGCTCACAAGCTTGAAAGGAGGTGATCCGATGTCTCATGGTTCAGTAGCGAGGTCGGTGAAGATCCCTACGGAGCATACTCGGTAATCCTCTTGTCTGAGTAAGGCTTCGTGAGCGGCGCTTCCGGCCGCTGACCATGTTAAGGGCAGTTCCTCCCCCATCTTCTTTGGGGCGCGGAACTGCCCTTTTCATTTGTGCTTTTTGTTTTCGCCCTCAGACGCCGGGCGCGGGCCATCCGGCCCGCTTGGCTTTCGCGGCATAAGCCGCGGCGGGCAGTCGCCCTTGCGGGCCTGCGGCCCGATGGGTTTTGTTTTGCGAAGGCGCCTGTGCGCCTTCGTCCTCGGTGCTGATCCCTCCGCTTCGCTGCGGGGCACCTGCGGCTCGGCCGCGTGCGCTCGCGGGCCTGCGGCCCGAGCCAGCGCATCCCACAAGGCCTGCTCTTTCTGCCCCAACACGCGTCTTGCCCTCAAGGCCCCGCAGGATTAGGCGCAAGCCATGCACTTCACCCGTCTTCCCCACCCCTCGCCCACGCCCGACGACGTCCGGAACCAGCTCATTGCCGATCCCGGCTTCGGGCAGGTGTTCACCGATCACATGGTGGTGATCGACTATGACGAGGCAGCGGGCGGGTGGCAGACCCCTACCATCGGCCCGCGCGAGGCGATCCCGCTCGATCCGGCGGCAAGCGTGCTGCATTACGCGCAGGAAATCTTCGAGGGGCTGAAGGCCTATCGCCACCCCGATGGCAGCCTCGGCCTGTTCCGGCCCGAGGCCAACGCCGCGCGCTTCAACGCCTCGGCCGAGCGGCTGGCGATGCCCGCGCTTCCGCCTGAGCTGTTCCTCGCCGCGATCGCCAAGCTGATCGAGGCGGATGGCAACTGGTATCCGGCGGTCGAGGGCGGCTCGCTCTATTTGCGGCCCTTCATGATCGCGACCGAGGCCTTCCTCGGCGTGCG
>JAIYAL010000085.1 GCA_027489095.1 Erythrobacteraceae bacterium
CGGCTGGTGTTCCGCAACGAGGACGAAAAGGCCCGCGCCCGCAAGTGGGGCATCGAGGACCTCAATCGCATCTACAAGCTGGAAGACCTCGCCAAGGGTGACTGCATCTTCGCCGCCACTGGCGTGACGGACGGCTCGCTGCTGCGCGGCGTGAAGCGCCGCCGCAAGCTGACGGGCGAGACCATCCTCACCACCGAAAGCGTGGTGATGCGCGCTTCGTCGGGGACGGTGCGCTGGATCAGGGGCGAGCACCGGATCGGGTGATGGGCTGATCGGCGCTGACGTCAGCCCAAAAAGCAACGGTCCTGCGCACCATACTCAAAGACGCGCGCTGGATCAGGGGCGAGCACCGGATCGGGTGATGGGCTGATCGGCGCTGACGTCAGCCCCAAAAGCAACGGTCCTGCGCACCATACTCAAAGATGCGCGCTGGATCAGGGGCGAGCACCGGATCGGGTGATGGGCTGAAGGGGACGGCCTGGGCCACAAGCGCCGAACCGCTGTTCGATGAGATGATTGTGACCGACCGCCTGTTTGATCAGGAGGGACGTTTTCAATCTACCGTGCCAAACAGCGGGTCGTCTGTTCGCTTGAGCCGTCCGCAGAATCAGGGCTGGCCGTGATGAGGACCCCGTCCTCCGCCTTCGTCAGCCACGTTATCTTCGTGCCTGAACTTTCGCCTTCATAGCGAGCGCCTGAGCCCGAAATGGCCTGCGCCAGCAGCATGACCTCGCCATCGATCGCCAGCCGCGCCACTGGCGTATCGGTGTCATTGCCGAGATAGCTGGCGGTGATCGTGCGCCCGTCGTCGCAGGTATAGGCGGCGGTCGCGGTGGCAGCCGCCGGACGCGCCGCCTTGGCCGCGCCCGAGCAGGCTGGGAGGAAGGCGCCAAGCGAACGCGCCGCTCCCGCCAGCGATACCCGCAACTTGGTGGCATCGCTGCCTTCGCCGATCTGGATATAGGCCCATTTGCCCGCCTTCATGTCGGCAAACATCGGATCATTGGCGGCCTGGACAATCGCAAAGCCATCATATTGCCCGTCCGCGACATAGCGCGCCGGATAGGCGAGGGTTTTGTTGGACGCGTCGGTTTCAAACCGGAACGTGGCCCGATTGCCCTGCATTCCCTTGGGCGGGGCGAGATAGAGCTGGGTTTCCACCTTGCCCCCCGCCGCGCAACTGGAAGACCAGATCGCATCGTCTGTTTCGGGCACGCTCAGCGCAAAATGGGGCTGGAACACATCATCGCGCACGCCCGATCCTGACCATTGGTAGCGCGCCTCGATCTGTTCAAAGCCGTTGGCGCTCCATTCGAAGGCGAGCGAGGTGCCGGGTTCGGCCTCTTGCTGCGCCGGGCTCGCTTGCGCGCCTGCATCGCTGTTATCAGCGGCGGACGGGTCAGCGGTGCAGGCCTGGAGCGCAAGGGCTGCCAGCATGGCCATGGCGAGCGTCCGGACGAAGTGGTGCATCATGTTCATGCCAGTCCCCTTGATGCCGCCTGTTCAATTGAGCGGCGTGACCGTGAAGGTGCCGGCCTTCATCACGCCCTTGGCATTGGCCGTTCCGGTCACGAGGCTGCGCACCGAAAGGGTGCCGCCGCCATTGTAGAACACCTCAACCCGGACCTTGCCCGTGCGCGGATCGGTGGTGTCACCGCGCGCGCGGATCAGCGCGCCATCGGCGGTCGCAAACTCGCGCCAGCCGTTCTGGTCGGCGGCGGGAATGTCCGCAACGGGTCGGCAGCCGAACAGTTGCAGGTCAGCCTCCGCCGGATCGGCAAACCACGGGGCCGACGCGAGGCAGGCCGGATCGACCACGAGGGTATCCCTGACCGGGGCGGCAGCCTGCCATCCGGAGGTGACGGTCGCACAGCCTTGCAGCATGGTGCCCGCAGCGAGGACGGCGAAGGCGGCGCGCGAAGTCAAAATGCTCATGAGAATTTCCCCTTGGATGGATCGGAGTGTGGTTCGCAGACGTGGCCCTGCTGCGCAGCGGCGCCATAGGCCGCCGCGCCGGACATCAATTGCCGCCCGCCGCAGCGTTCTGGCGGTATGCAGCCAAGCCTTGGGCATCCAGGCGGTTCAGCGGGATCGTGCCCGATGTGCCGAACGAGCCCGCCGTGCCGCCGATCGTGCCCGGTGTGCCGAACGAACCCGCCGTGCCGCCGATCGTGCCCGTGCCCGTGCCTGTGCCTGTGCCCGTGCCCGTGCCTGTTACCGTGCGCGTGCTGGTGGTCCGTGCGAGGCCCGATTCGACCGCACTCAGACTGGAGTAGATTGAGCCGGTCGGCATGCCTGCCTTGAAGGCCGCAGCGCTGGACATGTAATGCGCTCCGGGGCGCTGGTTGTTTGGAAACGTGTAGGTCGGGCGGCGAACCACGGGGATTTCCATCGCCACCGGCAGGGTCGGCAGCAGCTGGATAGCGGCCTGCCGCCGGATTGCCGGGCGGCCCGGTTGAGGCGGCAGCCGCGGCGGGGTGGCTGCCGGGGCGGCCTGCGCAGCCGACTTCATCGCAGCCTGGCGCTGGAACTTGGTCTGCCGGTACCGGGAGATCGCAGCGTCACGTTGGCCGCGGGCGGTTTCATGGGCCTGCCGAACGGGCAAGTAGGCGCGCACTGCGGCTCGCCAGGCCGCGCGGTTGGCGGAACTGGGGTTGGCGCGATAGGCCCGGCGCGCGTCGACAGTTTGCTGGCGCAGCTGGAACCGCGCGGGCTTCAAACCCTCGGCCCGGCCGATCGCCCGCACCAGATTGGCCTTCTGCGCGCGCAGCGACGGCTTGCCGCGTTGGGCGACAGCCTTGCCGCTGCTGACCTGACCGCTCGCTGCGGCGGTGCGACCCGATCTGCTGGACGACTTGCCCTGCTGAGACGTGATCGAGGGCTTGGGCGGCGGTGGCCGCTTCTGCGCCGCGCAGGGCGCCGCCATGACCATCATCGAGCCGACGAGTGCTACCAGAAAATGCCAATTTTTCATCACCAATACCTTCAAACAAAAGTGGTTGCCGGTTAAGGTTGCCCGTCCAGGTTCGCCAGTTCAGGCGCGTTCAACTCAAGCTCGGTGTCGTCCACCGCATCGTCTGCCGGGGCCGTGACGTTGGCATCATCGCTCGGGCCGAAGAAGACGAAGCCGCCGATTTCGGGATTGGCGAAGGTGCTCACCCCCGCCAGCGCATTGATGTCGGGATGGGTATCGGGGCCTTCGGAGGCGATCGGGCGCCAGGCGAAACTGACCAGCACCTCAGGGTCGATCGGTTCATCCCAGATCCGGATCTGGCCGATCTCGCCGATGAACGGGGAAAATTCGCCCAAGGCGCCAATGCTGAACATATTGGCCGGCAGATCGGCCATGCCGAACCCCAGGGTCTCGCGCACTTCGCCGTCGATCATCACCAGCGTCTCATCCGCCAGAAAGGTCAGCGCGACATGGTGCAACTGGCCATCGGCAAAGTCGAACGGGATCGTTTGGTAAAATCGTCCGGCAAACACCCCCAGCGCCTTGGCATCGCTGGTCAGCACCAGCGCCATGCGCGGGCCGGTTGGCCCCTGATAGGACAGGATCGCCGGATCATAGCCAGGGTTCGTCTGCCACCCGGCGCGAACCCACAATTCCACGGTTCCCGCCCCATCAATATCGAGCGCAGAGGACGGCACATAGCTCAGCGCATCTGTGCCATCAAAGGTCAGCATGACGGGCGCGTACTCCGCCTCTTGCGCCTGCAAGGGTGCCGCAGTCATTGCGGCAAGTCCCGATGCAATCAGCAGATATCTCTGAAAAATCATCGCCTACGCTCCTACTGAATTTCTTTGAATGAAACGCTGACCTTCAAATAAGGGCCATAGTTAACGCTCGGCAGGTTTGTAATTATAGTGCCCTCGAAGTCGTAACGCGGAACATCGGCGCGCCAATCGCGAAGCACGACAGGGACTGGAACCATCCCTAAAGAAAAATTTGGCATCTGCGTCCCTGGATAGTTCGGGAAGACAGACGGGGTGTACAAGGGATCATCAGGATCGGTGAAGCTGTTGTCATTTTCATACAGGCCCGGAGCGGTGAGGTAGAATGACGCCGCCGTTCCGCCTCTTCGTGCGCCGGTAACAAATACCGTCCGGTTGATCGGATGTTCAGCGCCGCCATTGCACGAAATTTTCGTCGCATTGGCCTCAGTGGCCGTGAACAAATTCACAGTTTGATCGGGTTCGAGCCCAGTAATCGTCGCATTGATATCGCCATAAAGGTAGGCGTCGCCTTTGCCTTCATCGCCGTTATTGAGGCATTTCAGCCCATGGAAGGTCAGCTGGTACACCGCCGGGCCCAGCAGCCGGTCGTCGGCCCGTGGCTGGCTTTGCAGATAGCGGGTGATTTCTCTGTCGAGCTGCGCGCGGGCGTTGAGCAGCGCGCCGCGCTTCGCCGAGCTCCATTCCTCGGGGAAGAACATCGGGCTGATCAATTCGGACAGCGGGCGCAGGTCATAGCGTACCGGCACGCTGTTCTCGTCACCCACCGTCCAAGAGGCCGAGGTCATCCCCCCGGTGCCGCCGACCGCTTTCCATGTTTCGTTCGAAAACATGCTGTTGCCACCTTTGGAATCGCCGCTGGCCATGGTCAGCCCGCCCTTGGCCTTGAAGCTGCCCGCCGGGCCGGCATCGACCCCGCCTTCCTGCTTGTAGCTGGTCGATTCCTTGGCCCATTGCTTGAATTCGGTGGTGGTCACCGTGCGTTCGGCCTTGGCCAAGCCACCGAAATGGATCGCGTTGGCATAATGGGTGCCGTATCTTTCGCGGAACTGCGCCGGGGTCATCGTGCCATCGGCAAGCTGGAGGATCGCGTCCTTGAAGAACGCATCCAGCAGCATGTTGGGCTTGTCGATGAACAGGGCAAAAACGTCCGAACGGGACAGGCCGAAAGCCTTGGTCGTGCCGTCAGTGCGATCCGCGCCCTTGCTTTCCTCGCGCGTGGCTTCCCAGCCGCTGGACATACCCTTGAACGAACCGCTCGCCCCGAAATTGAGCGACATCGACTTTTCGAACGAGGATGTATTCGTGATCACGCTTTCCATCTGGCTGCCGGAGATATCGCGCAGGAACTTGCCGCGCAGGCCCAGCGGAATTCTCATCGATTTCATTTCCAGTTCGACCGAATACTCGGTTGATTCCGGTTCCTTGAAGATCACCGGCCCGGCACCGCGCCCCGCATCGAACAGATCCATGCTGGGGCTGCGATAGCTGCGCAGCATGTCCTTGAAGCGCGGCACCGTTGCCCCTGACGTGAAGGTATCGACTTCGTCATCGACCTCCGGCCTTGTGCGGGACCGCGACAGCTTGACGCCCGAAGGGACATGGGAAATCTGGTATTCGCTGGTCTTGCCACCGGAATTCAGCACGAAGCGAAGTTTGCGCTTGTCCTTCCGATCGGCCAGAAAGAACTGCGCCGTATTGCCTCCGGCGGAATATTGCAGTTCACCGACCTTTTGCAGCGCGATCGAGCCTGCCGGGTTCTTGTCGAAATGGATGGTGATCGCGCCATCCTGCGCATCGGTGATCCAGACGGACTCCGGCATTTCCCAGATCAACGCCGTTGTGACACCATCGCCGCTTTTCACGGGATCTTTGGCGATCGCTCTCCACGGGCCATCAACGCGAATGCCGGTGTCAGCGACAGCGTCGGCCGCATTGCCGGAGGCAGCTGCGTCGCGGCGCGTGAAGACAGGCTGAGCGGCGGCAGTGATGATGTCGCGGTTGGTCTTGGGCGCCGGGGTCGTGACGGTCGGCTGCTGCCGCACCGTGCTGGACTGGCCGGGCGCGGCATAGGGATCGAAGTCCGCATCGTCGGCAGGATCGGCTGGCACGGTGAATGATGGTTGTGACGGGGCACGGGGCGCCTGCGCAATGGTCTGGGCTGCCGGGCCTGGATCGGGCTGCCGGTAGACCGGCGGCGGGGCGGGCTGCGCCACCGCAATCTCGCGGTTGGGAATGGTCGATATGGCGGTAATCCGGCCGGTCGTTTCCCGCATCACATTGAACATCGTCTTGTCTTCGGTATTCAGCCCGAGCTTTTCCTTGGTCGTCAGTTCGAGCAGATAGATGCCGACCTGCAGCCCGGCCCCGAGGCGGTCGATTTCGAAAAACTCGCCCGTAACTTCGCCCGCGGCGTTCATCCGCACCCACGTGCCAGAAGGCATGAGGAGAAAGACCAGCGGGCCGGCATTGGTCTCGATCTCAACGCGCGTGACATAGTCCGACGGCCGCGCCGGCTGCTGCGCTGATACCGGGGCCAGAACCGGGGTGAACGATGCCGTGCCGACAGCCATGCAGCTCAACAATAACCACGCCTTGCAGGTCATATCGATCCTCCCCTTTGGTGCAGCGGTCGGAACCGAGCCCCCAGTTTATGCGAGCGGAAGAAGGCCTGCGGCAATCACCTGATCGGGTGATGGGCGATGCCGCGCAATCGGCGTAGTGGAGCCGCTGTGGTGGTGGTAATGCTGAGTCGCCGCTGGGAGCATTGCATGATCAGAGTCGCCATCGTTGAAGATGATCCGGCGATGCGCGATCTGCTCGGCACCTCGGTCGAGGCGTGCGAGGACATGATCGTGACCGGCACCGCCCAGAATGTCGCGGAAGCAAGCGGCATGATCGAGGCGGGCGGATATGACGTGTTGCTGTGCGATCTGGGCCTGCCTGATGGCAATGGCGCGGCGCTGATCCGGCAGGAAGCCTTGACCGGGCGTGACACCGACATTCTGGTGATCACGATCTTTGCCAATCAGAACAAGGTGCTCGATGCGATAAGAGCGGGCGCGCGCGGCTATCTGCTCAAGGATGAACGGATCGAGGATTGTATCGAAGCGATCCGCAATATCCGCCGCGGCGGCTCCCCCATCAGCCCGATTATCGCGCGGCAACTGCTGGGGCAGATCGCGCCAGAACCTGAGGCAGCCAGACCGCCGATGGCATCGCCATTGTCAGAGCGTGAGTATGAAGTGCTCAACCTCTTGTCGCGCGGATTTTCAAATGCCGAATGTGCCGAGATTTTGACAGTCACGGCCAATACGATTGGCACCCATGTCAAAAACATTTACCGTAAACTGGAAGTCAACAGCCGGGCGGAGGCCTTGTTTGAAGCATCATCGCAAGGGCTGCTGGGGCCAGCGTAAAAGCGGACGGCACAGGCGATGATGTGGCGCGTGAGCCTGTGGCTGGTGGCGCTGATCATGGCGCATACCTTGGCCCCGGGCACCGCATTGGCGCAGCCCCTGCCTGCGAACACCCTGCCCGCGACCACCCTGCCCGCGACCACCCTGCCTGCGAACACCCTGCCCGCGAACACCCTGTCTGCGATCGCCACGTCATCGACGCCCGATGGGCCGGTGATCGAATTTCTCGATGGCGACTATGTCCTCACCCTGGACGAAGCCATTCCCACGGCAGGATGGGAGCGCAAGAAAACACCGAATATCTATCGGCAGGTCGATACGCATTGGCGCACTGGCGATCTTCACGGCCTGTGGGCACGACATCGATTTGATCGTGCGGCGCTCGGCAAGGGGCCGCTTGCGCTATACACCGTCAGCACCCGCAACCAGTTCACTATCTATCTGAATGGGCAGGAGATATTCCGAAATTTTGCAAGCAAAGATGACAACAAGATGGCATGGTATCGGCCCTTTCTTGCGCCGATACCGGAAACTGCGCTGCGCCCCGGCATGAACGAAATCCTCATCCGTGCTTTCTCACGCGATTCGGTGGCAGGTGGCCGGGTTGTCGTCGGGCCGCACACAGAGGTCGAGGCGAACTATAAGCGGCAATTCTTCTGGCGGATTTCGGCTACGATGGTCGCAAGTTCTGCCATGCTCATCCTTGGCGCATTTGGTTTTCTGCTGTGGCTCGGGCGGCGGAACGAGGTTGAGCTTTTATACTTGTCAATCTCAACAGTTATTTGGTTCTTGCGCAATTATCAATATTTTGCGGAAGACACGCCGTTTCATCTCGTCACGTTCAATGCCTTGTCGGTCGCGGCAACGTTGATAGCTTCAGTTTTTACATTTTCTTTTTACGCATCTTATTTGAAGATACCGAATTACAAGTTTATCATCAAATTGTTGATCATAATTGTTTTTCCATACTGCTTTATTCACTGGTATTTCCAGCTCACCAATTTCCTTCTTTATGTGCCGACCCTGCTACTGACACTCTCGATGGCAATCATCGGGTATCTGAATTTCTACCGAACGCGGATTCCAAGCGATTTTGTATGGCCTTCTTTGATGGCGCTAATGGTTGTTTTGGGAGGTTATGATGCGTTGCTGGCAGGCAGCGGCACGGTTTGGAAGGGGAATGACTTTTATTTGGCGCTGTTCAATGGTTTCTTTTATTGCCTTGCTTTCCTGCTGACCTTTGGGGTGCGTGCGCTGCGTGCCTTCACGGATCTGGGTAAGGCCAATGCCACGCTGGAAAAGCGCATCGCCGAAACCCGCGCCGAACTGGCCCAAAGCGAAGCTGCGCGGCAGGAGCTTGTCGTCGGGCGCGCTATTGCAAGCGAGCGCGAGCGGTTGATGCAGGAGATGCACGACGGCATTGGTTCCAATTTGATCACCGCGCTCGCGGTTGCGCGCCAGCAGAACCAGCCGCCCAGCATGATCAAGACGCTTAATCGGGCGCTGGCCGATCTCAAGATTACGGTCGATTCGCTTGAACCAGTCGAAGGCGATCTGGTCGCACTGATCGGCAATCTGCGGCACCGGATGCAGGGCGATCTTCGCGATGCCGGGGTGGTGTGCCGTTGGGAGGTCGATGAATGTGGCCCGCTGGAATGGCTGGACGCCCCCAATGCCTTGCACGTCCTGCGGATCTTTCAGGAAGCCATTGGCAATGTGCTGAGCCACTCGGGTGCGACCGAGATGCGGATCGGTTGCCGTGTAGAGACGCTCGGCGGGGTTCTCGGTGTCGCCGCTTATGTCGCCGACAATGGGCAAGGGTTTGACACGGCAAAGGAAGCGCCGGGCAAGGGGCTTGCCAGTATCCGTTCCCGCGCCAAAGCACTGCACGGGCTGCTCACCAGCACAAGTGAAGCAGGCAAAGGCACCGTGATCACGCTCTGGCTGCCGTACCAGCGGCACCTTTGACGTGCCGGAGCGCGCGCTGGACAAACGCCGATTGCAGCCGCCACATTGATTCAACGAAAAACCCCAGCGGATCGCTCCGCCGGGGTTTTCTTGTTCTGGTGCTTGGGCCGGCTCGGGCAGAGCCGGGGTCGTCAGACGGGGCGCGGGCGCCCCGCTTTCCCGGCCGCTATCCGGTCAGAAACCCATGCCGCCCATGTCGGGCATCGCGGGGCCGGCCGGCTTGTCGTCCGGACGTTCCACGATCGCCGCTTCGGTGGTGATCAGCAGGCCGGAGACCGAGGCTGCGTCCTGCAGCGCGGTGCGAACGACCTTGGTCGGGTCGATCACGCCGGCCTTGACCAGGTTTTCGTAGGTGTCGGTGGCAGCGTTGAAGCCCTGCGTCTCGTCATCCTCGCGCAGCAGGTTGCCCGCAACCACCGCGCCATCATGGCCGGCGTTCTGGGCGATCTGCTTGATCGGGGCGGTGATCGCCTTGCGGATGATGTCGATGCCGCGGGTCTGGTCTTCGTTCGCGCCCTTGAGGCCTTCGAGAGCCTTGGTGGCGTAGAGCAGCGCGGTACCGCCGCC
>JAIYAL010000093.1 GCA_027489095.1 Erythrobacteraceae bacterium
CTCCGGCCCCGGCACGATCTGGAGCAGCCGGTGCTGGGTGTTCTCCTGGAAATATTTCTTCTTTTCCTTGAGGTAGGTGGAGATGCCACCTCCCCCGGTCGGCGACCAGCTCTGAGTCAGGTCGCAAATCAGCAGATCTTTCGCCATGCACACGCCTTCTTGCGCTCTGCCGCGGTTGCCGGAGAGGAGCCATGGGCGTGGGGGCGCAAAGCAGGCTCGTAGCGCGCGACGGGGTTGCGCACCTTTGCCCGCCCTGCGTGTCTTTAGCGCGACGGTTTGCAGTCAGTTCGGCGGCGGATCGCCAACCGTCAGGTGACCGATTTGCGTCAGGCGTGTCAGATTACCGTGTTTTCATGATCGCCGGAGCCGCCGGAACCGGCGTGCCGGTGAGGATCGCGGTGCCCTCGTTCGCGAGGATCCCGACGACCTGTGTCCAGACCGCGACGTTCTGCCGCAACTGCACCGGATCGATCTTGTCGAGCGTGTCATCCTGCGTGTGGTGGAGGTCGAAATAGCGGGTGCCGTCCTGCTGCAGATCGACCAGCGCGCCCTTCTGGTCGCGCACCACGTTGAGATCGGCCCCGCCGCCTGCGACATCCGTGCCGCTGGATACGCCGAAGCGCACGACGGCCGCTGCGATGCGCTTGTGCAGCGCGGGGTTGCTTGTCCGGAAATTCGAATCGAAACGCCATACCCGATCTGCACCGAAATCGCTTTCCAGCCCGACTGCAAAGGGTTCATCGAGGTGCGCGGCGCTGTAGGCCTTGCTGCCCCACAGCCCGGTCTCCTCCGCGCCCGCGAAGAGCACGCGCACGGTCCGCAGCGGCTGGCCGGCCTTGGCGACGTTGAGCGCCGCCGCGGCGATTATCGCGCAGCCGGCCCCGTCGTCGATCGCCCCCGTGCCCAGCCACCAGCTGTCGAGATGGCAGGCGAGCAGAACCGGCGGGAGCGACGGATTGCGCCCGACGATCTCGCCCACCACGTTGCCGCTCTGCGTCTGGCCCAGAAAGCGCGGGGTCAGCACCAGCTTCATGGTGATCGGCTTTCCGCCCGCGCGCTTGAACATCCGTTCGAGGTTGGCCGCATCGGGATTGCTCAGCGCGCCTGCCGGCGTGGGCGCAACGCCTTCGGGGAAATCGGTGCCGCCGGTGTGCGGGTTGCGATGCAGGTCGGTGCCGACCGACTTGATGACCGTCGCGACCGCGCCCTTGCTTGCCGCGATCCCCGAGGCGACCCAGCGCGTCGGCCCGGCAAAGCCGTACTGGCTGCCATCCTGCGTGCGCGTCATGGCGTTGCTGACATAGGCGATCTTGCCCTTGAGACTGCCTTCGGGCGCGGCCACCAGTTCGGCGACGCTCTTGAACATCACCACCTCAGCGGTGATCCCTTCGGGCCCGGTCGAGCCACTATCACCCAGCGGCGCGACCGCAAGGCTCTGCGGGAAGGGGCTGACGATCTCGGCGCGGCCCGGTTCGCCCGGGACCCAGGTGGGCATCATGTAAGGCTCGTCCGCGACGTTCTTGAAGCCCTTCGCCTTGAGCCACTGGACGGCCCACACCCGCCCGCGCGCCTCTGCCTCGGTGCCGGCCTGGCGCTGGCCGACTTCGGTGGTGATCCCCTCGACAAAATCCCATGCAGCACTGTCACGCAGAAGCGCATCGTCAGCTGCCTCTTCAAGTGTCAGCGGGCCCGACATGGGAGTGTTGGCGAAGGCCGGAACGGCGAGCGACAGCGCGGCGAGCGCAATGATAGGCTTGGTCATGGGGCTGACTGCTATCGGGCAGGCGGCGGCAAGTCTAGCCGCTTGCCCTCGCCCCTCCCCTTCCCTATCTGCGCACCCGAACCTCCCCACCCGAATTCTCGATCCCGAAGGACTGAACAGATGGCCGCGCAATACGCCTATGTCATGAAGGGCATGACCAAGAGCTTCCCCGGCGCCCAGAAGCCGGTGCTCTCCAACATTTCGCTGCAATTCTATCAGGGCGCGAAGATCGGCATCGTGGGCCCCAACGGCGCGGGCAAGTCGACGCTCATCAAGATCATGGCTGGCATCGACAAGGATTTCACCGGTGAGGCCTGGCCGGGCGAGAACATCACTGTCGGCTATCTCGAGCAAGAGCCCGAGCTGGACAACAGCAAGACCGTGCTCGAGAACGTCAAGGACGGTGCGCGCGGGATTGCCGACATGGTCGACAGGTTCAACGCGATCGGCATGGAAATGGGCGAGGACGGCGCCGATTTCGAGGCGCTGGGCGCGGAGATGAGCGAGCTTCAGGACAAGATCGACGCGGTCGACGGCTGGACGCTCGACAACCAGCTCGAAGTGGCGATGGAAGCCCTGCGCTGCCCGCCGGGGGACTGGTCGGTCGAAAGCCTCTCGGGCGGCGAGAAGCGCCGTGTGGCGCTGACCCGTCTGCTCATCCAGAAACCCTCGATCCTGCTCCTCGACGAGCCGACCAACCACCTCGACGCAGAGTCGGTCCAGTGGCTGGAGAACCACCTCAAGGAATATGCCGGCGCGGTGCTGATGATCACCCACGACCGCTACTTCCTCGACAACGTGGTGGAATGGATCCTCGAACTCGACCGCGGCAGCTACTACCCCTACGAAGGCAATTACTCGACCTATCTGGAAAAGAAGGCCAAGCGCCTCGAGCAGGAAAGCCGCGAGGAAAGCGGCAAGCAGAAGGCCCTGCAGCGCGAACTCGAGTGGATCCGCCAGACCCCCGCCGCGCGCCAGACCAAGTCCAAGGCGCGTATCCGCAAGTTCGAAGAACTCCAGAACGCGCAGGATAGCCGCTCGCTCGGCAAGGCACAGATCGTCATCCAGGTGCCCGAGCGCCTTGGCGGCAAGGTGATCGAAGCCAAGAACATCACCAAGGCTTACGGCGACAAGCTGCTGTTCGAGAACCTCAGCTTCATCCTGCCCCCGGGCGGCATCGTTGGCGTGATCGGGCCGAACGGCGCGGGCAAGTCGACGCTGTTCAAGATCCTGACCGGCAAGGAAGTGCCCGATAGCGGCACGGTGGAAATCGGCTCGACCGTGCACCTTGGCTTTGTCGATCAGAGCCGCGATCACCTGAACCCGGCCAACAATGTGTGGCAGGAAATCAGCGACGGGCTCGATTACATGACCGTCAACAAGCAGGAAACCTCAACCCGTGCCTATGTTGGCGCGTTCAACTTCAAGGGCGCCGACCAGCAGAAGAACGTCGGCAAGCTTTCGGGCGGTGAACGCAACCGCGTGCACATGGCCAAGATGCTGAAGGCAGGCGGCAACGTGCTGCTGCTCGACGAACCGACCAACGATCTCGACGTTGAGACGCTCGCCGCTCTGGAAGACGCGATCGAGAACTTCGCGGGCTGCGCGGTGGTGATCAGCCACGACCGCTTCTTCCTCGACCGTCTCGCCACCCATATCCTCGCCTTCGAAGGCAACAGCCATGTCGAATGGTTCGAGGGCAATTTCGAAGCCTACGAGGAAGACAAGCGCCGCCGCCTCGGCGATGCCGCCGACCGCCCAACGCGGCTCGCTTACAAGAAGCTGACGCGCTGATGATGCGGACGGCGGGCCCGGTCTCACTCCGGCCCGCCGCGCCCCCTCCAGTACGTCGTAAGCCTCCGGCTCGCTAAGAGCGACTCGATCAGCCTCTTTACCCGTCCTTAATCAGGGCTACGTCACTGTCCTTATCGGCACTCAAAGGTCGCAAAAGGATAACAGGGGCGTGACGACGGGAATCCAGTTGCCGCTGGAAATTGCGGCATTGCTATGCGCGGGCTGCGCGCTTGTGGGGGGCTGGCTCGGCCACCGGCGCACCGTCCGGCGGCTCGATCCCCGCCAAAATCCTCTGCGTGACCTGCTGAAGCGCGAGAACCTTGGCCAGGCGATCGACCTCGCGCGGCATCGCGATGCCGCTCGCCAGGCGTCTCACGCGGTGCTGCATGGCCGTATCAACCAGTTCGCCGCAGGCCCCGGCGCGGGCTGGAGCTTGGACACCTGCGAGCAAGTACGCGAGCACGTCGCGGCGGTGATGCGGGTGGGCCTGCGCCGCCAGGACCGCATCGCACTGGGCACCGGCGAATTCGATGCCGACGGCTTCACCATCATCATCCCCGGCGCCGACGAGCGCGCGGCGGTGCGCATCGCCAACCGTCTGCGCCGCACGCTCAGCCAGTTGCGCCTGCCGCAGCTCGGCCACGACATGCACCTTACCGCAAGCTTCGGCGTTGCCGCTGACCGCTTCGGCGAGAGCGATGACGGGCTCCACCGACGCGCCCGCCGCGCGCTCGATGCGGCGGTGGCGCAGGGGATGGATAACGTGGTGCCGGCCAGCGAAATCGAAGAAATTCTGCTCCTGCCCTCGCCCTCGCCCTCGCCCTCGCCGTCCGACGAATCTGCCGCATCGGCGGCTTGAACCTCGCATTTGGCGAGCCTCAGGGCGAGACCCAGCGCCCCTCCCACGCCGCCACCGAATCCCCGCGCACGAACTGCGCGCGCACGTGCCCGGTGTGGGCGAGATAGAGCCAGTCGAGCGACAGGAGCGTGATTCGCAGCAGCGCGAAGTTTTCCCGCGCGGGGACAAGCTGCTCATCGTCAGGCTCGGCCCCTTCGAACTCGGGCGGGAGGCCTGAGGTGGGCACATCGCTCGCCGAGCCCGGCCCATCACCGAGATAGCAGCGGCGCGCGAAATTGGTGCTTGCGGCCCAGGCGGCATCGACCTGCGGCCCGGCGGCAAGGATCTCGGCCACGCCGCGCGCGCGGATCTGCACCTTCGTGCCCTTGTCGTAAAACAGCAGGCCCGCCCTCGGATCGGCAGCGAAGGCCTCGGCCTTGGGCGCGCGGGCATCGGTGTGGAAGCGCAAGGCCCAGCCCTCGCCATCAAAGGCGCGCAGCACCATCACCCGTGCATCCACATCCGCACTCACGACAACCGGTGTGTGCATCGGCGACCGGCGATCACGGGGGGCGCGGATCAGGCGATTGCGGCAGTCGGTGAGACAGTCGTCAAGTGTTTCGAACATGGCATCCCGCCCTTTGGCGTCAACGACCGGCGCGTCAAGCATGGCTGCGCGCATTCAGGTGAAGATCAATTTTTCTGAACATCGGCGCGGCGGTTCATCCCTGCGACAGATCGATCGCGGTAACTCTCGGTCATTCTAAAAAGCCGTCTGTGGTGGGCGGGCGCAAATGGAGGCACCCAAGATGATGACCCTCTTTGCGAACTTTGCGAGGGGCGGCGGATCGCTCGCGGCGCTCGCCGCTGCACTTGCTCTGACCGCTCCCGCCGTGCCTGCCGCCGCGCAGGACATGGCCGAGATCCAAGCCGACACGTCCGCAGATCCGCCCCCGCGGCCGATGCGGGCGGAGAGCCGCGGCGGTCCGGCGCGTGCTGACTTCGCCCGTCCCGCGCGTGGACCGGGCCCGCGCGCTGATCGTCCCGCTCCGCGTTTCGAACGCGCCGCCGAGCCGCCGGCACCTGCCTATGCGCCGTCGAGGCGCCCGGCCTATGCGCCCCCGGCACCGCCCGCCTATACGCCTCAGGATCGGCCTGCCTTCACGCCTCGGGCTCGGGCGCCGATGACGCGCGGCGATGCCGACGCGGCGATGGCTGGCCCGCAGCGTGAAGCGCGGGGCCAAGGGCGTGGTCAGGGACGGGGCGAACGCGGCGGGCCGCGCGGCTTCGGATCGGACCTTGTCGGCCGCGCGCAGGCACAGCAACCCGAATCGCCGCGCCCCGCGCGAATCGAGCGCCGCAGCGATCAGCGCAGCGAATGGCGCGCCGAGGGCCCGGAACAGCGCGGCGACGCGCGCGCCGGTCGGCTCGACTGGCGGGGCCGCGATGCCGCTGCCGATCGGGTCGAGCGCCGCAGCGATCAGCGGCCAACCCGAATTGATGACCGCGGCGGCGTCCGCGCCGAGCGCATCGAGGATCGCGGCGGCCGCCGTCCCGACCGTATCGAAGACCGCGGCGACCGTCGCGGCGGGCGAGCCGATCCTCGCCGTGACGATAGCTGGGGCGCCGGGATCCGCGACGCCGCTCGCGAGGGCCGCCGCGACGACTGGCGTGACGGCCAGCGAGATGGACGCCGCGACGGTTGGCGCGACGACCAGCGCGATGGGCGCCGCGACGGTTGGCGCGATGGCCAGCGTGATGGGCGCCGCGACGGTTGGCGCGACGGACGCCGCGACGACTGGCGGGCGGACCGCCGCGACTGGCGGCGCGACGACTGGCGCTGGGGGTGGAACGGCCGCCCCGGCTGGGACAACCGCGACTTCCGCCGCTGGGACAATCGCTGGCGCGGCAACCGCAACTACAACTGGTTCGATTTCCGCAGAGGCAACCAGTTCGTGTTCCGCCCCGGCCCGTACTTCGCGCCGTTCCGCAGCCACCGCTATAACCGGCTGAACACCGGCTTCTTCCTCGACAGCCTGTTCTTCCAGCCGCGCTTCTTCATCAACGATCCCTGGGCCTACCACCTGCCGCCAGCATACGGGCCCTACCAGTGGGTCAGGTATTATGACGATGTGATCCTGGTGGATATCTATAGCGGCGAAGTGGTCGATGTGATCCACGACTTCTTCTGGTAAGTCTCCCCACGAGACGACACCCGAGACAATAAAGGCCCCGCCGCTGCGATGCGGCGGGGCTCTTGTTTGCCGTGTGCTGATCGGTGGCTGCTCTCAGCCCTTGATCGTGCCGAAGGGCAGCATCCGGCACAGCGTGGCGTCCTTGTCGATAAGCGTGTGTTTGAGCGCGGCGAGCCCGTGGAAGGCCGCCAGCACGAGCAGGGCAATCCCGGAGGCGCCGTGCAGCTCGAAGATCTGCTCGCCCAGCGCAGGGTTCTGCGGCACCGGGAGCGCGGGCAGCTGGAACAGGCCAAACACACTGATCGGCTCACCATAAGACGAAAGCGCGATCCAGCCCGCAATCGGCATCACCAGCAGCAGCGCATAGAACAACAGGTGGACGATCCGCGCGATGGTCTTCTCCCACGGCGCATGGCCGCTGACCGGCGGCGGCGGCGGGCTGACCAGCCGCCACACCAGCCGCACCGCAACCACGACGAAGATCACGACGCCGAGCGCGAAGTGGTTCGCCATGATTGCGCCGCCCTCCTCCCGCGTCGGAGCGTCTTCCGCGGTCACCGCGATCAGCCACTGCGCGATCACGAGCACCGCGATCAGCCAGTGCAGCAGCATGGCAAAGCCCGAGTATTTGGTCCTGGCGTTGAGGCTCATGTCGTATTCCTCCCGTGATCCCCTGATGAGCCAAGCTTAGCACCCCTGACGGACTGCGCAATTGGGCCGCTTGCGTGCGTGGCGCGGCTTGCTAACCTTGGCCGCGCCCCATGATTGTGCCCGCGCCCGTTCCCGATCAACCCGCCCTCGCCCGCCTCGGCAACGACGTGCGCGCACGGCTCACCGCCAATCCTGACGCCTACCGCATCCCGGCCGAGGGGATCGAGCTGTTCGCTCTCGGCGATTTCCTGTCGGAAGCGGAGTGCGGCGAGCTATGTGCCATGATCGACGCGATAGCGCGCCCTTCGGCACTCCACGAGCTCGACTATGCGAGCGGCTTTCGCACCTCCTATTCGGGCGACCTCGATCCGCGCGGGGCTCTGGTGGCGGATATTTCGCGGCGGATCGACTGCGTGCTCGGTGTCGAAGCGGCGATCGGCGAGCCGGTGCAGGGCCAGCGCTACCTTCCGGGCCAGCAGTTCAAGCCGCACAATGACTGGTTCTACACCAGCGAAAGCTATTGGCCGCTGGAGGCGGCGCGCGGCGGGCAGCGCAGCTGGACAGCGATGGCCTATTGCAACGCGGTCGAGGCGGGCGGCGCCACCGCCTTCCTCGCTGCCGGCATCCAGATCGAGCCCAAGCCGGGCGTGCTCCTCCTCTGGAACAATGCCCTTCCCGACGGGCGCCCCAACGAGGCCACACTTCACGCCGGGATGCCGGTGGAGCACGGGGCCAAGTATATCATCACCAAGTGGTATCGCACCCGCGCTTGGGGTTAGGTTGCGGGCGCGGCGCGCTCAGCTTTGGGGCGGGGTGGGCTCTGCAGCCTGCTTGCGCTCGAAATGCGCGGCTTCCGCCAGCCTCTCGACCCGGTGCGCAAGGCGCAGGATTTCGAGCTGGGTGCGCAGGTTCACCTCGTAATCGTGGCGCGCGGTGATGCGATCTTTGCGCGCCTGTCGGTTCTGGCTCATCAGGATGACCGGTGCCTGCACCGCCGCCAGCATCGACAGCATCAGATTGAGGAAGATGAAGGGATAGGCATCGAAGGGCTTAAACCCCAACGCCTGCAACCCCCCGCTGTTGAGCGCGGCCCAAATGACCAACACCACGCCAAACGCGATGATGAAGCCCCAGCTGCCCCCTACAGCCGCCACCCGGTCCGCGAGGCGGTCGCCCCATGTGGCATGCGCCTGTGCGAGTTCATCGGCATCGCGCCCGGTGAAGCTGCCTGCGGCGACATGCTTGAGCACCCGCTGCTCATCAGCCTCAAGATCGTCGTAATCGCGGCCCAGAAGGTCACGTGCGAGCTTGTGCGGATTGACGTCGCGGCGGGTCATGCCCGTCAGACTAGGCCTTTGCGAGCGCCTCGGCAATCAGCTGGCGGGTCGGCGCGATGCCGTAGAGCGCGATGAAGCTCCCCATGCGCGGGCCCTGTTCGCTGCCCAGCAGCGTCTCGTAGAGCGCCTTGAACCAGTCGCGCAGGGTCTCGAAGCCGAACTCAGGCTGCTTGCCGATTTCGTAGACGATGGTCTGGAGGTCTTCGGCGCTCATATCCGCCGGGGCCTCCGCCAGTGCCGCATCGAGCGCCCACAGCGCCGCCACTTCGCCATCCGCTGGCGCGCGCTTGGCGAGCGTCGAGGCGACAAAATCGCGATTGTAGGCGAGCGCCTTCATCACCAGCGTTTCGAGCGCCGGGTGCGCGGCCGGGTCGGCATCGGCGACATAATTGCCCAGATAAGACCATACCGCCTCACGCGTCGCCCCGGCACCCAGCACCCCCACGAGGTTCAGGAGCAGGCTGAAAGGCACAGGCAGCGTATCGCCCTCACCCGGCGCATCGGCGCCCGTGTGGCTCTCATTCGCACGCAGCAGGTGCCACACTGGATTGCCCAGCCGCTTGTCGATATCCTGCCCCGGGATCGCCGCGCGGAACTGCCAGTAATCGTCGATCGCCTTGGGGATCACGCCGGCGTGGAGTTGCTTGGCGCTCTTGGGGTTGGCGAAGATGTAAAGCCCAAGGCTCTCCTCGCTGCCATATTGCAGCCATTCGTCAATCGAGAGGCCATTGCCCTTGGATTTGCTGATCTTTTCGCCCTTGGCGTCGAGGAACAGCTCGTAGATCAGGCCTTCGGGCTTGTTGCCGCCCAGCACGCGGGCGATCTTGCCCGACTGGATGCCGCTGTCGGTCAGGTCCTTGCCGTACATCTCGTAATCGACGCCGAGCGCAACCCAGCGCATCGCCCAGTCGACCTTCCACTGACACTTGGCCATGCCGCCCAAAGCCGACTGCTCGACGACAGCGCCGTCCTCGTCGGTAAAGCGGATAATTCCGCTAGCTGCATCAATGACTTCGATCGGCACCTGCAACACCGCGCCGGTGGTGGGGCTGATCGGCATGACGGGGGAATAGGTGCGGCGGCGCTCCTCCCCGAGGGTCGGGAGCATGATGTCGAGGATCGCGCCGAAATTGGCCAGAACGCCCTTCAGCGCCGCGTCGAACTTGCCCGAATTGTAGCAGTCCGAAGAGCTGACGAATTCATACTCGAACCCGAACCGATCCAGAAAATCGCGCAGCATCGCATTGTTATGCGCGGCGAAACTTTCAAATTTTTCAAAGGGATCGGGGATGCGCGACAAGGGCTTGCCGAGATTGGCGTCAAGCAGCGCCTTGTTAGGCACGTTGTCGGGCACCTTGCGAAGGCCATCCATGTCGTCGCTGAACGCCACCAGCCGGGTCGGCTGACCGGTCAGCGCCTCATAGGCGCGCCGCACCAGCGAGGTGCGCAGAACCTCTTGAAATGTCCCGATATGTGGCAGGCCCGAGGGGCCGTAGCCGGTCTCGAACAGCACCCCGCCCGGCTTGCCCTCCGGCAGCCGCTTGGCGAGGCGCTGCGCCTCCTGAAAGGGCCAGGCCTTGGACGTTTGGGCGGCGGCGATAAGGGCATCTTGGGTGATCGTCATAACGCGGCGGCTATTAGGCAAGCCAAGACGGCTTGCAAGCATCAATGGCGCAGGCTGCCGGGGCAAACAGACGCGGACCGCCATAATCGCGTGTTTCACGTGAAACAGTGCTCCGATGCCGTGATGGAGGGGGGTCTGGAGGGGTCTAAAGGGGGTCTAACAGGGGTCTAGCGGGGGGTCTGGACGGTTCTGACCGGGGGTCTGGGCCGTTCTGGCCGGGGGTCTGGCACGCGGCGCCCATCGCCACGGCGCGGTTCATCAACCGATCGCGGGTCGTTTACTTTGCGCGCCCCGCACCCCATCCTTGCTGGCGTGAGTCCCCCGCCAACCCTTCCCGATCCCCTTGCCCTGCCGGCGCTCCATGCGAGCCATGGCGGGCATTGGTTGCGCGCGGGGGGGGTGCGCGCGGGAGGACAAGGGGCCAATGGCGCCACCAATGCCGTCTCCAAGGGCGATGCGATCATGGCCGCCGCCGACACCCCGGCGCTGCTGATCAATGCCGCCCTGGTGGCGAGCCGGCTGGGCTATCCCGACCTTTCGGGGCTCGACCTGCTCGAGGCTTTCGCCTTCGTCCACCCGGCAAGGTTCTGCGTGCCGACCCCGCGCGGCCTGGCCGAGGCGCTGGGGCTGCCGGTGCCGGAGAACGACGCGGCCGTCCCCGAACTGCTCCAGCGCGCAGCCGGCGCCCTGATCGCAGTGTGCCGCGACCCGGAATGGTTCGAGCGCGAGGGCGCGTGGAGCGCGCTCCAGTCACTGGAACGCCTGCGCTGGCCGTGGGCGCAGGTGCTCAGGCCCCACATCGCCAAACCCGAGACAGCCGAACGCTGGCTGTTCGCGCGCCTGCCCGAGTGGGAGGAGACCGGCGAGCGCCCCGCCCCCCGTCAGGTCGAACTCGCGCCGGAGGCCATCGCCGCCCAGCTTGCCCGGCTCACCGGCGAAGGCGCCGAACAGCGCGACGGGCAGCGCGCCTATGCGCAGGACGCTGCGCGCATCTTCGCGCCGCGCTCCGCCCCCGGCAGACCTCATCTCGCGCTCGCTCAGGCGGGCACCGGCATCGGCAAGACGCTGGGATACCTCGCCCCCGCCTCGCTGTGGGCGGCGCAATCGGGCGGCACGGTGTGGGTTTCGACCTTCACCAAGAACCTGCAACGGCAATTGCGCGCCGAAAGCCGCCGCGCCTGGCCCGCCCGGCGCGCCGACGGCTCGCCGCCGGTGGTGGTGCGGAAGGGCCGCGAGAATTACCTGTGCCTCCTCAACCTCGAAGACGCATTGCAAGGCGGCTTTGCGGGGCGACCTGCGATCCTTGCGCATCTGGTGGCGCGCTGGGGCGCCTATACGCGCGATGGCGACATGATCGGCGGCGACCTGCCCGGCTGGCTCGGCACATTGTTCCGAAAGCGCGGGATCGCCGCCCTCACCGACCAGCGCGGCGAGTGCATCTATGCCGGATGCCCGCATTACCGGAAGTGCTTCATTGAACGCGCCGCGAGAGACAGCGCGCAGGCCGATCTGGTGATCGCCAACCACGCGCTCGTCATGGTCAACGCCGCGCGCGCAAGAGATCCGAACCAGCGCCCCACGCGGCTGATCTTCGATGAAGGCCACCACGTGTTTGATGCCGCGGATTCAACCTTCGCCGCGACGCTTTCCGGGCAGGAGACGATCGAGCTCAGGCGCTGGATCATGGGGCCCGAGAAGGAATCGCGCGGGCGCAGGCGGGGGCTTTCGGCGCGGCTCGCCGATATCGCCAGCTACGATGAAGCGGGCGCGGAAGCCATCGCTGCCGCCTGCAAGGCGGGGCACCTGCTCCCCTCCGACGGCTGGCTGCAGCGGCTTGCCGATAACGCGTCCTTCGGCCCGGTTGAGGCGCTGCTCGCCGCGGTGCGCACCGCCACCTATGCCCGCGACGAAAGCGGCGGGATCGACGCAGGCTATGGTATCGAGACCGAAGCGGCGGGCCTGCCGGGCGACGTGATCGAGGCCGCCAGCAACGCCGCAGAAGCCCTCGCCAGCATTCGCGTGCCGCTGATCCGATTGGGCGGCAGGCTGGAGGCGATCCTGGCCGAGCCGCCAGACTGGCTCGATGCCCAGGGCCGCGCCCGCATCGAAGGCGCACGCTTCGCTCTGGCGTGGCGGATCGACCTGCTGACGGCATGGGAGGCGCTGCTTGACCGGCTGGGCGGGCCGGCGGATCCGGAATTCGTCGACTGGCTTGCGGTCGATCGCTCCGACGCGCGCGAGTTCGATGTCGCGATCCACCGCCGCTGGCTCGATCCGATGAAGCCCTTTGCCCGCGTGGTGCTTGAACCTGCTCACGGGGTGATGCTGACCAGCGCGACCCTCACCGACCGCACCGCCGAAAGCATGGGGGATGACGGTTCGGCGCAGGAAAAATGGGCGAGCGCGATCCAGCGTTCGGGCGCGGCCCATGTCGAAGTCGCCCCGCTGCTGTCGGCGGCGCAGAGCCCGTTCGACTATGCCGCGCGCGCCGAGGTGCTGATCGTCACCGACATCGCAAAGGGCGATTTGCCCGCGCTGGCCGGGGCCTATGCGCGGATCATCGAGGCGTCAGGGGGCGGCGTGCTGGGGCTGTTCACCGCGATCCGCCGGATGCGCGCGGTGCATGGCCGCATCGCCGATCGCCTCGCGCGGGCGGGCCTGCCGGTCTATGCCCAGCACGTCGACCCGATCGACACCGGCACGCTGGTCGACATTTTCCGCGACGATCCCCACGCCAGTCTGATCGGCACCGACGCGTTGAGGGACGGTGTGGACGTGCCGGGGCACAGTTTGCGCTGCGTGGTCATGGAACAGGTGCCGTGGCCGCGTCCCGACATCCTCCACAAGGCGCGGCGGCTGGCAGGGGGTGGCAGCGCCTATGACGATCGCATCATCCGCGCCAAGCTCGCACAGGCCTTCGGGCGGCTGATCCGCAGCAAGGATGATGCCGGGCACTTCATTGTCCTGTCCCCCGCTTTCCCCTCGCGGTTGCTATCGGCCTTTCCGAAAGGCACCCCGGTGCTGCGCGTGACGCTCGATCAGGCTTTACAACGGGTCGCGGCTGGTGTTGGGGGGGCAGGTGTCGGGGGGGCATCGGTGCCAGCGGGAGGAGCTTTTCAGACATGAAGATTCTCGGCCTCCTGCGCCACGCCAAGTCTGATTGGGACGATACCAACCAGCGCGATTTCGACCGCGGGCTGAACGCGCGCGGCCGCAAGGGCGCCGAGCTGATCGGGCGCCACATCCACGATCACGGCGTGAAGTGGGACAGGCTGATCGCTTCGCCTGCTGTGCGGGTGAAGCTGACGCTCGAAAGCGCGCTGCCCGAAACCGCGCCGATCTACGACCAGCGGCTTTACCTTGCGAGCTTCGATACCATCGTCGAGACAATCGAGGCGCATGCGGGCTCGGGTGATGACGAAGCCAGGGCAATCCTCATCTCCGGGCACAATCCGGGGCTTCAGGACGTGCTGCTGGAGCTCGTCGCGCCGGGCAAGGAGAACGCGCTGTTCAAGGAAGCGGTCGTGAAGTTCCCGACGGCGGCCTATGCCGTGCTCGAATGCGATGTGGCCCATTGGAGCGAGCTGAAGCGTTACTGCGCCGAGCTGGTGCATTTCGCACGGCCCCGCGATCTCGACCCGCAGTTGGGGCCGGAAGGCTAGGCCAAGGCGTCAGGCGAGCAGTTTGCGCGCGCCCGGGCCTTCGTCGCCCAGCCGATCCTGCGGGTTCCAGATCGCGCAATGCGTCAGGCTGAGACAGCCGCAGCCGATGCACCCGTCCAATCGGTCGCGGGTGCGCGTGAGGTCGGCGATCTGGGCATCAAGGCGCGCGCGGATGGCAGCGCTGATTGCCTCCCAATCCTGCGCCGTGGGCGTGCGCCCCTGCGGAAGCCTGGCGAGCTCGGCTTCGATCTCCCCGAGCGAAAGCCCGAGCCGCTGGGCGATCAGGATGAAACTGAGCCGCCGGATGGCCGAGCGCAGGAAGCGCCGCTGGTTGCCGCCGGTGCGCACCGGCTCGATCAGGCGCTTGTCCTCGTAAAAGCGGATCGCCGAGATGCTGAGCCCGGTGCGGCGTGCGATCTCGCCGATGGAGAGGAGGTCGGTGGGCTTGAGATGGGCGGACATGATGGGTGGGCCTCGCAATAAAGCTTGACCTCAAGTTAGGTTGAGATTGCACCTTGAGCAAGTTCATTGATTCGCGTCCCGGACGGGATGCGCATCACCAACTTGCAAAGGACAACGCCCATGACCTCCACCGGCCATCTCGAACACGTCAACATCACCGTCAGCGACATCGCAAGGAGCGCCGCCCTGCTCGAACGATTGCTCGGCTGGCGCATCCGCTGGCAGGGGCCTTCGATGCTGGGGGGCGAGACGATCCATGTCGGGGGCGAGCATGATTACATCGCGGTCTACACCCGCGGGGCCCTGGCCCAGCCCTTCGCCAAAGGGGTGCCGCTCAATCACGTCGGCCTGGTGGTGGATGACCTCGACGCCGCCGAGGCGGTGGTCGAGGCGGCCGGGCTCCAACCCTTCAACCACGCCGATTACGAACCGGGGCGGCGGTTCTATTTCTTCGACTGGGACGGGATCGAGTTCGAGGTGGCGAGCTACGCCTAAAGCAGCCCCGGCTGGCTGGCTGCACCTTTGGCCCAAGGGTCACAGGTGCGGTCAATCACCAGCGGGCCCTCGAAGGCGCGGCACAGGTGGAGCGCCTCCTCGGGCGTGCCGCCAAGCCAGCGCGCCTGATCCTCGCCCGCCAGCAGCACCGGCATCCGGCTGTGCACCGCTGCGGCGGCCGAGCCGGCGCTGTCGGTCATGACCATCGCATAGGCCGCGCCCCATTCCGCCGTCGGCCGCCACAGGCCTGCGACAGCGAACAGCGGCGCATCGGGGGGACTGAGCCATGTGCGGGTCATCCGCCCCTTCGGCCCTTCAGCCTCGGCCCAGGCGGTGAGCGGGATCAGGCAGCGGCGCCGGGCGAAGGCATCCCGCCAGAAGGGTGTCGCCAGCTTGTCTTCCCTCGCATTGTTGACCGGCTTGGGCTTCAGCGGCTGCCCCTTCGCGCCCTTGAGCACCAACGGGAGGCCCCAGGTCATCGGTCTGACTGCCCCCTCCGCCACCACAAGGCCGGTGTAGCCCGGATAGACCTCCGCCGCGAAGTTCGCGCCCCTTGCGCCCTCGACTGCATCGAACCATGCCGCGACCTCGCTCGCGGCTTTGGTCATGCGGTAGAGGTTGCACATCAGGCCAGCTCCTCAGGCGTTACCCACCACGAAGCACGCCGCCGCCATCAGCGCCCCGGCCCAGCGGTTCGAACGGAACCGTTCGAGCGGGTTCATCGGGTCATCCGCATCGAGCGTTGCCACCTGCCACGCCAGATGCCCCGCCACCGGCACCAGCGCGAGCAGCGCCAGGGCGTCCTCGCGATAGAGCCAGAAGGCGAGCGCCCACAGCTTGATCGCCAGCGCATAGAATCCGCCCACACCCGCCTTGACCCGCTTGCCCATCGCCAGCGCTGATGATCGGATGCCGACCATCGCGTCGTCCTCACGGTCTTGCAGGGCGTAGATCGTGTCATAGCCGATCACCCAGCAGATGCAGCCGGCATAGAGGCAGGCGAGCGCGTCCCAATTGTCCCACCTGAGCTCTGCCCAGCCGACCAGCAGCCCCCAGTTGAACACCATCCCCAGCCATGCCTGCGGCCACCAGGTGATGCGCTTCATGAAGGGATAGGCCGCGACCAGCGCAAGGCTGCCGAGTGCAACCAGCTGCGCCTCGATCCGCAATTGCAGCAGCACCAACAGGCCGACGAGGCACAGCGCGATGAGCCAGCCCCACGCGAGCTTCCTTGACACCCGCCCGCTCGCAACGGGCCGCAGCGCGGTGCGCGCGACCTTCGCGTCAAGATCGGCATCGATGATGTCGTTATAAACGCACCCCGCCCCGCGCATGGCGATGGAGCCGAGCAGCAGCCAGCCGAGCAGCGCCAATTGCGGCCCCGCGCCTGCCAGCCACACCGCGAAGACGCAGGGCCAGAACAACAGCCACCACCCGATCGGCCGGTCGAAGCGGGCGAGCAGGGCGAGATCGCGCGGAAGCTGCGGCAGGCGCGCAACGAGGCCGCCCGAAAGACTGTTGCGCTCGCTGTCCGGGACGACCTGCTCGTTCATGCCGTTTCCGCCCGCGCCGCGCGCCAGCCGAGAACTGCCAGCACCAGCATGGTGACATTGCCGACGAGGTCGAGCATCCCGACCGAATTCAGCACCGGCACTCGCACATGGAAC
The DNA here is from genome assembly GCA_027489095.1 of Erythrobacteraceae bacterium. Classification (GTDB taxonomy): domain Bacteria; phylum Pseudomonadota; class Alphaproteobacteria; order Sphingomonadales; family Sphingomonadaceae; genus Erythrobacter. Next base: position 16,488 of record JAIYAL010000093.1, read on the forward strand.
CACCAGTCGAACACGAAGAACGGCAGCAGCAGCACCGCGAACACGGCAAAACTGCGCGCGTTCCAGCGGGTGACCAGCGCCATCAGCCCGAACAATACCGCCTGCGAACCGAAGCAGGCGATGGTGAAGCGGTTGATGAAGCTGCTGTCGCGGTAGGCCTCGGTAAAGGCGAGTTCGATCACGCTGGCCGGCGCAAACAGCGACCAGCCGCCAAGGATCAGGAACACGGCGGCGATCAGGAATTGTGCGGTGCGCGCGGTCATGACTTGCTCCCTAGCGGCCTGCGCGCCTAGTGCAAAGCCATGCCCGCCACCCCCGCCTGGCCCCCCAAGAGCGCCCCGCGCCTGTTCGTCGCCGAGACCCTGGCGGCGGGCGCGGCTGTGCGGATTGAGGGCAATCCCGCGCATTACCTCACCCGCGTGATGCGCGTGGGCGCAGGCGACGCGGTGATCCTGTGCGACGACGTGACCGGCGAGTGGGCCGCGCGCGTTGCCGATGTGGGCAAGCGCGACGTGGTGCTTGAGGTTGCCGAGATGCTCCGCCCGCGCGAGGCGGTGCCTGATCTGTGGCTGTGTCCAGCCCTTCTCAAGAAGGATCGCTTCGACCTCGTGCTGGAGAAGGCGACCGAACTTGGCGTGGCGCGCATCCAGCCGATGCTCACGCGGCGGTGCGTCGCCGACAAGCTCAATATCGAGCGCGCCCGCGCGATCACCGTCGAGGCCGCCGAACAATGCGCCCGCACCGCGCTGCCCGAACTTGGCGAACCGGTGAAGCTCGATGCGCTGTTGGCAGGCTGGCCGGAAGGGCGTGCGCTGTTCTTCGCCGATGAGAACGGCGGCGAACCCGCCGCCGCCGCCTTTGCATCGCATCAAGGCCCCGCCGCAATCCTCACCGGCCCCGAAGGCGGCTTCGACGAGGCCGAACGCGCCGCGATCCGCGCCCACCCCGCTGCGCGTCCCATCAGCCTCGGCCCGCGCATCCTCAGGGGCGAAACCGCCGCCATCGCCGCGCTTGGCGTCTGGATGGCCTCAGCCGGAGACTGGTGACGCCTCTTGCTGTCACGAAGCGGCAAGACAATTCGGCTTGCACTGGTCAAACGCGAATTTGCCTTCCCACCGGCAGGTCGGTTTTCTAAGGCAACTGGTGAGAGAGGGGCTAACCAAGCCATGAGCACACGCGAAGAATCCACCGCCAACGACCCGCTGATCGAAGGTTTCGATGACCTGATCGCGCCGATGGCAGGCGGGGAAAAGCCGCCGGCCGACTGGCGCATCGGCACCGAGCACGAAAAGCTGGTCTTCAAGCAGCGCGACCACCGCGCCCCGTCCTATGACGAGAAGTGCGGGATCCGTGACCTGCTGGGGGGCCTTGAACAATTCGGCTGGAGCCCGGTCGAGGAAGGCGGAAACGTCATCGCGCTCAAGGGCAGCGACGGGGCGGTCAGTCTGGAACCGGCGGGCCAGCTCGAACTGTCCGGCGCGCCGCTCGAAAACCTGCACCAGACCTGCGAGGAAACCGGACGGCATCTCGTGCAGGTGAAAGAGGTCGGCGAGACATGCGGGGTCGGTTATCTCGGCCTCGGCATGTGGCCCGACAAGACCCGCGAAGAGCTGCCGATCATGCCCAAGGGCCGCTATGACATCATGCTGCGGCACATGCCGCGCGTGGGCACCATGGGCCTCGACATGATGCTGCGCACCTGCACCATTCAGGTGAACCTCGATTACCAGTCGGAAGCCGACATGGTGAAGAAGTTCCGCGTCGGCCTTGCGCTGCAACCGCTGGCGACCGCGCTGTTCGCCAATTCGCC
>JAIYAL010000101.1 GCA_027489095.1 Erythrobacteraceae bacterium
AGCATCTGCATCGCGCCGACTTCGTCGATCACGTCGATCGCCTTGTCGGGGAGCTTGCGATCATTGATGTAGCGCGCCGAAAGCTCGACCGCGGTCTTGATCGCATCGGGCGTGTACTTGACCTTGTGGTGATCCTCGAACGCGGTGCGCAGACCTTTCAGGATCTTGATCGTGTCCTCGATGGTCGGCTCGTTCACATCGATCTTCTGGAACCGGCGCAGCAGCGCGCGGTCCTTTTCGAAGTGGTTGCGGAATTCCTTGTAGGTGGTTGAGCCGATGCAGCGGATCGCGCCGCTCGACAGGGCCGGTTTCAAGAGGTTCGAGGCGTCCATCGCCCCGCCGCTGGTCGCGCCTGCGCCGATCACGGTGTGGATCTCGTCGATGAACAAGACCGCGTGCGGCATGGCCTCAAGCTCGTTGACCACCTGCTTCAATCGTTCTTCGAAATCGCCGCGATAGCGCGTGCCCGCCAGCAGCGCGCCCATGTCGAGCGAGTAAATCACCGCCTCGGCCAGCACTTCGGGCACATCGCCTTCAACGATCTTGCGCGCGAGCCCTTCCGCAATCGCGGTCTTGCCCACGCCGGGATCGCCAACGTAGAGCGGGTTGTTCTTCGAACGGCGGCAGAGGATCTGGATCGTCCGGTCGACCTCCGGCCCGCGCCCGATCAGCGGATCGATCTTGCCGGCCTCGGCCTTGGCGTTGAGGTTGACGGTGAACTGGTCGAGCGCGGTTTCCTTCTTGTTGCCGCCGCTCTCCTTGGTCTGCGCGGGTTCATCGGCCTTGTCGGTGCCTTGCGGGGCCTTGCCGCCTTCGATCTGGCGGCCGCCCTTGCCGATGCCGTGGCTGATATAGCTCACCGCATCCAGGCGGCTCATGTCCTGCTGCTGGAGGAAATAGACCGCGTAGGAATCGCGCTCGGAGAACAGCGCGACCAGCACATTGGCGCCGGTGACCGTGTCCTTGCCCGAAGACTGGACGTGGAGGATCGCGCGCTGGATCACCCGCTGGAAGCCGGCGGTGGGCTGCGGATCGGCGCCGTCCTCGGTCTTCAAGGACTGATATTCCTGATCGAGATACTGCTTCACCACCTCGCCCAGTTCGGCAAGGTCGACGCCGCAGGCGCCCATCACGGCGGCGGCGTCTTCATCATCGGTCAGCGCAAGCAGCAGGTGTTCGAGCGTGGCATATTCGTGCCGCCGCTCGGACGCGTTGCCGAGCGCGTTGTGCAGCGTGCGTTCGAGGTTCTGGGCGAAGCTGGGCATGGGAGAGGCCTTTTCAGCGGAGGATTGCTCGCGGCGAACGAGCGGAGAGAGCCAATTTTACGGAAATATGGGGCTGGCCGCGCGGATTGCGACTCCCCTTTTGCAAGGTTGCGACGGATTTGGCTTGAGTTTGGGGAGCGGGTCACGATCACCTCTTTCCGAACAGCGCATCGGCGGCGGCGCGGTGCGCGGCGGCCTTGTCGCGGTGGGCGGTGACACGGGCGATCTCAGCCTCGAGCAGCGCGATCCGCTCGCCCAACTCGGCGTGCGAATAGGGGCCAAGGTCTTCGCCCACTAGGCGACTCGCCGCGTCTCCACTGGGGCGTGGGCGATCGGGTTCTTCCATTGGCATGCAGCATCCGCCCCAAGCGGCTTGCTGTCAATCGGCGAGGCGGTTATTCGCAGGTCAAGTTTGGTTAACGGGCCGCATCGGGGAACAAACGAAAATGATCGCACGCACCGAGGCATCATTGCCTGACACGATGCATTCGATTGGATTCGACGCGCCGGGCGGGCCGGAAGTGTTGCGGCTCCAGACCTCACCCTTGCCGCGCCTGCGCCCCGATGACGTGCTGATCCGCGTCGCCTTCGCCGGGGTCAACCGCCCCGATTGCCTGCAGCGCGCCGGGCTCTACCCGCCGCCCCCGGGCGCCTCGCCCTTGCTCGGGCTCGAGGTTTCGGGCGAAGTGGTCGCGGTTGGCAGCGAAGTCCCGCACGAGATGATCGGGCAGTTCGTCGCCGCGCTCACCCCCGGCGGGGGCTATGCCGAATATTGCGCCGCGCACTGGCAGCACTGCCTGCCCATCCCCGACGGGATGCTGCTGGCCGAAGCCGCGGCGCTCCCCGAGACGCTGTTCACCGTGTGGCACAACCTGTTCGAACGCGGGCTCGCGCGCGATGGGGAAAGCGTGCTGATCCACGGCGGCACCAGCGGCATCGGCACCACCGCGATCCTGCTCGCCAAGGCGTTCCAGATGGAGGTGATCGTGACCTGCGGCGACGCTGCCAAATGCGCGGCGGCGACCCGCATCGGGGCAGACCTGGCGATCAACTACCGCGAGACCGATTTCGTCGAGGCGGTGCTGGCCCACACCGCTGGCAAGGGCGTGAACATCGTGCTCGACATGGTTTCGGGCGATTACGTGGCGCGCAACCTCAAGTGCCTTGCCGAAGACGGGCGCCATGTCACCATCGCGGTGCTGGGCGGAGCCAAGGCCGACATCAATATGGCCGTGGTGATGATGCGCCGCCTGACGCTGACCGGATCGACCCTGCGCCCGCGCTCGGACAGCTTCAAGACCGCGCTCGCCGACGATATTGCCGACAATGCCTGGCCGCTGTTCGCCGATGGCGAGATTGCGCCGGTGATGGACATGACCTTCCCCCTCGCCCAAGCCGCCGCCGCCCATGCCCGCATGGAAGCGGGCGAGCATGTCGGCAAGATCGTGCTGGAAGTATCGGGTGGCTGAGGCGCTGACCCTCCACGAGGATCCCCGCAGCGGGAACTGCTACAAGATCAAGCTCACCGCCGCGGTGCTGGGCGTGCCGCTGAGGGTGCAGGTCTATGACATCACCAAGGGCGAGACCCGCACGCCTGAGTTCCTCGCGCGCATAAATGCCAACGGGCGCATTCCGGTGCTTCAGATCGAGGAGGGCGGTGAGACGCGCTTCCTTCCCGAAAGCCACGCGGCCTGCTGGTATCTGGCGCAGGGCAGCCAGCTCATCCCGTCAGACCGCTTCGCGCAGGCGGACATGGTGCGCTGGATGTGCTTCGAGCAATACAATCACGAGCCCAACGTCGCGACCTTGCGTTACTGGCTGCACATCCTCGGCGAAGCGCGCCTCAGCGATGCCCAGCGCCTCAACATCACGTCAAAGCGCGAAGCGGGCATCGCCGCGCTGACGCTGATGGAAGAACACCTCGCCGCCAACGCCTTCTTCTGCGGCGATGCGTTCACGCTCGCGGACATTGCACTCTATGCCTACACGCACGTGGCCGGGGAGGGCGGCTTCGTTTTGCGCGACTTCCCCGAGATCGTAGCGTGGATCGCCCGGGTGGAGGCTGTCCCCGGGTTCATCCCTATGTTTTGACGCGAAACCGTCACGGCTCTGTGAGTCGGCTGTAACAATTGCCTGTCAAGGGGGAGCCCAGCGCGACACGATAGGCAAGGGCTTTCCCATGACGAGTGCTGACCTGACTGATCTCATCGGCGATAACATCGCAAGCTTCCCGCTCGCCTCCCCGCGTATTCCCGAACCCGAAGGGAACGCGCGCAGCAGCTACCGCACGATCTGGATCAGCGACGTCCACTTGGGCACCAAGGGCTGCAACGCCGAGCTGCTGATCGACTTTCTCGATAATGTCGACAGCGAGACCATGTACCTTGTCGGCGACATCATCGATGGCTGGCGGCTGAAGAAGAAGTTCTACTGGCCCGCCGCGCACAACGACATCGTGTGGCGGATCATGAAGCGCGCCCGGCGCGGCACGCGGGTGGTCTATATCCCGGGCAATCATGACGAGATGTTCCGCCAGTTTACGGGCATGAACTTCGGCGGGATCGAGATCCGCCGCGCCGCCTTCCATGACACCGCCGATGGCCGCCGTCTGATGGTGCTGCACGGTGACGAGTTCGATGCGGTGATGCTCTCGCACCGCTGGCTCGCCTTCGTCGGCGACCATGCCTACCACCTGATGATGAACTGCAACCAGGCAGTGAACAGGGTGCGGCGCTGGCTGGGCAAGCCCTATTGGTCGCTCTCCAAGGCGGCCAAGCACAAGGTCAAGAACGCGGTCGAGTTCATCGGCAAGTACGAGGAAGTCGTCGCCCGGGCAGCGGGCGAGCGGGGAGTTGACGGAGTGGTGTGCGGCCACATCCACACCGCCGAGTTCCGGATGTTCGATCACCACGGCAAGAGTATCGAATACTGGAACGACGGCGACTGGGTGGAAGGTTGCAATGCGCTGGTGGAGCATCACGACGGGCGGATGGAAATTCTCCACTGGCCCGAAGAGATGAAGCGGCGCCTCGCCGACGCAGCGCCCGCTGACGCTGCCACCGACGAACAGGCGCGCGAGGCGGCGTGAACCGTCCGACGTTGATCCGACCAGACGACGGCTTCCATGCCCCGCTCGCGCCCGCATCGCTTGCGCCCGCATCGATCGCAGTCGTGACGGACGCCTGGCACCCGCAGACCAATGGGGTGGTGCGCACGCTATCGACCACCTGCGAAGTGCTGCGCGGATGGGGTCACGCGGTGACGGTGATCTCTCCCGAAGGCTACCCGTCGATCCCCGCGCCGACCTATCCCGAAATCCGCCTTGCGCTCACCGCGCCCGGCGCGGTCGGGCGGCAGCTCGCACGGATCGCGCCCGAGGCGGTGCATATCGCCACCGAGGGCCCGCTCGGGTTCGCGGCGCGGCGGTATTGCGTGAGGCGCAAGGTGCCTTTCACCACCGCCTATCACACGCAGTTCCCCGACTATCTCGCGCGCCGCACCGGCCTGCCGGCGAGCGTTTTCTGGCCCTATATCCGCTGGTTCCACCGCCCGGCGCAGCGGATCATGGTCGCCACCGAGACGATCCGCGCGCAGCTGCGCGAACAGGGCCTCACCCGCCTCACCCACTGGAGCCGCGGGGTCGACCTTGCCTGCTTCTCCCCATCCGCGCCGCCGCCGCCCGAATATGCCGGGGCGACCGGCCCGATCTTGCTCTATGTCGGGCGCGTCGCGGTTGAAAAGAACATCGAGGCCTTTCTCGCCTGCCCCTATCCCGGCACCAAGGTGGTGGTCGGCGACGGCCCGGCGCGCGCCGGCCTCGAGGCGAAGTTTCCGGACGCGCTGTTCCTCGGCAAGAAGAGCGGCGCGGAACTGGCGGGCTGCTATGCCGGGGCGGACGTGTTCGTCTTCCCGAGCCGTACCGACACCTTCGGCCTCGTCATGATCGAAGCGCTGGCCTGCGGCACACCGGTTGCCGCCTTCCCGGTGGCGGGGCCGGTCGACATCCTCACCGACCGGGTCGGCGCGATGTCGGAAGACCTGGCCCGCGCTATCGATGCCGCACGCTATTGCGACCGCGCCGCCTGCGCGGCCTACGGGGCGAGCTTCTCGTGGGAGGCGGCCACGCGGCAGTTCCTGGCCGGGCTTGTCGCGCTCGAGGAGGACGAGGCCGTCTCGCTCGCGGCCGCGCTTGCGTATTGAAGCAAGGTTTGCTTGCCGTTTTGCGCGTCTTCGCCTATCCGGGAATCCAATGTGGCCGCTCCGAAAGGGGCGGCCCTTCTATTTTCAACGGAGATTTCCCATGGCGATCAATCAGCCCAAGCCGCTGATGCCGCATGCCACCGCGACCTGGCTGGTGGACAACACCGCGCTCTCGTTCGAGCAGATCGCCGAGTTCTGCGGGCTGCACATCCTCGAAGTGCAGGCGATGGCCGACGATCTGGCGGGCAGCAAGTACACCGGGCGCGATCCGGTGCACGCGGGCGAGCTGACGCAGGGCGAAATTGAACTCGGGCAGGCCGACTCGACCTACTCGCTCAAGATGCACAAGGCGCCGGTCGAAGTGACCCGCACCAAGGGCCCGCGTTACACGCCTGTGTCGAAGCGTCAGGACAAGCCCGATGGTATCGCCTGGATCCTGCGCAACCACCCCGAGGTGTCGGATGCGCAGATCGGCAAGCTGATCGGCACCACCCGCAACACCATCGGCGCGCTGCGTGATCGCACGCACTGGAACATCTCGAACATCCAGCCCAAGGATCCGGTGACGCTCGGGCTGTGTTCGCAGCGCGAACTGGACGCGATGGTCGCCAAGGCCGCCAAGCGCGCCGGGATCACCGAGGACGCCGAAGCGCCCGTGCGCAGTGACCGCAATGATCGCGAGAAGCTGATCGAGGAACTGCGCGCCGAGCGTGACGCCAACGTCAAGGCCGCCGGTGCCGCCGCGCAGGAAGCCGAAGCCGCAGAATGGCTCGCCGCCCGCCGCGCTGCCGAAGCCGCCGAACAGAAGATCGATCCCGAGAGCGGGTTTATCTGAGAGGCTGAGCCTCAAAACCAATAGATCGTCGCCCCGTGCTTGACACGGGGCTTGGCTCACTCCGGTTCCACGCGACCGAAGAAGAAGCCGAGCCCTGGATCACGTCCGGGGCGACGTTGCTTTTGGGCTGCTTGAAACCCCCCAAGACGCTGACTTTCGCTTGTGTGACGGGCGATTGTGCGCCAATATTATTGACATGACTGTCAGTAGCGTCGCGCTCGCCCCCGCCTATCACCATCCGACCCCGCTCGGCACCACGTTCGAGCCGATGAGCTTGCACGCGATGTTCGAGCGCACCCTGCGCCGGAACCCCGAAGCGCCGTTCCTGCACTTCCTCGGGCGCACGTACACCTACCGCCAGATCCACGCGCAGGCGCGGGCCTTCGCGCTGGGCCTTACCAGCATCGGCATCACCAAGGGCGACCGCGTCGGCCTGTTCCTGCCCAACGTGCCGATCTACGCCGCCGCATACTACGGCGCGATGATGGCGGGCGCGGTGGTGGTGAATTTCTCGCCGCTCTATTCGGTCGATGAGCTGAGCTGGCAGGTCGGCGACAGCGGCACGCGGGTGCTGGTGACGCTCGACGTGCCGGAACTCACCAAGACCGCGCACAAGGTGCTCGAAGGCTCGGCGCTCGAAACGCTGGTGGTGGGCCGCCTTGCGGACATGCTGCCGTGGTACAAGGGGCTAGCTTTGAAGCTGCTCAAGCGCAGCCAGATCGCGGATGTCGCCTATGGCGCGGCCGTGAAAAGCTGGGCCGAGATGACCCCCGCTGGCGCCTTCACCGGCCCCGACGTGACCCCGCAGGATCTCGCCTTGCTGCAATATACCGGCGGCACCACCGGACGGCCCAAGGGGGCGATGCTGGGGCATGACCAGCTTTCGGTGAACGCCCAGCAGGTCGCCGCGATCAATCCCTTCGGCAATGCTGCGGGCGAGGTGTTCATGGGCGCGCTGCCGTTCTTCCATGTCTTCGCCAACACCGCGCTGCTCAATCACGCCTGCGTCACGGGCGCATCGATCGCGATGGTGCCGCGGTTCGAGACGAAGCAGGTGTTGGCGACAATCCAGCAGTATCGCTGCACCGGCTTTCCCGGCGTGCCGACGATGTTCCAGGCGATGCTCGATCACCCTGATCTCGCCAAGACCGATCTTTCCACGCTCAAGGTCTGCATCTCGGGCGGCGCGCCAATGCCCGGCCCGGTGCACGAGCGGTTCGAGGCGGCCACCGGGGTGCGGCTGGTGGAGGGCTATGGCCTCACCGAAAGCGCAGGCGTGGTCTCGGTCAACCCTTACGAGGGCACCCGCAAGCGCGGCACGATCGGCCAGCTGGTGCCGGGGACCGAGGTGATCCTGCTCGACAAGGAAGATGCAGGGCGGCTTGCGCCGGAAGGCGAGCCGGGTGAGCTTGCCGTGCACGGCCCGCAGGTGATGCGCGGCTACTGGAACCGGCCCGAGACCGATTCCGAGACCTTCGTGGAGCGCGATGGCAAGCGGTATCTGCGCACCGGCGATGTCGCGCGGATCGACGCGGACGGCTTCCTCGAGATCGTTGACCGCATCAAGGACATGATCGCGGTGAATGGATTCAAGGTCTTCCCGAGCGTGGTCGAGGACGTGATCCTCGAGAACGCCGCAGTGAAGGAAGCGCTGGTGATCGGCGTGCCGGACGATGCACGCGGCGAGGTTCCGCGCGCCTATGTCACCCTGAACGAGGGCGCATTGGCGACGGGTGAGGAGCTGGCAGCGTGGCTCAACGCCAAGGTCGGCAAGCACGAACGGGTCGACCAGGTGGTGGTGCGCGAAAGCCTGCCCAAGACGATGATCGGCAAGCTGGATCGCAAGACCCTGCGGGCCGAGGTGCTTTAGGCTGCGCAAAGCGCGCCCCAGGGGCGTCATAGACCCCCTCTAGACCCCGGTTAGACCCCCTCCAGCTGCGTGCTGGAAGGGTGTTTCACGTGAAACATCGCGTATCCAGGGGGTGTTATTCCGCCGCTTCGGCCTGCGCGGTCGGCACGGCCTTGACCGCTTGGCGAGCGTTGGGGGCAAAGCGGCCGTCGACCTCAGCGCCCTGTTCGATGGTCAGCGCGTCGTAATGCACGTCACCCTCGATGCGGGCGGTCTTGAGGATCACCAGCTCGCGCGCGCTGATTGATCCGGTGACCTTGCCGGAAAGCCGCGCGCTTTCGGCGACCACGGCGCCGGAGATGCTGCTCTTCTCGCCCTGCACCAGCGAGGCGCAGGTAATGTCGCCGTCAATCGTGCCGTCGATGTGCAGATCGGCCGAGGCGCTGATATTGCCCTTGATCGTCACGTCCGCGCCGATCACCGAGAAGGTCGAGCCATTGGCCATGGTGCTGCTCCTGTTAGCGGGCCGCGCGGGCGGCGGGGCGGCCAAGTGGTTTGGCTGTTCCGGTTGCGCGGACTTCCTTGAGAACATCGGGTGCGGCCTCCAGAAACGGGCGCGGATTGACCGCGCGGTCATTGATGCGGACTTCGAAATGCAGGTGCGGCCCGGTCGAACGCCCCGTGCTGCCGAGCCCGCCGATGGTGGACCCGGCGCCGACCTTCTGGCCGACCGTGACGCCGATCCGCGAGAGGTGCGCGTAACGGGTCAACATCCCGTTACCATGGGTGATCTCGATCGCCTGACCATAGCCGGACTTGCGGCCCGCAAAGGTCACGCGGCCACCGGCGGCGGCGTAGATCGGTGAGCCGATCGCGCCCTTGAAGTCGATCCCGGCATGCATTGCGCCGCGCCCGTTGAAGGGATCGCGGCGGTAGCCGAAGCCCGAGGTGATGTTCTCAACACTGGCGGGGACGACCTGCGGAATGCCGTCGAGCGCACGTTCGAGCACCGTCATCCGCGCGAGGCTGAGGCCGAGCCGCTCGAACCGCGGGTCGTCAGCGCCGGAGATCGCCTCGAAGGGGCCGCCCATCGCCTGCTGCGCCGCGCGGGTCATGGACTTGGGATCGAGATTGAGCTTGCGCATCGCGGCCTCGGCACGGCGGGCGCGGGCATCGGCGAAGCGGGTGAGCCGTTCGACATAGGCAAGCTGGCGCGCTTCGATCTCGGCAAGACCCTTGGCCTCGGGGATAAGGGTGCTGACCTTCTTCACGGTCTCCCCGGCTTCGGCGGTCGAATCGGTGATCGTGCCGCTGGCTGCACCTTCCTTGACCATGTCCTCGGGCAGCATCCGTGCCATCTCCTCGAGGAATTTCTGACGCTGCTCCAGATCGTCCACGACCTTGTCGAGATTGCCGCCATAGGCGTCCAGCCGCTCGCTGGCGGTGGCGACCCTTGCCTTTTCTTCAACGAAGGAGGCAAGGTCGGCCTCGGCGCGGTATTGCCCCCAGGCCATGACCGCGAGCGAAACAAGCCACAAGGCGGCCACGCCAACAATGGCCGCAGCGACGCGGATCTGGAGCTTCGAGGACAGCTTGATGAACCGCACCTGCCCGTCGGCGCGCATGAAGAATTCGCGATCCGGGAACCACAGCCGCAGCCGGTCGCCCCACGCTTGTGCGGTGTGTTTCACTGACTGGCGCCCCGGTTATGTTATGACTGCCCTTGGGGCTGCGCGCTAACAGGGGGCTTACCTATGGTCGAATCCTATATCGGCCACACAGGTGAATTGCAGCGGATTCACGATGAAACGCGCGTGCCGTGCAACATTCGGACTCGGCGGGACGCGATCCTTGCGCGGCACCGGGCGCCAGCCGATTCGCAAGACCGGACGGCAGGCCTGACAGACCGTTGCCAGAGTGCTAGGGAGCGGCGGATGACTAGCAGCCCTGCGCCCCTATCGCCCGCCGATCCTGCCGCGCTCGTGACGCAGCTCGCCCGCGCGGCGCGGCTGGCCCAGCGCCAGCTTGCCGCGATGCCCAGCACCGTCCGCGCCGCAGCGCTCCACCGTGCCGCAGATGCGCTGCGCGCAGCCACCCCGGGGGTGCTCGCCGCCAACGCGCAGGACCTTGCCGCGGGCGAGGCGAACGGGCTGAGTCCGGCCATGCTCGACCGGCTGGCGCTGAACGAGGCGCGGCTGGCCGGCATCGCCGATGCGGTCGCGGCGGTCGCCGATCTGCCCGATCCGGTCGGACAGGTGATCGATTCGAGCGAGCAGCCCAACGGGCTCAAGTTCCAGCGAATCCGCGTGCCCATCGGCACCATCGGGATCATCTACGAGAGCCGTCCCAACGTCACCGCCGATGCTGCTGCGCTGTGTGTGCGGGCGGGCAATGCGGCCTTGCTGCGCGGGGGGAGCGAGGCGGTGCATTCCAACCGCGCGATCCATGCCGCGCTGGTCGAAGGCCTCGTCGCGGGCGGCGTGCCTGCAGATGCGGTGCAGCTGATCCCCTCGCAAGACCGGGCCTGTGTCGGCGCGATGCTCACCGCGAGCGGGCTGATCGACATGATCGTGCCGCGCGGCGGCAAGAGCCTCGTTGCGCGGGTGCAGGCCGAGGCAAGGGTGCCCGTGCTCGCACACCTTGATGGCATCAACCACACCTATGTTCACGCTGCGGCCGACCCGGCGATGGCGACCGCAATCGCGCTCAACGCCAAGCTGCGCCGCACGGGCGTATGCGGATCGATGGAGACGCTGCTGATCGATTCGGCCTTCCCGGAAAGCGTGGCGCTCGTCTCTGCTTTGATCGACCATGGCTGCGAAGTGCGCGGCGATGGCCGTGCGCAGGCGCTTGACCCGCGCGTTATCCCGGCGAGCGCCAATGATTGGGACACTGAATATCTCGATTCGATCCTTTCGGTCGCCATGGTCGATGGGCTGGAGGTCGCGCTTGTTCACATCGCGCGCCATTCCTCGGCGCATACCGATGCGATTGTCACCGATGACGCCGCTGCCGCCGAGCGTTTCCTCGCCGAGGTCGACAGCGCCATTGTCATGCACAACGCCTCCTCGCAATTTGCGGACGGGGGCGAGTTCGGGCTGGGCGCGGAGATCGGGATCGCCACCGGCCGGCTCCACGCGCGCGGCCCAGTCGCGCTCGAGGGGCTCACGACCTACAAGTGGCAGGTGCGTGGGAGCGGCCAGACCCGTCCCTGAGCCCCGGATGAGCGCAAATCCCGTCCTCACCGGCCTCCTCGGCGGCAGCTTCAACCCCGCGCATGGCGGGCACCGGCGAATCACGCTGTTCGCCGCCGAGGCGCTCGGGCTGGACGAGACCTGGTGGCTGGTCTCCCCCGGCAATCCCCTGAAGCCTGAGGCCGGGATGGCACCGCTGCCTGCACGGCTGCTCTCGGCCCGCGCGCAGGCCCGGCGCGCGCCGATCGTGGCCACGACAATCGAACAGCAGCTCGGCACCCGCTACACCGTCGATACGCTGGCAAAGCTCGTCCGGCGCTATCCCAAGCGGCGCTTCGTGTGGCTGATGGGGGCCGACAATCTCGCCCAGTTGCACCGCTGGAAAGACTGGCGGCGGCTGGCGCGGACAATGCCGATTGCAGTGGTTGCAAGGCCGGGCTATGATGGAGCGGCCATGACGAGCCCCGCCATGGCCTGGCTCAGGCGCTATCGCGTGCCCGCTGCCAGCATTCGGAAACGGGGGCAATGGAGCGCGCCGGCCCTGGTGTTATTGCGTTTCGATCCAGACCACCGCTCGGCCACGGCGCTCCGCCGTGCCAATGCCGGGTGGGCCGAGGCATATCTCGGGAAGGATCGGGCCGAGGATAACCATGGGTCTCATGCGCGCGATCGGCTGACATTCCGCAAAGTCCGGTCAGAGGAGGACGCATGAGGCGCTATCGCGGCGTTTCGGCATTCTCGCTTGGCCGTTCGCGTGATGTGCGCTCCCATCGCCCCGCCCTCTGGAGATACCCGATTGCCCATGACCGAGGCACTGTTCGCATCCCTTCCGCTTGGCCCGGTGCAAGCCGCAGCCAACCTCGCCCAAACGCTGGGCAAGTCTGAGATGAGCACCGACGCGCTGCACCAGTTGGTGCTCTCGCAGCTCGACGATGATCAGGCACAGGACGTGGTGACGATCCCGCTCGAAGGGAAAAGCTCGATCGCCGATCACATGGTGATCGCCAGCGGGCGCTCGACCCGGCAGGTCGCGTCGATGGCGCAAAAGCTCGCCGAACAGATCAAGAAGGCCGGCTTCGGCCACGCGCGGGTCGAAGGCCTTCCGGCTGCCGACTGGGTGCTGATCGACGCGGGCGACGTGGTGATCCACCTGTTCCGTCCCGAAGTGCGCACCTTCTACAACCTCGAACGGATGTGGTCGTTCGAGGGCTCGGAAGCGTCGATGCTGGGTAGAAACTGATTTGTGTTCCGCAGCCCATCCGGGCTGCGAAATCCTCGCTCATGCGGCCTGATGGCCGCGTCGCTGCGGGCGGCCGGTCGGCCTTGCGGGCCTGCGGCCCGTTCCAGTCCGCTTCACCGGGGTCTGAGCTATTCTCCTCCACATCATCGCGCGCGGGAAGATTGGCCGGTCGCCGGAAGGTGATTTGGTCGATCGCTATGCCAAGCGGTTGACTTGGCCCGTGAAGCTTACTGAATGGCCGGACACAGGCGCGGGCAAGGTGGCTGAGCCGCTGTCCCCGCACCGTACCGTGCTGCTCGATGAACGCGGCAAGGCGATGGCGTCGGAGGATTTCGCGCATCTGCTCGGGCGTTGGCGTGACGAGGGCGTGCGCGAAACGCGTTTCATGATTGGCGCGGCGGATGGGCATTCGGCTGCCGAGCGGGCCGCAGCCGACCTGCTGCTCGCCTTTGGCCCAGCGACCTGGCCGCACATGATGGCCCGCGCGATGCTGATGGAGCAGCTCTACCGCGCCACCACAATCCTTGCAGGCCATCCCTATCATCGGGCATGAGGTCGCCATGCGGCGGCGTTGGATCCTGACTGTCACGGCGGCGATACTCGGCATCGGTGCGATGCTGGCTGTCACCATGCCCGCGAGCGAGGCTGCCCCGGCCACGGCGCTGCTTGATCCCGGCGATGCGCAAGCCGCGCTCGTCCGCGCCACCCGCGAGAGCCGTCTTGCCGAGAGCCGCGCCGCCCGCCTCACCTCCGATGCCGAGGCTGCCACCGAGGCCGCCCAGCGCACCGCCAACGAGACCGCCGCGCTCGCCGCACGCATCCAGCAGGCCGAAGCCGACATCGAGATCGCCCGCGCCCGGCTCACCATTGCGAAGGACCAGCGCGCGCGTCTTACTGCAAGACTCGCCGCCAAGCAGGCACCGACTGCGCGCCTCGCCGCCGCACTCCAGGTTGCGGCGCGGCGCCCGCTTGCGCTGTCGGCGCTGCAACCCGGCTCGCTCAAGGACGTGGTGCACCTGCGCGCCGTGCTCGCCAGCGCGGTGCCGCAGATCCGGGCCCGCACCACCGCGCTCAGGAGCGAGCTCGACCGCGGCCGCGCGCTTGAAGCGCAGGCTGCCCGCGCGCTTGGCGCGCTGCGTGACGGCGAAACGGCGCTGCGCCAGCGGCGGACTGAGCTTACCGCGCTCGAACAGCAGCAGCGCCTTGCCTCGCGCAATGCCAAGGGCGCGGCGCTGCGCGAGGCCGAGCGTGCGCTGGCACTGGGCGAGGAGGCGCGCGATCTTGATGGGCTGGTCGACAAGCTGGGGCAGGTGGCGGCGCTGCGGCGTGAGCTGGCGGCGCTGCCGGGGCCGGTGCTGCGGCCAGAGGATCTGCGCGCTGCCCTGCCTGCCGCGCCAGCATACACGCCCCCGCCGCTCGCCAGCGCACCCCCGCCAAGCGATTTCCAGCTCCCCGTGCAGGGCCGCACGCTTGTTGGTTTCGGAGCGAAGCGTGAAAGCGGGCTCGCCAACGCCGGGCTGACCCTGGCGCCGGTCAAGGGCGCACAGGTCGTCGCCCCGGGGCGTGGCCGGGTCGCCTTTGCCGGAGCCTATCGCGGTTTCGGGCGAATCGTCATCATCGAACACGATGCCGGCTGGACCAGCCTCGTCACCGGTCTCGAGCGGCTCGACGTCGCCGTCGGCGATCGCGTGATCGGCGGCAGCCCGGTCGGCCGCGCCAGCGGCGGCGTGCAGCCGCTGACGATCGAACTGCGGCGTGACGGAAAGCCGGTCAACCCTTTGCAATATGTGAGATAATCGCATCGGAGGGCCAAGAATTGGTGGCCAGACTGCCCCTTGGCGGAACACGCACTTGGATCTGCGTGCGTCTATCTGGCGTTAAGCTCGGCAAGCCTATACATTCGCGCGACAAAGGAGTCTGTCCCGTCTCATGAAAATCGCCGCTCTCCTGCGCAGCGCCGCGTTGGTCACTGCCGTCGCGTTGATCCCCGCCACCACTGCCACCATGGCTCAGGTCGATGGCCGTGCCGGCCCGGAGTTCGCCAAGTTCTTCGCGGTGTTCCAGCGGGTCAAGGCAAGCTATGTCGAGCCGGTTGACGACGAGAAGCTGATCCGCGGCGCGATTGATGGCATGCTGGCCTCGCTCGATCCGCACTCGGCCTATCTCGACGGCGGCGATCTCCAGCGGCTGGAAACCATGATCGACGGGCAGTATTCCGGCCTCGGCCTGTCGGTCGTGATGGAGGACGGCGCGGTCAAGGTCGTCTCGCCGTTCCGCGGTAGCCCGGCGGATGCCGCCGGGATCAAAGCGGGCGACTTCATCACCCACCTCAACGGCAAGCTGATCGTCGACACCAAGCTCGATGATGCCGTCGCACAGATGCGCGGGCCGACCGGCACATCGATCCGGCTCACGATCTTCCGACAGGGCCGCGACGCGCCGCTTGAGGTTGACGTCACCCGCGGGGTGATCGAGCTTGAGCCGGTCACGTCCGAGCTCCAGTCGGGCAATATCGGCGTCATCACCGTCAACGAGTTTTCAGCCAATGTCGGCGCTGATGTCTTTGCCGAGTGGCAGTCGCTCAGGAAGAAGGCACCGGGCGGCCGGATCAGCGGGCTGGTGCTCGACCTGCGCAACAATCCGGGCGGCAGCCTCGATGAATCCGTGGCGCTTTCCGATCTGTTCCTGACCGATGGCCGGATCGTCAGCCAGCGTGGCCGCGCGCGGGGCGAGACGATGCTCTACGATGCCGAGACCGTGTATCGCGGCGACATGGCCGAGGGCGTGCCGCTGATCGTGCTGATCAACGCCGGCTCCGCCTCGGCTTCCGAGATCGTCGCTGGTGCGCTTCAGGATCACCGCCGCGCGCTGGTCATGGGCGAGCGCAGCTTCGGCAAGGGCTCAGTCCAGTCGCTGTTGCCGCTCGGCAAGGATGCCGCATTGAAGCTGACGACGGCGCGCTACTATACGCCTTCGGGGCGCTCGGTGCAGGAAGGCGGGATCAAGCCAGACATCGCCGTGCCGCAGATTTCCGACCCCGATTACGTGCTGCGCATGAAGTACCAGACCCGCGAAAGCGACCTGCGCGGTCACCTCATCAACGAACTGGCGGTCAAGGACGAGGCGATGGAGAAGGACAGGATCGCCGATCCGCGCTTCCAGCTCACCGCCGCGCAGCTTGATGCGCAGGGGATCAAGGATTTCCAGCTGAACTACGCGCTCGACACGCTGCGCCGCACGACCAAGAGCAGCGTGGCGCTGCGACCTGTGACAGTTACCCGCGGCTCGGCGAAAAAGTAGGGCATCAGCGATGGACAATGTGGGGAAGGCCCGCACGCTCGCCGTGCTGATCCCGGCTGCGCTGCTCGGCGGGGCTTACGTGTCGCAATACGGCTTTGGGCTGTTCCCATGCGAGATGTGCTGGTGGCAACGCTACCCGCACTTCGCCGCGCTCGCGCTCGGGCTGGTCGCCTATGTGGCAAAGCCCCCGCAGGTGTGGACCGCGCTCGCGGGCCTCGCGATCATCACCTCGGGACTGATCGGCGGCTTTCACGCGGGCGTCGAGTATCACTGGTGGGAAGGGATCACCGCCTGCTCCCGGCCGGGGGCCGGGATCGACATCACCAACTTCGCCGACGCGCCGCTGATCCGCTGTGACGCCGCGCCCTGGAGCTTGTTTGGCATATCGCTTGCGGGGTTCAATTTCCTGATTTCGTGCCTGGGCGGTGCAGCCGTGGTGGCGTTGGCTGCGTATCGCAAGTAGGGGTCAGGCAAAGGAGCCAATGATGGAAAAGCGCGAACTCCAAAGGATGATCCGGGTCGACCAGGCCGGCGAGTTCGGCGCGACCCGCATCTACGAGGGCCAGCTTGCCGTGATGGGCGACCGTGGGCCGCATTCGGCCGAGATCCGCCACATGGCCGCGCAAGAGGCCGAGCACCGCGCCAAGTTCGATGCGCTTCTGGTCAGGCGCGGGGTCAGGCCCACGGCGCTGCATCCCTTCTGGTCGGCAGCTGGCTATGCGCTGGGCGCGGGCACGGCGCTTCTCGGACCGGAAGCGGCGATGGCCTGCACCGCAGCTGTCGAGACTGAAATCGACAAGCATTACAGCGACCAGCTCGACAGGCTCGAAGCGACCGGGGCTGATCCCGAACTCGCCGAAATGATCGAGGCCTTCCGCGCCGAGGAGCGCGAGCACCTCGAATCGGCGATGGCGAACGGCGCCGAACGCGCGCCGGCCTATCCGCTGCTGTCGGGCGTCATCCGGCTGGGGTGCCGGATTGCGATCAGGCTGAGCGAGCGGGTCTAGGACAAGCCGCGCGGAAGTGCGATGGCCCGGTCGCGCAGCGACCCCGAGGCCACGCGGTCGCGCCTGCGGATGCGGGTGTGCATCAAAGGCTCCAGTAAACCAGTTCCTCGGGCAATCCCTCGCGGTCTAGCGCGCTCTTGACGTCGACCAGCACCCCGCCTGCGCGAACGCGAGCGACGAGGTCTGACGGATTGGCGAGATAGTCGGCGTGGTTCACCGCCAGCACCAGCGCATCGAGCTGCACCAGCGCGCTCGACGGGCTCAGGGTCAGGCCATATTCGCGCCGCGCCGCCTCCGGGTCGGCAAGCGGGTCGCTGACCAGCGCCTCGATCCCGTATTCGCGCAGCTCGTCGAGAATATCGGGCACCTTGGAATTGCGGATGTCGGGCACGTCCTGCTTGAAAGTCAGCCCCATCACGCCGACCCGCGCGCGGCATGGGGAGACCCCTTGCCCGATCAGCAATTTGACGACCTTCTGCGCGATCGCTTGGCCCATCGCATCGTTGATGCGCCGTCCGGCGAGGATCACCTCGGGGCGATAGCCGAGCTTCTCTGCCGCGGCGGTGAGGTAAAAGGGATCGACCCCGATGCAGTGTCCGCCGACGAGGCCGGGGGTGAAGGGCAGGAAGTTCCACTTGGTGCCCGCCGCCGCCAGCACATCGCGGGTGGCCAGGCCCATGCGGTCGAAGATCAGCGCAATTTCGTTCATCAGCGCGATGTTGAGGTCGCGCTGAGTGTTCTCGATCACCTTGGCCGCCTCGGCGACCTTGATCGAGGGCGCCTCATGCAGCCCCGCGTCGACGATCCTCCCATAGACCGCACGCATCCGCTCGAGCGCGGGCTCGCTATCGGCGGCGATGATCTTGGTGATCGATTCGAGCCGGTGCACGTGATCGCCCGGGTTGATTCGCTCGGGGCTGTAGCCGAGCGCAAAGTCGCTTCCCTGCGAGAGGCCGGAATGCGCTGCCAGCCATGGTCCGCAGATGTCTTCGGTCACGCCGGGAAAAACCGTGGATTCGAACACGACCAGCGCGCCCTTTTGGAGGCGCGGGCCGATGGTCTCGCAGGCGCGCTGCAAGGGGCTGAGGTCGGGACGGCGCTCCTCGGTGATCGGCGTGGGGACGGTGACGATGATCATCGTCGCATCCGCCAGCACCGCCGGGTCGTCCGAGAAGGCAAGGCCGCATGACGCCAGCCGATTGTCGTCGATTTCGTGGGTCGCGTCGTGGCCGGCCTTGAGCTGCGCCACGCGCCCGGCGGCGATGTCGTAACCGGTGACGCGCACACCTTCGCTGGCCAGCCGCTCCGCGAGGGCGACGGCGACTGGCAGGCCGACATAGCCTAGGCCCACGACTGCGATGTTGGCGTCCATGCGCGAGAAGCTATCTTAACAGGACTCAACATTTCGCTAACCAGAGCGCGCTTTTGTGTCGGCTTCACCAAGGGTTCAGTCGGTGCGGACTAGACAAGCCCCCTCACGCGGGGGCATCACTTGAACAGTCACGCACTCCCGTGCACCGACATAGGAAATCAAGCGCCATGAAGCACCTGCTCGCCCCTGCTGCCCTTTCGCTTCTCGCCGCCGCCGGTGCCAGCCCCGCCGCCGCGCAGAGCGCGGGCGAAAAGATCAACATGGTGATCGCCTACGACGCCTCGGAGTGCCCCAAGGCGCAGCCCGGCGAAGTGGTGGTCTGCGAGATCCTTGTCGAGGCCGACCGCTACCGGATTCCGTCGAACCTGCGTTACAGCGACTCGCCCGAAAACAAGGCGTGGGCGCAGCAGGTCGAGGAGATCAAGTATGTCGGCGATTTCGGCGCGATGAGCTGCTCTCCCGCCGGCGCGGGCGGGTTCACCGGGTGCAACCAGAAGTTCATCGAGGCCGCCTACAAGGACAAGTCCGAGGAAGACGCTGTCCGCTTCGGGCTGCTGATCGAACAGGCGCGCCAAGACCGTCTCTCCACCATCGACGCCGAGGCCGCCGCCGAGCAGGAACGCGTCGAGATGATCGAGCGCGAATACATGCAGCGGCTCGAACGCGAGCGAGACGGCACGCTACCGGGCGAAGGCCAGACCCCGCCTCCCGCGCCGCTCACCAAGGGTGAAAAGAAGCCGGGTTAAACCGCGTAATAATCCCGGTACCACGCAACGAACCGCGCCACGCCCTCACGGAACGGGGTCTGCGGCGCGTAGCCCGTTAGCGTCTTGAGCAGCGAGGCGTCGGCCCAGGTCGCGGGGACATCGCCGGTCTGCATCGGCATGAAGTTCTTCACCGCTTCGCGCCCGCACTCGGCCTCGATCGCCTCGACGAAGTCCATCAGCCGCACCTTGTCGCCATTGCCGATATTGACCACCCGGAACGGCGCGACGGGGGAGAGGCTGTCACCCTCGGTAATGTCCTCCGGTGCCTCAGGCCGCACCGGCGCGGTGTCGATCAGCAGGCGAATGCCGCGCACCAGATCGGTGACGAAGGTAAAGTCGCGGAACATGTCGCCGTCATTGTAGATGTCGATCGGCGTGCCTTCGAGGATCCCGCGGGTGAACTTGAACAGCGCCATGTCCGGACGCCCCCACGGCCCGTAGACCGTGAAGAACCGGAACATCGTGGTCGGCAGGTTCCAGAGGTGGGCATAGGAGTGCGCCATCGCCTCATTGGCCTTCTTGGTCGCAGCGTAGAGTGTCAGCGGCGTGTCGACCTTCTGGAGTTCTGTGAAGGGCATCTCGGTGTTGGCGCCGTAGACCGACGAGGTCGAGGCCATCAGCAGATGATCCACCCCGAGTTCGCGCGCGCATTCCATCACGTTGAAGGTGCCGATCAGGTTCGCCTCGATATAGGCGCGCGGATTTTCGAGGCTGTAGCGCACACCCGCCTGCGCAGCGAGATGGACGATAACGTCGGGCTTTTCCGCCAGCGCCAGCGCATGCAAGCGATCGAAATCCTCGAGCATGCCTTCGGTGCAACTGAAATGCGGATGCTGGAGCAGCATCTGGTGCCGCCGCTGCTTGATCCGCACATCGTAATAGTCGGTCATCCCGTCATAGCCGACGACGCGGAAACCCTCTTCCAGCAGCAATTGCGAGAGGTGGAAGCCGATGAACCCGGCCGAACCGGTGACGAGAACTGTGCGCATGGCCCGCCCTTTAGCCCACGGGGCTTAAAAAAGCGCCCTCACGTAAGCGCGATATCGGGCGCGTCTTCCTGCTTCATGCCG
>JAIYAL010000214.1 GCA_027489095.1 Erythrobacteraceae bacterium
AAATCGTCACCACCAATTCCGAAGCCGAGGCGCTGCTGCTGGAAGCGCAGCTGATCAAGCGGTTCCGTCCGCCCTTCAACGTGCTGCTGCGCGACGACAAGAGCTTCCCCTTCATCCTGCTGCGCGCCGATCATGCTTTCCCGCGCATCCAGAAGCACCGCGGTGCGCGGCGGGCCAAGGGCAATTATTACGGGCCGTTTGCGAGCGCGGGGAGCGTGAATACGACGCTGAACGCGCTGCAAAAGCTGTTCCTGCTGCGATCTTGCACCGACAGCTTCTTCAACAACCGCGACCGGCCTTGCCTGCTGTATCAGATCAAGCGGTGTTCGGCGCCGTGCGTGGGGCGGATTGCAGAGCCCGATTATGATGCGCTGGTGGGCCAGGCGAAGGACTTTCTTTCGGGCAAATCGGGCGCGGTGCAGGCCGATCTGGAACGGCAGATGGCCGAAGCGGCCGCCAATCTCGATTTCGAGACTGCCGCCATGCTGCGTGACCGGCTGCGGGCGGCGACCTTCATTCAGGGCAGCCAAGCGATCAATGCGGCCGGGCTGGGCGATGCCGATGTCTTCGCGCTCGCGGCCCGGAACGGCCAGATGACCGTGCAGGCCTTCTTCATTCGCGGCGGGCAGAACTGGGGCCACCGCGCCTTCTTCCCGCGCCACACGGCGGACGTGGAAGAAGCGCAGGTGCTGGCGAGCGTCATGCTGCAATTCTACGAGGAGGTGCCGCCGCCGCCCACGATCCTCGTCGACCGCGACGTGCCCGAGCGCGAGCTGATCGAGGCCGCGCTGTCTGAAGTGGCGGGGCGCAAGGTTGGCCTCTCGATCCCCGAACGCGGCGACCGGCGCAAGCTGATGGCGCAGGCCCAGCGCAACGCGGTCGAGGCGCTGGAGCGGCGGCTGGCCGAGACCGGCACCAAGGCGCGCCTCAACCGCGAGCTGGCCGAATTCCTTGAGCTCGATGCCCCGCCGCAGCGGATCGAGGTTTACGACAACAGCCATATCCAGGGCACCAAGGCGGTGGGCGCGATGGTGGTTGCCGGGCCCGAGGGCTTCGAGACATCGCAATATCGCAAGTTCAACATCCGCGAGGCGCAATCGAATGATGACTTCGCGATGATGCGCGAGGTGATGGGGCGGCGGTTTCGCAGCTTTGCCGATGGGGCCGAGAACCAAGGCGGCGAGCCGGGCGCGGATGCGAAGCCGGGTGGGCACGAAACCATCCTCCCCGATCTGATGCTGATCGACGGCGGCAAGGGCCAGCTGTCGAGCGTCATGCGCGTGCTTGCGGATTACGGCATTGCTGATGAGGTGGCGGTGGTCGGCATCGCCAAGGGGCCGGGCCACGGGCGCGAGGGGCGCGAGGTGTTCCACTTCCCCGACGGGCGCGAGAAGATGCTGTCGCCCGGTTCTCCCCTGTTGTTCCATCTCCAGAACCTGCGCGACGAGGTGCACCGCTATGTCATCGGCGCGCACCGGGCGAAGCGATCAAAGGCGATCACCGCCTCGCCGCTTGACGAGATCCCCGGCATCGGCCCGGCGAGGAAGCGCGCGCTGCTGCTGCATTTCGGCACGGCATCGAAAGTGCGGGGCGCATCGCTTGAGGATTTGCAGCGCGCCGCGGGCGTCAGCGCGACGGTGGCGCGCAAGGTCTATGATTTCTACCACGCAGGGGGGTGAGGCACGCGGGGGGGTGAGGCACGCGGGGGGGTGAGGCAAGGGTTCGGCGATGCGGGCGCGGTGCCTGTCGATGGCCGGGCGGGGTCAGGGTTGCGGATTGGTGCGCGCCTGACCCCCTCTAGACCCCCCTCTAGACCCCCGCTTGACCCCGTCCAGACCCACTCCAGACCGGCCTTGGCGGGGGATTATTGGCGATGTTTCACGTGAAACATCCCAGGAACACGTGGGCCGCCGCGCATCGCAGCGGCCCTCGCATCTTGTCTTAGCCGCCTTCGAGCGCCTTGCTCACCAGCACGTTGACCGACACGCGGCGGTTCTGCGCGCGGCCCGCAGCGGTGGTGTTGTCGGCGGCCGGGTCAGCCGTCGCCATGCCGGTCGGGGTCAGCATCCGGTAGGGCTTCCACTTGCACACCTGCTGGAGGTGGTTGACCACCGCAGCGGCGCGCTTTTCCGACAGGGTCTGGTTGAGCTCCTGCGAACCGGTGATGTCGGTGTAGCCTAGCACCAGCAGCAGCGCGTTCTGGTTCGCGTCGGCGGTCTGTGCCGCGTTGCACAGCTCTGCCTTGGACTGCGGGGTCAGCGCCGCCTTACCGGTGTCGAAATAGACGTTGGTGGTGCTTTTGACGTTGTACTTGTCGATGTCGCCAAGACGCCCGCGAAGCGCTTCGGTGGCCGCCGCGTTTTGCTGGATCGCCTCACCCTGCTCGCCGAACTGCTGCTGGGTGCCGCCGCGGATCATCGCCGCGATCTGGCGGTCGTCTGCGTTGAAGCGCACTTCGCTCGCCACCAAGCCCTGCCCATATCGCGTGGTCTTGACGATAACCGGCAGTCCGTTGCCGAGCGCGCTCTGGTCGAAAGTCTTGTTGCCGATCCCCAGGAAGCCGCCGCGGCTGCGGATCTCGGTCTCGGCGTGAAGCGTCAATCTGGTGACGGTGCCGTCATCGCCGGTGATCTGAAGACGCGATCCCTTGCGGGCGGTGATGATGCCGGTGATCCGCGGGCCTTCCTGCATCTCGGCGAGCGGGGGAAGCGAGCCGTAGACCGTGGTCAGCACCTCGCCCTGATCGCTCGGGGCAGGCCTGGTTTGGGCTGAAAGGCCGGCGGCGGCGGTAGCGGCAAGCACCGCCGCAAGGGCGATCGTGCTGGTCGGGGAAAAGGTTGGTTTCACAGTGTTTGCTCCTGCGCTGCGGCCCGCGATCCCTTGAGCGGTCCGTGGTTGGATATTGCGCGAGGGTGTGCGTGTTGACCAGCGCCTTTCTGCCAGATGAACGACAGCGGCCCGGTGCCCGCAGGAGCGGGCCACCGGGGCACGGAATGCGGCAGACTGAGCCGTCGGCGGATGCCGGGCTGCGGTTTACTTGGCCGCTTGCGCCGCGATCCAGCGGTCGATCTTGGCTTCAAGAACCGTAAGCGGCAGACCGCCGGTGTTCAGCACCTGCTCGTGGAAAGCCTTGATGTCGAACCTGGTGCCGAGCGCGGTCTGAGCGCGTCCGCGCAGTTCCTGGATCTTGAGCGCGCCGATCTTGTAGGCGAGCGCCTGTCCGGGGATCGCGATGTAGCGATCCACCTCGGCGATCACCTCGGTGCGGGTCATGCCCGAGTTGGCCATCATGAAGTCGATTGCCTGGTCGCGGGTCCAGCCCTTGGCGTGGATGCCGGTATCAACCACCAGCCGCATCGCGCGCAGCTGCTCGTCCTGGAGCGTGCCGTAGCGGTTCCAAGGGTCCTTGTAGAAGCCCATCTCCTTGCCGAGCGTCTCGGCATAGAGCGCCCAGCCTTCGACATAGGCGGTGGTGCCGCCATAGCGCATGAAGGCCGGCAGCGCCTCGTTCTCCTGCGCGAGGCTGATCTGGAAGTGGTGTCCGGGAGAGCCCTCGTGGAGGTACAGCGTCACGTTGCCCGGCGTAAGGCGGCTCGGCAGGTCATAGGCGTTGAAGTAGAAGATCCCGGGCCGCTTCCCGTCCGGCGAGCCCGACTGGTAGGAACCGCCCGCCTCGAACTTCTCGGTTGTCGGATCGTAAGGGCGGATCTCCAGCGGGGACTTGGGCACCAGTGAGAACAGCGTGCCGATCTTCGTGTCGACCAGCTTGCCGATGTCATAAAAGGACTGGGTCAGCCCCTCGCGGCTCTTGGGCTGGAACTTGGGGTCGGTGCGGACATAGTCGAAGAACTGGGTGAGCGTGCCCTTGAACTTCACCTCCTTCTGGAGCTTCTCGAGAGCGGACTTGATCCGCGCGACCTCAGAGAGGCCGAGCTGATGGATCGTTTCGGCATCGAGCGGCAGGGTGGTCGATTCCTCGATCGCCCGCGCGTAGAGCTTGGCCCCGCCTTTCATCTGCGACAGGCCGATGCTGTCGCGCGCGGCCGGCAGGTATTCATCGCGCAGGAAATCGCGCAAGGTCGTGTTGGCGGCGTAAATGGCGCGGGTCTTGGCGTCGTAGGCGGCGGTCAGGCGCGCCTTGTCGGCATCGGAGAAGCTCTCGGGAAAGGTCTTCGTCGGCCCCATGTACTGGGACTCGCCGATCGGCTGGGCGAGCTGCGTGTCGAGCTGGGTGACCATGATCCCGACCGTCAGCTTGGTCTCGACCACGCCGCTCTTCATGCCCTGGCGGAACTTGGCGATCGCGCGGTCGATGAAGGCGATGTAATCGTCGTGGCGGGTGAGGTTGTCCTCGTAATTGGCCATGGTCTTGAACGGCGCGACCCCGGTGCCGCTGGCGAAGGTCGGGTAGAAGGTGTGCAGCCCGAAGAAGTGGTTGAGCGGGCGCACTTCGGTGAGCGCGCGAATTTCGTCGCTGTAACCCTCCAGATTGCGCTCCTGCGTGTACCGGAACACGTCATAGGCGAGCTGGTCGGTCTCCGACAGCTGCGCCCGGTCGATCTGCGCCAGCAGCGCGAGGTTGAGCTTGATGTCGGTGCGGCTGGCAAGGAAGCTCGAATCAGTCAGCAGGTCGCCGAGGCGCCCGGCGTTCTCCTCGTCGCCGCGGAACAGCCGGCTGAGCGGGTTGAGTTCAAGGTCGCGCGCGTCGGCATCGTCGAACAGCGCGAAGAGCTTGTCGTGCTCGGACTGGGCGGGCTGGGCGGTTGGCTTGGAGAGGGTGGGGGCAGGTGCGGGCGCGCTCTGGGCAAGAGCGGGCACCGGCGATAGCAGCAGCGCCGTCGAGGCGGCGAGGGCAAGGCGCAAGGTCATGTCAGAAGTTCCCCGGGAATTGATCCGATTGGATGGGCTAGGCTTGGCTTCGGGCAGGGGCAACCAAGCCCGCGACGAGCGACGCCGGAGCCTCGACCGGTGTCGAGTGGGGGCGTGGTCAGGCGGCCGCGAAGCGCCGCGCGTGGAAGGCCGTGTCGGCGCGCAACTGGTCGTGCTCGACCCACACCGAATGCGTGCCAGAACAGATCTTGTGCGGCAGCGCGAGGCGGCAGATCGGGCCTTTGGTGACGTCCGAAGCATCGAGGATCGCGCATTCGGAGGTGCCGGTGTTCTCGTCGATCAGGAAGGTCACCAGATAGCCGGCGTCTTCGCGCCCTACCGCTTCGCTACGTGAGGCGGGTTTGCGCGGGATCATCGGGCTTTCGCTCGCATAGACGCCTTCGGGCAGGCGGTAGACCTGTTCCTCGCCCGTCTGGGTGTCATGGCGGACGTAGCCGTTGAACAGGAACCAGCCGGGCCGGGTGGTGGTCGACCAGACGTAGCGGCTCTTGTGCATGGCGTAGGCCGGGTTGATCATCCCGAATTCGACGATCTTGTCGGTGAGCCGCTCCTCGCGGGTTTCGCCGGTCTTCAGGTTGAAGCGCCAGCGGTGGAGGCGGCTCTGGAAGGAGTGCTCGTCCACGTAAGCCATCATGTGGCTATAGCGGCCCATTTCCTCCAGCGGATCGGGCATCGGCTTGGCCTGATGATAGCCTTCGAGGATCACCTCGTCGCCTTCCTCATACGCATTCGTCCAATGCAGGACATAGGTCGGGGAGGCCTCGAACCAGCGGATCTGGTCGCTTTGTCCGTGGCGGGGGATGAGGCCGAAACGGGTCGGGATGCCGTCATGCAGCCGCGCGGCATGGATGTCGCGGGTCAGCAGTTCCTCGTCCCAGAACAGCGGCATGTCGTTGAGGATCGACCAGTTCGGCGTGATCGCCATATCGTGCGGCAAGCGCGGGCCGGGCAGCGGAACGGGCACATAGTGCACCAGCGCCCCTGTCCGGTCGACGACGCCGTAATGCATGAAAGGCGCGTGCTTGGAATAGTTGAAGAACATCAGCTCGCCCGTGGCTTCGTCCACCTTGGGGTGAGCCGAAATGCCGTCGAGCGGCACCCACGGCGCCTTGCCGCGGCTGGCCAGCGTGACCGGATCAAGCATCCACGCCTCGCCGCATTGGTATAGCGTTGCATAGGCGGTGCCAGCGTGGACGATGATGTCGGTGGAGCCGGTGTCCTTGAGGCCGCCATGCGCGCCGAAGCCGGGGCGTGACGAGGTTCCCCATGGGTCCATCAGCCCGCCCCACAGGCTGCGCCCGGCGATCTGTTCCGCCTCGAAGCAATGGGTGCGCACGAAGCGGTTGCGATAGCTCGCCTTGCCGCCTGAGATGTTGACCTGGTGGATCATCGCATCGCCATCGAAGGGATGATGCCGCCCGAGCGGATGATGCACCTGGTTTTCGGTGTTGCGCAGGTAGATGCCGTCGATGTCGGGGGGGATCGCGCCTGAGATCACCGGCAGCTCGGCAACGTCGACCTCCTCGTGGAGCGGCGTCCACGGGCCTGTCAGATAGGGGTGGTTCGACGGCTCGAGGCTGGTCCTGACCGGCGGGTGGCGCGTGATCTGCATTGGTCTCTCCCTCAGGCGACAGGATGCGCGAGGAGCGGCAGGCTGGCAAGGGGCGCGGCGGGATTGCGAAACTTGATCCCGATCAAGGCCGCCTGCACGAAATGGGCCGATTGATCGCTCCACCAATGGGAGACACGCGATGAAATCGATTCTGCTGCACATCGACCACGATACCGCCATGACCGCAAGGTTGCAGGTTGCGCTCGACATCGCCCGCGCGTGCAACGGTCACATCACCTGCCTTCAGGCGGTCAGCTACGAGATTTTCAGCCCCGGAGACGTCTATGGCGCGGCGATTGCGGCGGCGATCCCGGTGATCAGGGAGAACGCCGAAAGGCTGCGCGCCCAGATCGAGCAGGAGCTCGAGCATGAAGGCGTGCCGTGGGACTGGCGGTTCGTCTACGGGATGGCGCCCCAGCGCCTGCTCGAAGCCTCGCGGCTCACCGATATCGTCATTCTCGGCCCGGCCGAGACGGGCATGGACGGACGCGGGCCTTCATCGCTGGTCGGTGAGGTGGTGCTGAAGGCGCAGACACCGGTTCTGGTGGTGCCCGGTGATGCGCGCAGCTTCGATGTCGGCGCGCCGATGCTGGTCGCTTGGAATGGCTCGGCCGAGGGTGCCCACGCGCTGCGCGCCGCGCTGCCGCTGCTCGCCTGTTCGTGCAAGGTGATCCTTGCAAGCGTGGTCGAGGCGGGCGCGCCGGGGGCTTCGGACTTTCCCCTGACCCAAGGCGCGCAGTACCTTAGCCGTCACGGAATCAAGTGCGAGCTGGTGGAAATTCCGCAAGGCGAGGCGGCGATTTCCGACACGCTGTTTGCCGCCGCACAGATGCGCGAATGCTCGCTGATCGTGATGGGCGCCTACGGGCACGCACGGCTTTCCGAGCTCTTGTTCGGTGGGGTCACGCGTCAGATGCTGAGCCAGCCGCGAATGCCCGTCCTGCTGGCGCATTAACTTCGCCATTGGGAGGGGCCGCAATCCGCGCGCAATGACGAGAATGCTTACGTCGCGTTCCTGCGCCGCATCATCCCTTCCTGCGCGACGCTCGCCACAAGCTCGCCAGCGCGGTTGAAGATCCGCCCGCGATTGAACCCGCGCCCGCCGCCCGACCACGGCGCGTCGGTCGCATAGAGCAGCCACTCGTCGGCCCGCGCGTCCCGGTGGAACCAGATCGCGTGATCAAGGCTCGCGCCGACCAGTTCGTTTCGCATCCAGCTGAGGCCATGCGGCAGGGCGCTGGTGCCGAGCAGGGTGAAGTCGCTGGCGTAGGTAATGATCGCATGGTGGAGCGCGGGAGTATCATGTGCCCCGGTGATCGGCGCGGCGACCCGGAACCAGCTGTGCGCGCGGGCCTCGCGCGGCTCGCGGCTCATCCAGTGCAGACGGTCGATGGTGCGCATCTCGATCGGGCGCGGGCGCAGCATCATGCGGCGCTGTTGTTCGTTCAGCCGGTCGCCCCATTGTTCGGCGATCTCGCGGCGCAAATCGATGTCAGGGCGCAGGTCGTCCGGGCCGACGACGTCGGGCATCGGCGAATCCAGGTGCTCAAGACCCTCTTCGGGCTGCTGGAAGCTGGCGGTGAGGTTGAGAATGGGGACTGCGATCCCTTCCTCGTTCTCCTGCGCTGCCACCACCCGGCGGTTGGCGAAGCTCTTGCCGTCGAAGTCGCGCGCGATGCTGTATTCGATGGGAGCCCCCTCGCGCCCGCCACGCAGGAAATAGGCGTGGAGCGAATGGGCAAGCTTGCCGCCCGCGACGGTGCCTTGCGCGGCCTGGAGCGCCTGGGCGAGCACCTGCCCGCCGAACACGCGCCCAATTCCGTCGAGCTGCGGCGGGCCAGCGTAAACATCGGCGGCACGCTTTTCGACGGTGAGCAGGCGGATCAGGCCTGCGACCAACTCTTCATTGGTGGGGATCTCACTCATGGCGCAAGGCCATGCTTGCGCTTTACGCGCGCGTCAATCCCAGCTTGCGCAAGAGCCGGAAGGCATAGGCCTTGGCGTAGTTCTGGTGGGGAAAGCGGCCGGGCGCCCTGGGGTTCAGCCCGCGCGTCCGCAGCATCGCATTGAAGATCCGCGCGTCGCTTTCACGGTAACTCCATTCCGAGCGCCAGGTGATCGACAGCGACACCGACGGGGCGGGGCCGTTTTTCACGAAATGCGGTGCCATCACAGGCACGAACAGCGCCTCGCCGGGCGCAAGCGGGAATGGGGTGCCGTGCGCAAGGAAGCCGTCGTCCCACTTCAGCTCGCGCGGGCCGCCCGAATGGTAGGTCTCGTGCGCCTCGTCCGGCACGAAGCGGGCGTCGCCGGCGGGGAACTGAGTCATCACCTTGGTGCCGCAGATCTGGAGCAGAATATTGTGCTCGGGATCGAAGTGATAGGGCGTGACCGAATTCGGGCTGGAGACGAAGATGAAGCCCTGCGGGGTGAGCATCGCGCCGGTCGCCGCCTCGATCTGTGGGCGGATCTCGTCCAGCAGACCCAGCAGCAGATCGCGGTATTGGGGCACCTGCTCGATGTTCTTGAGCACGGCCCAGCTCTCCGCTTCGGCGACCTTGCGGATGGTTTCGGCAATGGTGAGGCCGTTCGAGCCCGGCTTGCCATCGATCCCAATCGGCAGATCGCCGCGGTTGTATTCAACGCTTGTCAGCGGCAGACGCTCGGCGAGCTGGGCCAGCGCCTCGATCTCGAGCAGCGGGTGGCTCGTGAGCGCATGCCGCAGGATGTGCGGCTGTTCGGGGTAGTGTGCCGCGAACTTCGCGCAGGCGGCAGGATCGAAGATCGGCGCGGCGCGCGCATCGGAGAAATGGGCAGGGGCGTTCATGTCGTGCTCGTCCGTTCGGGTTTCCGGGATCGTGTTTCGTAGGCCATCAACAGGCGGAACAGGCCGCGCCTGATCGGCCCGCCGATGGCGACGTTGCGGCTGACCATGCGGCGCTTGTCGCGCCACAGGCGTTCGATCATCGGGTGGCCTTCGACCGCGCAGCTATCGGCCCATTCGACATCATCGCGTTCGAGCAGCGCGAGGTTTTCGATTTGCAGCAGCATCCCCGGAGAAAAGCGCGCATAGGCCTCGTCGAAAGCGGTCTTGAAGCTGAAGGCGCCCGGCGGCGTCACAAAGTTCACGAGCATAGCGATGGCGCGCCCGTCGAGCCGCAAGGCGAGCCGTTCAAGCCGCCCGGCGGCCGCAGCGCCTGTCAACGCTTCGGTGAACAGCGCGCGCGTATCAGGCGCGCTGGCGACTGCGGAGCCGCCCGCGCCCTTCCATCCGGCGGCTTCGAGCACAAGGAATTCTGCGATCCATTCCGCGAGGGCCTCATCGCCCTCGATCCGCTCAAAGCTGAGCGCGCCTTCTTCGGCGAGGCGAGTGTGCTGGCGGCGCAGTTCCTTGCGTTTCTTCGCGCTCATCGCGGCTTCGAGATAGTCGGCCGCAGTGGTGGCACCGCAAAGCAAGGCGCGGCGCTCTTCGGCGACGCGGTAATGCGCGCGGGTGCCTTGGCTTGCGAGCACCCGTTCAAGTGCGGCATTGGCGGGGCCATCGGCAGGCAGCTTGGGCAGGTGCCAGAACAGCGCGCGGCGTGCGCTGTGATCGAAATGGGCGAGCATGTCCCGCCAGAAGGCGTCCTCGTACCCGGCAAGGATCAAGGGCGCGCCGCAGAAGGCGTTGGCGTGGAGCCAGCCGGTCGCATGGGTGATCACGTGGCCGTAATAGGCGGCGGTGCGCACCACCGGCAGCAGCCCGGCGAGCTGTCCGCCCACAAACCACGCCTTGGTCACCACCCGACCGGACTCTCCCCACTGGGCGAGCGCGGGCAGCAGGAACCACGGCTCGAAAAAGGGATTGGGTTCGCCCGCGTACGCAGCCAGCCGCTCCCACGCGGCGATGAAGGCGGGCTCGGCCACCTCGGCGCGGGTCAGCAGCCGCAGTTCGCCATGCGGCACGACGGCCGGGGCGAAACTGCCTGCAACTTGCATCTCCATCGCCGTTAACCCTGCCATGCCGCGCCGATCCGGGCTGTTCCGGAGGTGATGCCACAGCGCGATTAAGAAAGCCTCAGCGCCGGGTGGCCGTGTCCGATGGGGGGACACGCCGCTGCGCAAAGATAAACCCCGCCGGGATCGCTCCCGACGGGGTTGAGTCTTCGCGGCCCTACCGCTGCGCTACTTGAGGGCGTTTTGGTGCCCTACCGCTTCGCTACTTGAGGGCGTTTTGGTGCCCTACCGCTTCGCTACTTGAGGGCCATCGTCTGGATCAGGCAGCACCAGCCGCCAGTGCTGCGAGCAGCAGCAGTGCGACGATGTTGGTGATCTTGATCATCGGGTTCACGGCCGGGCCAGCGGTGTCCTTATAGGGATCGCCAACCGTGTCGCCGGTCACCGCAGCCTTGTGGGCCTCGGAACCCTTGCCGCCGTGGTGGCCGTCCTCGATGTACTTCTTCGCGTTGTCCCACGCCCCGCCGCCCGATGTCATCGAGATCGCGACGAACAAGCCGCCCACGATCACGCCGAGCAGCAGCGCGCCCAGTGCAGCAAAGCCATTGGCCTGCCCCGCCACCGCAGTGATCACGAAGTACACCACAATCGGCGCGGCCACTGGCAGCAGCGACGGGATGATCATCTCCTTGATCGCCGCCTTGGTGACGAGATCGACGGTGCGGGCGTAGTCGGGCTTGACCTCATAGGTCATGATGCCCGGGTTCTTGGCGAACTGGTCGCGCACGTCCTTCACCACTTCGCCCGCAGCCCGGCCCACCGCCGTCATGCCCATCGCCCCGAACAGATAGGGCAGCAAGGCGCCGAGCAGCAGCCCGACGATGACATAGGGGTTTTCGAGGCTGAAATCGACCGTCACACCCTCGAACAGCTCGCGCAGATCGGCGGTGTAAGTGGCGAACAACACCAGTGCGGCAAGGCCCGCCGAACCGATGGCATAGCCCTTGGTCACGGCCTTGGTGGTGTTGCCGACCGCATCGAGCGCATCGGTCTTTTCGCGCACGCTATCGTCCAGCCCTGCCATTTCGGCGATCCCGCCGGCGTTGTCGGTGACCGGGCCATAGGCATCAAGCGCCACGACCATCCCGGCCAGCGCCAGCATCGATGTGGCCGCGTAGGCGATCCCCATCAGGCCCGCGAGCTGGAAGGCGATGATGATGCCTGCACAGATCACCAGCGTCGGCAGCGCAGTCGATTCCATGCTGATCGCAAGGCCCTGGATCACGTTGGTGCCGTGGCCCGTTTCCGAAGCCTTGGCGATCGAGCGCACCGGGCGATAGTTGGTGCCGGTGTAATACTCGGTGATCCAGATGATCAGGCCAGTGATGACCAGCCCGAGGAAGCCGCAGTAGAACAGCGTGCGGCCATTATAGGCCTGGCCCGCAATCGCGCCTTCCATGTCGCCCAGCGCATAGCTGATCGCCCACCAGATGGCAGGGACCGACAGCACGGCGGTGACAAGGAAGCCCTTGTACATCGCGCCCATGATGTTCTTCCCGCCGCCGAGGCGCACGAAATAGGTGCCGATGATCGAAGTGACGATGCACACCCCGCCGATCAGCAGCGGCAGCGCCATCAGCGCGGCGAGGTTCTCGGCGCCCTTCATCAGCAGCGCCGTCAGCACCATGGTGGCGCCGACAGTGACGACGTAGGTCTCGAACAGGTCGGCCGCCATGCCGGCGCAGTCGCCGACGTTGTCGCCCACGTTGTCAGCGATCACCGCCGGGTTGCGCGGATCGTCCTCGGGAATGCCAGCCTCGACCTTGCCGACAAGGTCGGCGCCGACGTCGGCGGCCTTGGTGAAGATCCCGCCGCCAAGGCGCGCAAAGATCGACACCAGCGATGCGCCGAGCGCCAGCGAGGTGAGGCCGATCACCACCGGACGGCTGTCAGGAGCCAATCCGCCGGGGCCGGTCAGGTACCAGAAGAAACACGCAATCGCGAGCAGTGCGAGGCCGGCCACCAGCATCCCGGTGATCGCGCCTGCACGAAACGCCAGCGTCAGACCCTGTTGCAGGCCGGTCATCGCGGCCGCAGCCGTGCGCACGTTCGAGCGCACCGAAACGTTCATGCCGATGAACCCGGCGACACCCGAAAGCACCGCGCCGATCACGAACCCGACCGCCGGGATGGCGCCCAGCGAGACGGCCACAATCACCGCGACGATCACGCCGACAATGGCGATCGCGGTGTACTGGCGCTTGAGGTAAGCTTGCGCGCCTTCCTGAATGGCGGCGGCGATTTCCTGCATCTTGGCGTTGCCGGCATCTGCGCCGAGCACCTGACGGCTGGTGACAAAGCCATACACAATGGCAAGCACCCCCAGCCCAATCGAAATGAGCAATAGATTCACGAGCAATCCCCTCTCGTATTTATGGGGCACCCTTTCGGGGTGCACGCGCCGCGTTTGATCCCGTTGGCGCAGGGTCGGTAGTCATAGGGGTTCGGGATTTGCTGGCAAGCCTCTCGCGGGGCGAGAATCCCGGATTTCCGAAGGTTTCAGCAGTTTTGAGAGGATTGCCCGCACCTGCGGGCGTTCAGCCGTGGTGGTAGCCGAGGCTGGCAGGGTCGCGCAGCGCCTCGCCGCCAAGGATCAGCGGGGCTGCGGCGGGCGATGTGACCATGCCGATGGGATGGGCCGCGACCGGCAGCGGTGCGGATGGGGGGGCGGTGAACAGCAGTTCGTAATCGTCGCCCCAGCGCAGACATTCGTCCGCTCTTGCCGGATCGGCCACGGGGATGGCGGCGGGATCGAGCGCCAGGGTGACGCCGCTCGCCTCGGCCATGCGCCAGGCATCGAGCAGGAGCCCGTCAGAAACGTCCATCATTGCAGTGACATAAGGCGCAAGGGCGATGCCTTCGGCGAGGCGGGGCACCGGGCGGTCAAAGGCGCCGCGGTGTTCGCCCGCGCCTTCGAAGCCGAGCATCGCGCGCCCCAAGGGGCCGGTGACAAAGACCTGATCGCCTGCTTGCGCACCCGATCGCGAGGGGACCGGAGTGCAGCTTGCCCGACCGATCGCGGTGAGGCCGAAACTGCGAAGTCCTTCTCCCGCGACCGTATCGCCCCCCAGCAGCGGCACATCGAAGGCGGCCAGCGCCTCGTGCAACCCCTTGAGAAAGCGCGCATCATCGCGCCCCAGCATATGCCCCAGCAAGACCCCCACCGGCTCCGCGCCCTTGGCGGCGAGATCGGAGATGTTGGAGGCGACCAGCTTCCAGGCCACGTCCGCCATATCGGCATCCTCGCGGAAATGCGTGCCTTGGGCCATCATGTCGTGGGTGATGACCAGCGTCTCGCCGCCGATTGCCAGCACCG
This sequence comes from Erythrobacteraceae bacterium, assembly GCA_027489095.1. Lineage (GTDB taxonomy): Bacteria > Pseudomonadota > Alphaproteobacteria > Sphingomonadales > Sphingomonadaceae > Erythrobacter. The sequence continues at coordinate 13,815 of JAIYAL010000214.1, forward strand.
CGCAATCATCCATCAACCCGCGCGCTCCGGGATGGAGCGGCAGGCGGCGCAATGCGGCGATGAAATCGGGCTCGTTCATGGCGGACCAGCCTTAACCCCTCACGGCAGGTCTGTCGAAGCCGTGTTTCACGTGAAACAGCGTTTCGAAGGGCCTCTGGAGGGGGTCTGACAGGGGTCTAGGGGGGGTCTAGCGGGGGTCTAGGCGGGGGCTGGCACCGTCTGGAGGGGGGGCTGGCCGCAACTGCCCTCAGCCGCGCGCCTCTTTGGCCACCGCATCGAGGATCCCGTTGACGAATTTCGCCTGCCCATCATCGAAGAACGCCTTGGCGACCTCGACATATTCGTTGATCGCCACCGCGGCCGGCACATCGGCCCGCGCCAGCAGTTCATACGTCCCGGCGCGCAGCACCTGGAGCATCGCCTTGTCGAGCCGCGTCAGGCTCCATCCGGCGGAAAGCTTGCCCGCGATAGCCGCGTCGATCTCGTCACGGCGGGCGTCCACGCCGCGCACCACGTCATCGAAGAACGGCACTTCGGCATCGGCATATTCGGCATCGCCGAAATCGTCCTCGTCGATATCGCGGCCCAGCCGGTGCTGGTGGAACTCATCAAGCAGCCGCGCCATCGCGGTGCCTTCCATGTGCTGCTGGTAGAGCGCCTGAACGGCGGCGAGACGCGCGGCCGAACGGGCCTTGGAACGGGCAGGAGTGCTCATTTGATCCTCAGTTCCACGGACTTGGCGTGGGCGGGTAACCCCTCGGCATGGGCGAGGGTGGCGGCGGCAGGGCCGACGCGCGCGAAGGAAGCCTCATCGAGGCCGAGGAAGCTGGTGCGCTTCATGAAATCGAGCACCGAGAGCCCGCTCGAAAAGCGTGCGCGGCGACCCGTTGGCAGCACGTGGTTGGGCCCGGCAACATAATCGCCGACCGCCTCGGGCGTCATCCGGCCAAGGAAGATGCTGCCCGCATGGCGGATCGCCTTCAAGTAGGGCTCGGGATCGTCGACCGCGATTTCGACGTGTTCGGCAGCGAGCCGGTTGGCAAGAGCGGGCGCCTCGGCGAGGAGATCATTGACGATGATCATCACGCCGTGCGCGTCCCAGCTTGTCCGGGCGGTCTTGGCGGTCGAAAGCTGGGTGATCTGCAAGTCGATGCAGTCCTCCACCTGCCGCGCAAAGCCCGCATCATCGGTGATCAGGATCGATTGCGAGGTCGGGTCGTGTTCTGCCTGAGAGAGCAGATCGGCAGCGATCCAGTCGGGATCGTTTGTGCCGTCAGCAATGACGAGGATTTCCGAAGGCCCGGCCACCATGTCGATGCCCACAACGCCGTAAAGCTGGCGCTTGGCTTCCGCGACCCAGGCATTGCCGGGGCCGGTGATGACATCGACGGGCTTGATGCGCTGCGTCCCGTAAGCGAGCGCGCCCACGGCCTGCGCCCCGCCGACGCGCCAGATCTCGTCCACGCCCGCAATATGCGCCGCAGCGAGCACCAGCGGATTGGCCGCGCCCTTGGGCGTGGGGGTGACGACCACCAGCCGCTCCACCCCGGCAACCCGCGCAGGGATGGCGTTCATCAGCAGCGATGAGGGATAGGCCGCGCGGCCGCCCGGCACATAAAGCCCGGCGGCATCGACGGCCCGCCAGATTGCGCCCAATCGCACGCCCGCGCCGTCCACATAGTCGCGATCCTGCGGCAGCTGCGCCTCGTGATAGGCGCGGATGCGCGCGGCAGCGAGTTCAAGCGCGTCGCGCAGGTCAGGCGCCAGGTCGCTATAGGCCTGCTCGCAAGCGGCGCGGGTGATCAGCCAGTCGCTGTCATCGACCAGCGCATAGCCATCAAAGCGCTGGGTGTATTCCACCAGCGCCGCATCGCCGCGCAACTTCACCGCCTGAAGAATGTCGGCGACCTGCCCCGCGACATCGCTGTCAGCTTCGCGCCGCGCATCGACCAAGCGATCGAACTTCACGGCAAAATCGGGCTGGAGCGTGGAAAGGAGCGACACGGTCATGCGGCGCTCCGCTCGGCCACGTCGCGGCGGAAGGCATCGACCAGCGCGGCGACGCGGCGGTCGGTCTTCAATGCGGTGCGATTGACGATCAGCCGCGCGGAAATCTCGATGATCACGTCGGTTTCGATGAGGCCATTTTCCTTCAGCGTCTTGCCGGTCGAGACGAGGTCAACGATCTGGCGCGCGAGGCCCAGCGACGGGGCAAGCTCCATCGCGCCGTTCAATTTGACGCATTCGGCCTGCACGCCGGTGGCCGCGAAGTGGCGGCGGGTGAGGCTGGGATACTTGGTCGCAACGCGCAGGTGGCTGACGCTGCCGGCCTCCTCGGTATCGGTGGCGAGCCGGGCGACTGACAGCCGACACAGCCCGATGCCCAGATCGACGGGGGCATAAAGATCGGCGTAGTCGAATTCCTCGATCACGTCCGAGCCGACGATCCCGACCTGCGCCGCGCCGTGCGCCACAAAGGTCGCCACATCAAAGGCGCGCACGCGGATCAGGCGCATATCCGCACGGGTTGTGGCGAAGGCGAGCGCGCGGCTCTTGGGATCATGGAACTCGGCCTCGGGCTCCACCCCGGCGCGCGCCATCACCGGCAGCGCCTCGTCGAGGATGCGCCCCTTGGGGACAGCGAAGGTGAGCTGTCCGGGCCGGAAGAAGCTGTTGTCGGGAAGGCCAATGGTGGTCATGATTGGGCGCGCACTTAAGGCTGGGAGGGCGAAAGGGCAATGGAAATGGGCAATTCGGACAAGGAGAATGCTCGGCCGCCCGCTTACGAATTGGTCGATATGAACATGTTCGGCGATGGGGCTGTGGCACGGGCGTTTGCCAATCAGGTGGCCTATTGCGCGCAAAACGGCGCGCCGCTGACGGGGCGGGTGCTGGCGGGGATCGGCACGGTGCTGGCTTCGCAGTTGGGGGGCGCGCTGCTTGATCGGGTGCGCGGATGGCAGGGCAAGCCGCTTGCCGATGCCTTGCCGCTGCGGCTGACGGGAGGCCTGCATGCGCTCCACCTTTCCGGCACTGCGCCCGAACTTGCGGCGATCTATCGCGGCGTGCCTGCGGATGACGCAGGGGTCATCGCGCAGGTGATCGAAGCGCACGAGGCCGCGCTTCTGCCCTGGCTCGATGGCCCGCCGCAGACCAACGAGGCGGGGCGCTCGGCCAATTTCATCGCGGCGATGCTGTGGCTGGCAGAGCAGGGGTTGCCTGCGCGGTTCCAGTGTCTGGAGATTGGATCGAGCGCGGGGATCAATCTGATGCTGGACCGCTACGGCTATGATCTGGGCGGGGTGCCAGTCGGGCCGCAGGATGCGGTGATGCACCTTGCGCCCGAATGGCGCGGGCCGCCGCCGCCTTCGCGGGCCATCGCCATCGCTGCCACGCGGGGCTGCGATGTGGCGCCGGTCGACCTCACCGATCCAGCCCAGGCGCTGCGGCTCAAGGCCTATATCTGGCCCGAACACACCGTTCGGTTTGAACGCATGGACGCCGCGATCCGCGCTGCCGCGATGCGAAAGCCAGATATCGTCCAGATGAACGCCGCCGATTTCGTCGAGGCTGAACTTGCCAAGCCGCAGGAACCGGGCACCACGCGGATGCTGATGCACTCGATCGTGTGGCAATATGTCCCCGAAGACCAGCAGGCGCGCGTGACAGCCGCAATGGAAGCGGCAGGCGCGAAGGCGACGGCCGAAGCGCCGCTCGCGTGGGTGATGGTCGAGGCTGACCGAACGGTGCACCGCCACAAGCTGACGGTGCGCCACTGGCCCGGCGGGGCGGAGGAGGTGCAACTGGCGTGGTCGCACCCGCACGGCGTGGATGTGGAGTGGATCCCTAACGGGAAAGGTTCGCCTATCGGTGGAGAAAGCTCGGCGAGGCAAAGCAGCTAAGCTTCACGGAATTTGCGCCGACGTCTCCCAGATTGATCAGTACAACATTGCTAAGGCGAACAATACGCCGCAGTGACCCTCCAAAAAGAACGATGACTGAACCTTATCAACAATCAACGACGCTACTAATGATAAGCTGAGTCGTCGTTCCAGAGTCGTTTGTATAGTTATAAGTTGAACTGGAATTGCCATTTATCGTTATCGTCTGAGGGAAGCTGCCATTTCCGTCTACGGAAACTATGAATGAAACCTTCTTGCAGGTGGGATTGTTATTTACAAATAGGCCATAGAATCGAGTTGCGTTCATTCCAGGTTCTATCCGCAACCATTGAAATGATATGCCACCTAGCGATTGGGCATAAGCAATAGCTGGGATCGATAGCGCTGATATTGCAGCGAATGCTGCGACTGACCTTAGAATCGACATGATCTCGCCCTCCTAAAAGGTCGCAAAGAATAGATCGATTTTTCGAGGGAAGCAACGATTAACTTGTTAGTCAGGCAGCCTAAAGGCTATCACCTCAAAGCTGGGTGCGATCAGTCGACTTAGAGTGAACGGAGTTTTTCCTAGCCCGCGAGGAAATCCTCCATCGCCGCGTTCACCGCTTGCGGCGCTTCCCACGGGACGAAATGCCCGCAGTCTGGCACCTGCGCGATGGTGAGCGGGTCAATGATGTCCTCCAGCCCTTCGAGGTTTTCGGGCGGCAGGGCGAGATCGTCCATGGCCCAGATCACCAGCGTCGGGATGGTCAGCTTGGGCAAGGCGGGCGGCGTCCAGCCCTCAGGGATTGCGAAAGGCGCGTCCATGGTCGGCACGTCGATGGGGCTGGCGCGGTAGTAGTTGAGCATCCCGAAGGCGGCGTCGCGGTTCTGCCAGTCGAGCAGCAAGGCGTCGCGTTCTTCGGGCTCCATCGCGCTCGGGCGGTCCCACTTGACCTCTTTCAGCAGCAGGCCGGTGAGCCCGTGCTCCTTGACCAGCGCGTCATTGGCCGGATCGCGGAAGCCGCGGATGTACTGGCTCGCCTCACGCTGGCCGGGGTGGGTGTAGAGCAGCGTCTGAAAGATCACCGGATGCGGGGCGTTGGCGATCACCGCAGCGGTCACGCGCGCGTGCTGCCCGGCGATTGCCACACCCCAGGCAATCGCGCCGCCCCAGTCGTGGCCGACGATGGTGAACTGCGCGATCCCCAGAGCGTCGGCGAGCAGGAAGACGTCACCGATCAGCTTGTCGGGCGTATAGGCCTCCACCGCTTGCGGCTTGGACGATCCGCGATAGCCGCGCTGATCGGGCGCGATGCAGCGATAGCGATCCGAAAAGTGCGCGATCTGGTGGCGCCAGGTGCGGTGGCTTTCGGGAAAGCCGTGGAGGAAGATCAGCACCGGCGCGTCCGTCGGGCCCTCGTCGACGATGTCGAGATGAATGCCATTGGGCAGATGCACCCGCTTTTGTTCGAAGCGCATCATTCGTGCTCCAGCTTGTCCATATAGCCATTGGCGACCATGCCTGCGACCTGATCGAGCAGCGATTCCGGGGTGCGGCGCAGCTCGCCCATGCCCGCTTCCATCCCTTGCGCGACGATGATCTCGCGCTCCCCTGCGGCGATCCCGTCGAGCATCGCCCGCGCGGCGTCGTCCGCAGGGATGCCGTTGTCGATCGCCTTGTCAGAGCGGTCGCGGCGGATGCCTTGCCCCGTCAACGCATTGCGCGAGACATTGGTGGCGACCGATCCGGGGTAGATGGTGTGGACGCTGACGCCCGATTGCGACAGCTCGGCCCGCAGCGCATCGGCATAACCCGCAAGGCCGAACTTGGCGGCGCAGTAGGCGGTGCGCAGCGGAATGCCGACCTTGCCCGCGATCGAGGAAATGAACCCGAGCGCGCCGGAACCCCGCGCGCTCATGTGGTGGATCAACCCTTGCGTGAAGGCGATCTGGGCGAGGAGGTCGATGGCGATAATGTCGCGGTAGACCTGCATATCGGTGCCCAGCGCGCGGCTGCGCTGCGAGATGCCGGCGTTGGCAAAGGCGATATCGACGCCGCCCTTCCACGCGATCGCCTTGGCGGTGGCATCGGCCAGCGCGGCTTCATCGCGCACATCGAAGGCGAGGATCAGCGTCTCCCCGCAATCCGCCGCCACCTCGGCAAGCCGCGCTTCGTCACGTCCGGAGAGCACCACATGGGCGCCGCGCGCCGCCAGTTCCTTCGCCAGCGCTGCGCCGATGCCTGAAGATGCGCCGGTGATCCACGCCACCTTGCCCGTATAGTCCATGTCTCTCTCCCGTTTCGAGGAGAGGTAGCGGGCGGGCTGGGACTGCGCAATCAGGCTCTAGCTTTGCGACCTTATGATCGCAGCAAGTTCCGCCGGGAACACCGCTTCGGGCCAGCTTTCCAGCTCATCAAGGGTGAACCAGCGGTGCTGTGTCATCATCTGCTGTTCAAGCGCGGTGTGACGACTGGTGTCGACCCGCGCCTCGGCAACGCGGACCAGAAAGAAGCGCTCGTAGGCCTGCACCAGCTCGCCTTCGACCGTGACGAATTCAGGCATCATCCGCGCGACTTCGCGCCCCAGATCGGCGATGATGATCCCGGTTTCCTCGAACAGCTCGCGCCGTGCGGCATTCCGGAAACTCTCACCCGGCTCACATTCGCCCCCCGCCGTCACCCAGAACGGCGGGCGGCCCGGCACGTCATAGCGGAACATCAGCGCGCGGCCTTCAGGATCGAGCACGATCAGCCGCGCCGCGCGGCGAAGGCGCAGGGCAGGGTTAAGCGCCACGTTCAGGCCTCCGGAACGCTCGCCTTGATCGCGACCGCGTGCACTCGCCCGCCGACGATATCGCCCAAGGCCGCGATCACCGCGCGTTGGCGGGCAAGGCGGTTCATCGGGGCGAAGGCCGCCGCTTCGATCTCTATCGTGAAGTGGGATTCGCCCGATCCGTCATCGCCCATGTGGCCGGAATGCTTGGCGCTGTCGTTGATGATCGCGAGGCGGGTGGGCGCGAAGGCCTCGGTCAGGAGCGCATGCATTTCTGCGGCGACGGTCATCACGGTTTTCCTTTTTCGCAAGCGTTGAATGGCAATTCGGACTTGGAACTTGGGGCGCCCGTAGCCATTCTGGTTCGCCTATGCCTTCACCACGATTCCACGGCCGCGTCGAGAGCGGCGGGCAAGGCTGCGATGCGCCGGGCTGCCGCGAGGCGGGCGAATTTCGCGCGCCCGGACGCCGCCCGCACGGCTTCGATGGCCCGGGCGAGTGGCGCTGGTTCTGCCTGCAGCACGTGCGCGAATTCAACGCAGGCTACGACTGGTTCGAAGGCATGAACGCCGAGGAGATCATCGCCGCGCAATCGCCGATTGCCGGTTGGCAGACCGAAAGTCGGGTGTTCCGGCCCACGGCGGGCATCCACGATGCGCCGCGCTGGGCCGATTATGCCGATCCGCTCGATGCCATCTCCGCCCGTGCGCGCGGCATCCGCGAGCGGGCCGAGGGGCGGGCGCGGGACGCGACCTTCGATGCGCGCTTCTCGCCCGACGAGACCCGCGCTCTGGAGGTGATGGGGCTCGGCAGCGATACCGATCGCACGAAGCTGCGTCGCCGCTATTCCGAACTGGTGCGCCGCTACCACCCCGACCGCAACGGCGGCGACCGGCGGCACGAGGCGAAGCTCACTGCGGTGGTGGAGGCCTATCAGCTGCTCAGGAAGAGCCCGTCGCTGGCGTGAGGCGTCAGCTCTGCGCCGCCTTGATGATCTTCGCGTCGATCGCGTTGGCTTCGGCATAGGCGGGGCGCTGGGTGATCCGTTCCACATAGGCGCGGAAGGGCGGACGCTCGGGGATCGAGCCGAATCGCAGGCCCCAGACGAACTGGCTGCCCACATAGGTATCGGCCATGGTGAACCGGTTTCCGGCGATGAAGTCATTGCTGGTGAGCCACCCATCGAGCGCGTCTATGGTCAGATCGAGGCTGCCGAAGCCGGCCTGACCGTGCTTGCCTTCGGGCACCTCCCAGCCCAGCGAGCGCGCGATGATCGCCTGCTCCAAGGGCCCTGCCGCAAAGAACAGCCACCGGAAATAGGCGGCTTTCTCATGCGCATCGGGAGCCAAGCCTTTATCGGGGTGGGTTTCGGCCAGGTAGTGGTTGATCGCCGCGCATTCGGTCACGACGTGATCATGGCCCTGATGATGGTGCACCAGCGCGGGCACCTTGTTCATCGGGTTGATGTCCTTGAAGCTGTCAGGCCGGCTCGCCCAGTCGAATACCACGTGGCTATAATCCGCGCCCGCCTCGTGCAGCGCCCAGCGCGATATCTGCCCGCGGCTCATGGCGACGGTATAGAAGGTGAATTCGGCCATTTCTCTCTCCCTCGAAATGTGCGGCGCGCAGCCTAGGTCTGCCGGAACGCCCAGCGCAGGGTGCGGCCCATGCCCCACGTCGCCGCGCGGGCGGGCAGGGCGGTCAGCATCGGGCGCTGGAGACCCAGCATGGTGCGCGCGAAAGGCGGCAGCATCGCCACGGCGTCGGCGGTGATCATCGTCTGAACGGTGAGCGGAGCGCCTTGGGGGCGCTGGCTCAAGACCAGTTGCGCCACCTCGCGTGCTTCGGGTGAGGTCGCCAGATCGTGGCGCAGCGTGCGGAAGATCCTCTCCGCCTCGGCGCGGGTCTCGGGCACCGGATCGGCTCCCAGCGCGCGGGCGATGATGGCGAACTGGCGGTAATATTCGTCCTGCTCGCAGACCGGCATTCCGGGGCGCACGTGGCGGATATAGCCCGCAAGGAAGCTCTGTGCCTCGGTCACGTGGACCCAGGCGAGGGTGCGCGGATTGGTCGCTTCGTAGCGCGTGCCATCGGGCAAGGTGCCGCCCACCTTGGCATGGATGCGGTTCACCCGGTCGATCGCCTTCATCGCTTCATCGCGGTGGCCGAAGGTCGTCACCGCGATGAACCGCGCGGTGCGCCGCAGCCGTCCGTGCATATCCTCGCGGAAGTTCGAATGATCGAGCACGCCTTGCAGCGCGTGGGGGTGGAGCATCTGCAACAGCAGCGCGCGCACGCCGCCGGTCATCATCCCGATGAGATCTGCATGAACCTGCCGGATTGGCGTATCGCGTCCGAACAGCGCCTCGTCCGAGGGCGGGGTCGGCTGCTGGCCGTTGGCCGTATCGTGGAACAGCCCCCGCACCTGATCGACCAGCTTGAGGCGCAGCGATTCGACGGGATCGGCCATGCCCGCCCATATAGGGATGATCGGGAACGTGGGAAACGGGACTCGCCAAATTGCCAGCCTCGGCGGTCAAACCACTGCTTGCAGGCCGGGCGCTTGCGTTCTAACCGAACCCGGCAATGACTTCATCCACCCGCTCCACCGTCGCCGGCGCCAGCGCCATGCCCAACCAGCCCGACACCACCGTCGACGTCCGCGAGATGTTCGGCATCGATGTCGATTGGCAGGTCCCCGCCTTCTCGCAGATCGACGAGCACGTGCC
>JAIYAL010000171.1 GCA_027489095.1 Erythrobacteraceae bacterium
GCGCCCGGCATCTTCGTGATCGGCGCGCTGGCGGGCTATCCGCTGATCAAGCACTGCATGAACCAGGGCCATGACGTCATCGAGTTCATCAACGGCAACACCGCGCTGAAACCCGCCGATGAACCGATCATCGCAGGCAAGTTTGCAGGGCTTCCCGGCAACCGCAGCACCGAGGAATGGCTTGAGTTCCTGCGCACCAACATTGCGATCCTGGGCGGGATGAACCCGCTGCAGATGCGCGAATTCATGCTCGATTCCGAGGCGCGCTTCTTTGGCCCCGGCGAAGTGATCTTCGAGCGCAACGCGCCCGGATCATCGCTGTTCGGCATCGCCAGCGGATCGGTCGCGGTGGAGGTCAATCCGGCCGATCCTTCGGTCACCATCCCCATCATGGCAGGCTCGATCTTCGGCGAGGTGGGCCTTATCTCGGGCCGCCGCCGCGGCGCGACCATCCGGGCGGCCGAGGATACGATCGTGGTCGAAATCTCTCGCCTTGCAGCCTTGAAGCTGCAATCGCAGGTGCCGAGCGCCAAGGCCGCGATCCAGCGCATCTCGATCGAGCGGCAATTGCTCCAGATGTTCGGCTCCGGCCTCAAACGCGAAGATGTCGCCGCCCTTGTGGACGCCGCAGAGGTGCAGGAAAAGCGCGCAGGCGAGGTGGTGGTGGCCGAGGGCGCGGACGACAAGGACGTCTATATCGTCCGGCGCGGCTCGATGATCGTCGAAAAGCAGATCGGGACGCGGACAGTGTTCCTTTCCTACCTGCCCGCAGGCAGCTATTTCGGCGAGATGGCGGCGATCGACGGATCGGCACGCACCGCGACGGTCAAAGCCGCGATCAAGTCCGAAGTGATCCGCCTGCCGGGTGAAGGCTTCCTCGATCTGCTGGCGAAGAACCCCGCCCTGCGGACGCGGGCGATGACAGACATGGCCGCGCGGCGCGCCACCAACGCCTTTATCGAAAGCCGCAAGGACGAGTTTTCCGGCGCGGTCGATCTCTATTCGCAGACCGCCCAGTTCCTTGTCGACAACGGCATCGGCGAAGCGACCGACGTGCTGCTGATCGACGAGAAGCTGTGCATCGGCTGCGACAATTGCGAGAAGGCCTGCGCGGATAGCCATGACGGCCTCTCGCGATTGGACCGCGAGGCGGGCAAGACCTACGCGCACCTCCACGTGCCGACCTCATGCCGCCACTGCGAGCACCCGCATTGCATGGCCGATTGCCCGCCCAACGCGATCAAGCGCGGGCCGGATGGCGAGGTGTTCATCGACGAGACCTGCATTGGCTGCGGCAATTGTCAGCGCAACTGCCCCTACGGCGTGATCCGGATGGACGCCAAGCCGCCCAAGAAGCCGAGCCTGCTGCAATGGATGCTGCTGGGCAAAGGGCCCGGCCCCGGCGAGGCGCCCTATGGTTGGCGCAAGAAAGCGGCCGAGGCGGAGGGCGCACCAAAGCCGAAGCAGGCGATCAAGTGCGACATGTGCTCCGGCATCGACGGGGGGCCCGCCTGCGTGCGCGCCTGCCCGACCGGCGCGGCGATCCGCGTGGCGCCTGACAAGTTCCTGACCTTCACCAAGCTTGCCGAGGACACCGAGTAGTGGCGAGCGGGGCGCAGGGGGGCGCGACAAGCCGCTTCTCATCAGCCGAGAAGCGGCGCGATTCCGATCACGTCAGCTTCTTGAAGCACCGGGGTTTTCGCTGGCTGTGGATCGCGCTCGGCCTCAGCCTCGCGGCGATCCTGGGCTATCTGATGATCGATCAGCAGCCGCGCCCCAATGGCGGCACGTGGTACGGCTATACGCTGGGCACCATCGGCTTTGGCCTCATCATCTGGCTCTCGCTGCTCGGGGTGAGGAAGCGGCGGATCAATCCGGGGGCGTGGAGCCTCAAGGCGTGGACGTCGGCCCACGTCTATCTCGGCCTGTCGCTGGTGGTGATCGGCACGCTCCACACCGGCTTCCAGATTGGCTGGAATGTCCACACGCTGGCCTATGTGCTGATGCTGCTGGTGATTGCGACGGGCATTTACGGCGTGGTGGTTTACGCCACTCTGCCCGCCAGCCTTTCCGCCAACCGCCGCGAGATGACCCGCGCGCAGATGCTGGACGCACTCACGGCCATCGACCGCCAACTGGAAAGCGCCGCCCAGCCGCTTGCCCGCGGGGAGGCCGATCTGGTGATCGCCGCGCTGGCGCAGGACGTGTTCGGCGGCGGCGCACTGGAGCGGTTGACGGGCCGCTATCCCGGCTGCGCCACCGCGCGGGCGCTGGGGGGGCTAGGCAGCGGTTCGGAGGCAGAGGCGCGTGTCGCCGCCCTCCTCGAAAAGCGCCGCGAACAACTCGCCCAGATCCGCGGGGCCTTGCGCATCCGCGCGCTGCTCGAGGTGTGGCTGTTCGTGCATATCCCGCTCACCATCGCCCTGATCGCCGCGCTGACCGCGCACGTCATCAGCGTCTTCTACTACTGGTAAGGCGGCGGCGATGGCGTTCCTGATCCGCACCATCGACTTCACCGCCGCCGGACGCGAGATCATCCGCGACCGGGTGGTGGAGCAGATGAGCCTCACCGTGGGCCGCGCGGCGGAGTGCGACATCCACCTGCCCGACCTTGCCGTCGAACAGCGCCATGTGGCGATCACCACGCAGCCGGACGGCATGCTCGCCGTCACCGCGCTCGGCACGCTGGGCTTCGCGCTTGACGGGCGGGTGGTCAGCGAAGGGACGATCGACCCGCGCACCGGGGGAGAAATCGCGCTCGGCGCGGCGCGGCTGGCGCTCGCGCGTGAGGCTGACGGCACGATTGCGATCACGATCCGTCAGGTCGCCGCTGCGGAGGGCTCGCACGACGCCCTGCGCGGCTTTGCGCTGGCCAGCGTGCTGCCATCCAAGCGCGCGATGAGCTGGATCCTCGCCAGTGCCATCGTCCTGCTGCTGTTGCTGGTGCCGGTCGCAAGCCACCTGCTGCGCGCGCCGGCCAAGCCCGATCCGACCGGCAAGACGCCGGGGACGGTCGTGATGGACGCGGCATGGTCGCCGGGGGCGCTGTCGCGCAAGCACCGCAGCCTCGAGAACAATTGCGAAAGCTGCCACGTCGCGGCATTTGAAAGCGTGGCTGACGAGACCTGCCTCTCCTGCCACAAGGACACCGCCGATCACGCCCCGATGCCGCGCCTCGCCAAGGGCAGTCCGGCGCTCTCGCCGGGCGACGCGGTGCAGTGGAAGATCGGCGAGGCGCTGGGCAAGGAAGGCCCGCTGGGCTGCGTCTCGTGCCACTCCGAACACGAGGGCCCGGTGCGCCAGCAGGCCGGCGGCGAGGCCTTCTGTTCGGATTGCCACAAGGATCTGGACACCCGCCTCACCAACACCGCGCTCGCCGATGCGCATGATTTTGGCAAGGCCCACCCGCAGTTCCGTCCCGCCTATTACGCAAGCTTCGGCGCGGCCAAGCCGGTGCGGGCGGCGTTGGGAGCTGCGGCGGGAACAAGGCCGACCGAACGCTCCGGCCTTAAGTTCCCGCACGATGTCCACATGAACGCGCGCGGCGGCGCGGCGCGCATGGCGGTTAGCCTGAGCCAGTATGGCAAGCCCCTCGAATGCAAGGATTGCCACAACCTCAGCCCTGACCGCATCGGGTTTACAGAGGTGAAGATGGAAGATGCATGCGAAGGCTGCCACAGCCTGGTTTCGGGACGCACGGCGGTTGGCGGCTTCAGCAAGCTGCGCCACGGCGACGTGAAGGACTTGGCGCAAGACCTGGCCCGGATCTCCTCCGGCCCGCGCGCACGCGTCGGCCCCGCCCGCCAGCGCCCCGGCCAGCTCGGCAGCGCCGCGACGCCTTATCGGGCCGACTTCGGCCGCCCGGTGCGCGCCTATATCGGCATCTCCCATGCGCTATCGGCAGGCGGGGTGTGTACCGAGTGCCACCTGCCCACCACCGGCCCCACCGGCCAGGCCGACCTCATGCCGGTGAACCTGCCCGACCGTTTCCTCACCAGCGGCTTTTTCAACCATGAGGCGCACAAGCAGCAAAAGTGCACCGATTGCCACGCGGCGAACGCCTCCAAGGCAGCGAGCGACCTTCTGATCCCCGATCTCAAAAACTGCCGGACGTGCCACCTGGGCGCTGCTGCAGTGAAGACGAAAAAGATCGTCCCATCAGACTGCGCGATGTGCCACGCCTATCACGTGCCATCGGGCCAGTGGTCGCCCAAGGGCCCCTCGCCCCATTACCGGCCCCCGCCTTCCAAGGCGAAGGTCGCAGCGGCAACAGCTCGAAAGGCGGGGACATGACCATGGTCGCCGCCACCCCCGCCTTCCCCCGTTTGGGCGCCGTGCTGATCGCACAGATGACCGACATCCACGTCGGTTTCGCGCCGGACGAAGACGGGCGCGAGGAGCTGAACCTCTCCCGCTTCCGCGCGACGTTGAAGCGGCTGCTTGAGGGCCCAAACCGGCCCGACCTGCTGGTGCTTTCGGGCGACATCACCGATCACGGCGACGCGGCCAGTTTCGCCAAGACAGCCGCGCTGCTGGCGGACTGCCCATTCCCGGTGCTGCCGTTGGTCGGCAACCACGACAGCCGCGAGGAACTGATCCGGGCCTTCCCGCAGGTGGTGCCGGCCGAAGGCGGCTTTCTGCACTATGTGGTCGAAGCGGGGATGGGCTTGCGCATCATCTGCCTCGACACGCTCGAGGACGGCCGCCACGGCGGGGCCTTTTGCGAAGCGCGCGCGGCGTGGCTGGCGGATCGGCTCGCCGAAGCGCCCGATGCGCCCACGCTGATTATCATGCACCATCCCCCGGTGGTCGCCGGGATCGATTGGATGGACCCCGCTCCGCAGGAACCGTGGATCGTCAGGCTGCACGAGGTACTCGAGGGCCAGTCACAGGTGCAGGCGATCCATTGCGGGCACCTGCACCGCCAGATCACAACGCGTTTTGCCGGGATACCGCTTGGCGTGACGCCCTCGGTCGCGCCGCTGGTGGCGATGGACCTCAATCCGATCGACAAGGATGTCCCCGACAACCGCGAGCTGATCACCACAGAGCCGCCGACCTACGCCCTGCACCGCTGGGACGGCGAGAGCCTCGTCTCGCATTACGAGCGGGTTAGCGACTGGGACGTGCTGGCGCGCTTCAACGCCGGCTTGCAGCCGATGATCGCAGGGATGTTCGCGGAACGGGAGTAACCCTCGCTTCCCCCGCCCGGGTCATGCCCGGGGCGGGGAGGGTCATTTCGTCCCCACCCAGCGCCGCATGTCGACCTCGTCCGAGACCTTCCACGGCACGCCGCTGCGGGTCATGAACAGGCGCTCCATTTCGTCACGGGTGAAGGGCCGTGAGCCCAATCTTCCGAACACCGCCATCTGCCCGCCGGTCTCGTCCACCGCGCGGTCGCGGTCGAGGCCCTTGGACATGGCGATCGCGGGCGTGGGCGTCCTTGCCCAGGCAATCAGTTCGGGCTTGGGCGCAGGCGAGAAGCCGTAGAAATTGCGCTGGCTTTCCGGGCTGGTGAGCTGCAGCACCTTGATCCCGTTCCGCCCGTCCGCCACGTAAGCGAACAGCGAGGCGTTGGTGGTGCCCACGATCACGTCCTCGGCATCGTTCAGCGTCCCGCCCAGCGTCACCTTCTGGGTGACCTTGGGGGCGCGGGGGTTGGTGATGTTGAGGATGACGAGCCCATCCTGCTTGGCGGCGACATAGGCATAGGTGCGCGCGATATACATCCGCTGCGCGTCCGCCAGCGGCACGCTCCCCTCGGGCACCGCAACCGGATTGCGCAGGCGCGTGATGTCGAACAGCTTCACTCCTTCGGCATCGGTCACCCACAGGTAGCGGAACTGCACCGCGCTCGCCCGTGCATCGCGAAGCTCGCGCACGGCGGCAAGCTTGGGGGCGGCAGGGTCGGACAGATCGACCACCACAAGGCCCTTGTCGGCGGTGATGTAGGCGATCTCGCCTGCCAGCACGATATGCCGCGCGCCGTTCAGCACCCCGCCGGGGTTCCACGCATTCGCGCCATCGGCATAGACCAGCCGCGCCAGCTTGTTGTTGCGGAATTCGCCATCCGCCAGCGTATCGACGTTGACGAGGATCAGGCCTTCGGCGGCATCGGTCACCGCAGCGTAGCTGTAGATCGGCTTGAAGGCCTGCTCCTGGTTCATGGCCTGCATCGCGGGCGTGTTCCGGGTCGGCGCGATCGGCTGATTGGTGGCAAGCGCCATGCAGGTGGCGTTGGTGGTCTTGACGGTGGTGTCATGCCCGAGCGCGGAGAACGGTCCCTTGAGGATCTTCTCCGAGGTGCCCTTGTTGGCGATCGAGGCTACGTCATAGACGGCAAAACCGCCCTTGCCTTCGGCGGCGAACATGTATTCGCCGCGCAGTTGCAGACAGCCGACGCGGTCTGAGGTGCCTTCGTGGACGTTGACGAATTCCTCGATCGGATGGGTCTCGCCCGAAAGCTTGCCGTCGAAGGTCTTGCCCCGCACCCAGTTCTTCAGCTCGCGCCCGTTCTGGTCGACATGGAGCTTCCAGTAATCCGGGTAGGCATAGCGCTGGAGGTAGGAACCGATCACCGCCTGCGGCTCGTCATATTCGGTCACACGCGTCGCCTGGAAGCCGCCCTCAAGGCCGCTCCATGCGTTGAGCCCGACGAAGTTGACGTAGTTCGTCCCCATCAGGAAAAGCTGCGCCATGATCGCGTTGTTGTCGTCCTTGGCCGACAGGTGGCAATCGGTACAGGTCTTGGTCTCGGTCTTCCTCACCGTGTGCGGGAAGTGCGGCGCGAAGGCCTGGCTGGAGAATCCGATCGCGCTGATCGGCGGCTGCTGCACATAGATGCGCTCGCGGTTGATGTTGGTCGAAGACAGCACCAGCGCCGAGGAGGATCGCACCGGGGTCACCTGGTTGCCCTTGGTGGTCATGTGCTTGCCGAGCTGGAACATCTCATCGCGCGCGACCTGCGGGTTGTAGGTCGCGAAGTTGCGCGTCTCCCCGCCTTCGTAGCGGTGGATCTTGGTCTTCCAGTTGGCCTCGATCGGCAGATGGCATCCGCCGCAGCTGGTGGTCCACGAAAGGTGGCAGGTGAAGCACGCCATTTCGGGCTCGCGGTGCGCGCGATCGGTTTCCGCTATGCCGGTGCCGAATTCGAAATTGCCGGTCTCCGCTCCGTAACGACTGACGAGTTTCGCGCGCGCGGCCTTGGCGTTGAACACAGGTGTGGCGGGATCGACCGAATCCTTGACGAGGCTCATCTCCCATTCGAGCTTGGGATCGACGATCGAGCGCTGGACGAGTTTTCGCCTGCCGTCGGCCCCTTCCATCCACTCGAAGCGGCGCTTGCCATCGGGGTTGCGCAGCAGGGCAAGGTCGTGGCCTTCGGGCGGGGCGGCCGGGCCGCTGGTGCGCAGCTTCGGATAGGCATCGGCGGTGCCGTGGCAGTCCTTGCAGGTAATCTCGATTGCGTTGGCGACCTCGCCGTAGATCATGCCGTTGCCGTGGCTGTCCTGTTCGAAGTGGCAATCAGCGCATTGCATCCCGATCTCGGCGTGGATGTCCATGAGGTGCACGGCTTTGCCCGGATTGGTGCCGGGGGGCACGAACTTGCCTTCGCCCTTTTTGCGCCACTTCTCCGGATCGTCGGGATCGACGATCTTGCCGTCGGCATCGAGCAGGTTGCCCTCGCGGTCGCGCTTGAAGATCGCGCGGAAGTTCCAGCCATGGCCGTGGTAGTCGGCGAACTGGGTGTCCTTGAGCGTGGGGTTGAGGTCGTAGACGTTGCGCAGGAAGTCGACGTCGGACCAATTGCCCTTGGGCGCGGCGCCTTCCGGATTGCGATCGGTAACGGCGCGCACCTCGGCCGCGGTCGGGTATCTCTGTTGCTTCGGCCACATTGCAGGGGCGTCGGACTCGTAGTCCCACATGGTGTAGCCGAGGAAGGAATTCAGGAAGATGTTGGGCTGGTGCATGTGGCAATTCATGCATTGGCTGGTCGGGATCGCGCGGGTGAACACGTGGCTGAGCGGGTGGCCCTTCTCCTTCACCTGACCATCGGGTGTGGTGAGGCTGTCATCCGCGCGCTTACCCGCTTCCTCGCCATGGCCATGCCCATCATCCGCCCCATGCCCCGGCTGCTTGACCGCACCATGCCCGGACGTCTTCTCGCCATACCCCGCCGCATGCTCGATCTTGCCCGCAATCGTCGGGTCGACCGAGATCGACTGCCCGTCGCGCCCGTATTGGGCATAGGTCAGCGAGTGGCGCGGTTCGCGGTCATTGGCGTAGACCACGTGGCAGCTCGCGCAGCCTGAATGGCGGTAGTCGCCCGGCTGATCGTTGGTGCCCATGAACCACGTGAAGGGGTCGTTCAGCCGCGTCTTGTGGATGTTGAGCGCCGGGATCGCGACCCTCAGCCCGGTGGCCGGGCCGCGGTTTGATTGCTTCAAGTCAGGCCGGCCAGGTTCTTCCAGCCGCTGGATCGATCCGCTTGGATTGGGCAGGCCGATCTCCGGGAACTGCGAGTTGATGGTGCGCCCGCCGCGCTCGAACACGCGGAACACGTCACCCGGCGGGATGACGTGCCACGTGGGCAGCGGATACATCTCGGCGAGCACGCCGCGCGCGACCTGATCCTCCGACAGCTTGCCCCCCGGCTCGGCGCCCGGGGTGGTGAGCTTCGCGGGCAGACCATCGCGGGTATAGGCTTCACCCAGCAGGTAGTTCTTGAACGGCAGGATCCCGTTATTGTAGCTCGCCCCGCCCCACAGCATCGCGCCCGTTGCCATGATTGAGCGCTCCGCCGCCTCGATCGCCTGAATGTGGCACGACCCGCAGGCATCGCGCGCGACGCGGTAATCGGACGGATTGATGAACTTCACGAACTCGGGCGCTTCCTGATTGAGCAGCGCGTAGGAGCGCTGCGGATTGGCCGAGGAAGGGAAGTGCCACGATTTGGGGTACTTGGGCAGGACGTGGGCGCTGTCACGCGCGGCGACATAGTCGGGGTGGTCGTGGGCAAGCTCCGAATTGCCGCGCACCGCCGCATCGCCGCCGTGGCAATCGGTGCAGCCCAATCGCACTGCGGGGGTGACGTGCATGGTCGGCGCGTCGGTCTTGACGTGGCAGGTGTTGCAGCCTTCGGACTTGGCATCCATCTCGGCCACCGATTGCCGCTGCGGCGCCGGCGGGGCGATGACGCGCGTGTAGTCGCGCTTCACCGGTTTCTCCTTGTCCGACGCCATCGGCGCGCCCGCGAACAGCGTCACGGCAAGGATCATCGCCGCCGCGAGCAGCGCGAGGTGGCGGGTGAAGGCTTGGGCCCAAAGACGATCTGGCTTGCGCATCAGTAGGTCAGCACCACGTTGGCGAGGATGGAGACGAACTCCCGCCCACCGCCGCGCGCGGTGAACAGGTCGCGGAAGCCCTCTCCCGCCAGCAGCGTCGCTGCGGAAAGGCGGAACACGATGTTCTGGTTGGCATGGGGCCGCCAGATCGCTGAGGCCGAAAGGTCAAAGCCGATGTCCCTGGGGATCGAGCCTTCGTTCCTGAGCACCTGCAATGTCGAAGTGTCCTCGAACCAAAGGTGGTTGGCATTGGCGGACAGGCGCAATTGCGGCGTGAGGTCGAAATCAGCGCCCGTGCCCAGCAGGATCAGGCCGGGGTTGTTGAAATTTGATTGCCCCTGCTCCTTCGAGCTGCGCAGCGAATTGAGAATGCCGTTGCGGCCGTTGATACTGATCGCCCGCCCGCCGCCCGCAAAGGGAATGGTCTGGCGGATCCAGTAGGAGGTGTCCGCGCCCGCGAAGACGGGGTTCTCGAAGATCGCGTCGTAGCCGGTTTCCTTGTTGTCATAGGGATCGGAATCGCCGCTGGCATAGGCGGCAGACAGGCGCAGGCGCATCCAGTCGCGGTCGTAGCTCGCTTCCATTGCGGCGAACTGCGCGTTGATGTCCGCCGGGCGGTCGGTGAAAAAGGAATTCCGGTCCTCGCCCAGCGCCCAGTAGAAGCTCCCCGTAAGGTTCACCCGGCCGATGCGCCCGTCGAGGTTGTAGCCGAGATAGACGACATCATAATCGCGGCCCCGCAGCGTCCCCAGCAAGGCGGGGCGCACCGGGAAGCCGTTGTCGTCGATCTCGATATCATTGCCCTCGCGGTTGCGATTGTAGACCGCGGTGATCTGGCTGGTGAGGGCGGGGATCAGGAAATCCTGCCGGTAGACATTGGCGACGAACACCAGGTCGTCGCGCGGACGCTGGACCACCGAATTGAGGCCCGAATTGGTGTCTTTCTCGAGCCGCCAGAACGCGCCCAGGTTGAATTGAAATCGGTTGTTGTCCCGCGATCCGAACAGGCGCACGCCCAACTGCTGATCGTTGAACAGAAAGCCCCGGAAGTCCGACTGGAAGGGCTGGATCCCGGCGCGGATCGACAGAAAATCGAACCGGTCATTGTCGAACTGCCCGAAGTGGTAATCGACGAAGGCTTCCTGCACCCCGAGGAAGTGATCGAGCCGGTGGCTGGAGCGCGAAGGTTCAACGAACAGCACGCGCCGCTCGGGCACGTCGACATAGTTCACGTTGTAGGCGAAGGTGACGCGGTATTCGATGCTGGGCGGCTTGAAGGTGGTCGATCCCTTCAGAAGCGCGAAGCCGGCGATGAAGGTCTGGCTGAAGACCTGGCTGAAATCCTTGCCGAACACATCGTTGCGGTCAGGGTCCTCGGTGGTCTGGACGCCGACAGGTATGGGGAAGGTGCGCGGCTCGTAGACGGAGTCCGAAATGAGGTTGGCGACGAAGAACCAATCGTCTTCCTTGATCGGCAACCACGGCACTTTTGCCCGATTGATCGGGCGGTCGCCCTTGTAGGTGTTCTGATTGTAGGGATCGAACAGGTTCTCCTTGACCAGCCCCAAGCTCTCGATCAGCCGCCAGCGGTCGGGGATCGGCACCTGTTCGGTCGGGAAAGCCTCGGGCGGCGGCGCGCGGATGGCGCCTTCGTTGCGCTGCTCAATCCTTTCAGGCAGCGGCGCGGTGTAGCCGGGACGTGTCCGGCCATTGATGATCTGCGGATCGACCGGGGGGATGTCCTTGTCCCAGTCCTGCGCCGTTTCCTCAGCGGGCGGCAGGGCCGGCGGCTGCGCTTCCTCGGGCGGAGGGCTCGCCTGGAGCAACAACAGCGCGGGCAGGATCGGCCCCATCTACAGCCCCTCGCACACGTTCTGCGCGGCCGTGTCGAGGAACGGCGCGAAGGGGCAGCCGACATAGCGCAGCCGCACCTGACGGCTGCCGACCTGCACAATGATGCGGTCAGCGCGGATCGCAGCGGGCGCATTGCCGAGGCCTCCGCCGAGCCGCACTCCGGCGTTGCTGAGGCCGAGGAAACTGATCATGTCATCCTGATCGATCCCGTCACCCGAAACGCCAATCGCGCCGATCAGCGTGCTGCCCCGGTAGATCGGCACCGCGCCGGGAAAGATCTGGATGCCGTTGGCAAGCCGCGAATTGCCGCCCGCTACCCCCGGAAGCCCGGTGCAGGCACGAGGGGTGTCCGTCCCGCTCGCGCCGGTCACAAAGCCGAGATGCTGGGCGAGATTGCCGACAATCAGCGCCGATTGCAGCCCGGTCGAGAACGGGCTGAACTGCTGGATAGGGCGCGACAGCGGGCCGTTCGGCTGACCCACCTCGCCATCGGGGAAATAGGGGCGTGCAAGGTTGCCCACGGAGCGGTTGGCTAACCCGAATGCGCCCCCCAGCGCGTTCGCATCGCCGAGAAAGGTGCGCGTCCGGGCGACGAATTGCGGCACCTCGCCGCTGGCCGCCAGAAGGTCAGCGGCGGCGAACCTTCCGGAGAAGAAGCCCGCGGTGCGCGCCTTCTGCAAGCTCACATCAATGCCGAAGATGGGCGCATCGGGCGAGCGCACGATGCCGAGCACGCTCCCGCGCGTATCGACGAGGCTGATCGTTACCTGCGCGCGGCTGTCGAGCGGCTGACGGATCTGCGCCCGCGCGCGGCTCATGACGGAGAAGGCTTCCTCGAGGATCGCCCGCGCCTCTGCGGCGGTGACCGGGCTGGCGACGTCGCCCGCGTCGGTCGCGGCGCGGACGGGATAGCGGTTGACCCCTGCTCCGTTCGTCAAGACGAAGGCGTCACGATTGGCAAATTCCGCCGAGGTCGCAGCGCGCACGCCCGAAGCCTCGGTGCCATAGGCCGCGCCCGGCAGCAGGCCCGCGCCGGCGTAATAACCCGCCACCGGCACCAGCGCGCCTGCCGTGCCAGCAAAGCTCACGCCTGCGACAGTGCCGATCTGGCCATATTCGATGTCGGTGTAGCGCAGCGCCGTGCCGTCGGCGGTGATGCGGTTGGCGCGGATTGAATCGGGCGCCGCGAAGCCCACCGTCCCGGCCAGCGCGATCGCCTCGTCGAGGTCATTGTCCCGGTCGAGCACATTGGTGTCGAGGCCGTAGACCCCGTCGGCGATCACCCCGATGCCGCCCACCACCACGCCGTTCTTGTAAAGCGGGAAGCCGCCTGCGTCCGCTGCCAGACCGAGCGGGGAGCGTTTGGGGCCGATCAAACCGTCGCTCGCGCGGGCGGCAAGATCGGAGCAGGGAAGCTGGCTGAACTGTACCCCGAACAGCGGGCCGCTCTCCAGCCCCGCAGTGCTCGGCGCAGGCGGGAAGTGCTCCTGCACGATCATGCTCGCGGTGCGGCTCGAAAAGGCGTTGCCGCCGCTCGAAAGATAGGCGCCGGTCAGGGCCTTGGCGATCGCTGCGCCGGCGCTGGGGATGGTGAGCCCCTGCGCATCCCGGCTCGTGCCATCGGGCGCGGCTGGGATGCGGGCGGTGGCGGCGGCGCCCGGCATGGCAAAGACGGCAAGGACATTGCCGACCCGGTCGGTCACCGCGATGGTCGCCGCGCCGCCCCGCGCGCGCGCTTCGGCGGCGGCCTGGGCGATGATGCTGCCGACCTCGGCGCCCGAGAGGCTCTCGGCCGCAGGCACGGCGAAGACCTGCCCGGCGGGCGGCGGAGTGGGCGTCGGGGTGGGCGTGGGGGTGCCGCCGCCACCGGAGCTGCTGCCCCCGCCCCCGCAGGACGCGAGCACCAGCGCGCTTGCCGCCAGCCAGCCCGTGGTGCCCCCCTGCCGCATCGCTACTGCAGCCTGCCGATCGCGGTGCTCGCGGATTTGAGCGCGGCGCGGAAATCGGCCGGGCGGTAGGCATTCGGCTCCTCGACCGCCTTGTAGGCGCGCGCGATGTCACCGCGGATACCCGCCGCCGCTCCCTGCGTTATCCGGCCTTCACGCACCAGCGCATTGAGCAGTGTGTCGATCGCCATCACCGCCTGCACCGATCCGGCGTAGTCGGTGAAGCGCGGGCTCGTCGCCTCGCCGGCGATGATGCCGATGACCTTGAAGGCGTCCACACCCGCATAGGCGCGGGCCCCGAGCGCATCAGACAGCGCGCCCGCCTTTGCCGAAAGCGCCTGCGCGGCGGCGCGCGCCTCGCCCGGCCCTTGACCCATCGCCTTGTGGAAGTCGCGCGCAGCGGTCTGGAAGGCGCTCGCCTCACCCGGGACCAGGGCGCCCGCGACCGCCTGCAACATGATCATGTTCTCGTCATTGAAGGGCGGGTTGCCGAAGGGGATTGGCCGGCCGGGATTGGTCTCGAAGGTGAGCTTGCGATTTGGCCCGTCGGTGATCTGGCGGTGGCAGGAGTGGCAATCGAGGAAGGTGAACTGCGGGAAGGCGCCTTCGAAGGCGAACTTGGGCTGCGCGAAGAGGCTGGTCGAACGGCGCACCGCCTCGGCCTGCCCCACAGCCCAGACGCGCACCGAACTCGCGCCTCCCTTGCGCGCGGCATAATCGGCATCGAAATTGTGGTGCTGCTGGAGCGCGCTGAACAGGTCGAGCTCAAAGGAGATGCGCGGGTGGCCGGCGGCCATCATCGCATGGGTGACGAATTGGCCGGGTTTCGCGGATCCGTAGTGGCAATCGAGGCAGACGTTCGCGCGCGCCTTGGGGTTGCCCAGCGGGGCCAGCCCGGCGGCGACGTTGGTGGCATGGGTGGCCGGCAACGCATAGTGCTCGGCGAGCCACGTGCCGCCGGATGGGCCGTGGCAGCTCTCGCAGCCAACTCCGTCGGTCAGCGTGAACTTCGGCCCTCGCTGGCCGGTGGGCGCATTGGTCGCATGGCAGCCGAGGCAGGCCGGGGCCGATTGCGCATTGCCGAGCCCGAGGCTGGCGGCGATCTGCTGCCCCCTGCGGCCGCCGAGAACGGCATAGGCGCGGCTATGCGCGCCCGACGGCGAGGAGGGCTCCTGCCAGGTGGCGATCTCGTCCTGCCGCACCACCGCACCATTGCCTTCGGCCCGGCCGTGGCAGGTCGATCCCGCGCAGGTCGCCACGCCTTCGAATGTGCCGTTTCCGATCGCGCCAGAAGCCGGATAGAGCGCAGCGATTAGCAGCACCGCAATCGCGCGCAGCAGCCCGCGCCTTAGCGTGAGGCCAGCGATCACATCCGCCCAAGATTGGCTCATCCCATCCCCCCCGAGATGTCGGTACGACAAACCATTTGCTTGCCGAGTCCACCGGCCCGTATCCCTGCCTCTTGTCCCAAGCTTGGGACCGCGATGCAACCATTCAAAGCAGCTTGCGCCCGCTTTAGCGGCCGCCTGCGGCCAATCAGTCGCCGCTGGCTTCCGCTGAAGCCTCGAGGCTCGTGGCGAGCGATTCGAGCTGCACCGCGCAACCCTTGGCAATCAGCGCCTCGGCCAGTGCGTCGGGGGCTTCGAACTCGCCATCGAGCAGCACGAAGTTGATCTGCGCGCTGGTGGCATTGTCGGGCCCGGTGATGGTGTAGGGCGCGCCCTCTACGATCGGCAGGCGCGCCGGATCGAGTGCGGCGACCGTCACGGTGTCGTCGAAAGTCACATCGACCGCCGCGCCGTTCTCGCGATTGAACATCCGGTAGGTGCTGGTGCCGGGCGAACCGGGCCGCCACAGGCGGACAGTCGCGAAATCATAGAGACACACCGTGCCCGAGCGGGTGACGTCGACATACCACAGGCTGGGGTTGGTGGGATTGCCCTCGGGATCGCCGCGCACGGCCCCGGTACGCACACGGGTGGCGGCGCGCTTGCGGGTCAGCGAGGCGAAACGGTCGACGGCAACCTGCGGGCGGTCGCCGACGCGGAAGGTGCCGGCGCCCTTGATCACGCGGGTCCCTTCGGCCGTCAGCACGGTCACCACATCGCCTTCTTTCAGCGCGATCGAGGCATTGTCATCGAGCTTGGTGCCGACCGGATATCTGGTCGCGGATGGCCCGGTCGACTTGACCACCACCCCGGCCATTGCCGCGACCGGCAGCGCGAGCGCAGCGCCAGCCAGAACCAGCGTCCGAAACAGCGACTTGAAGCTATCCGAGAACATAAGTTCCTCCCTCGTCCATCGCTTGCATACGCCGGACAAGATTGCCTAGCGCTGAATCATTCGGGTGGCGAGCGGCGACCGCTTGCACCAGATTTAGGGCGGCGCCGCGGTCCTGCGCGGCAAGCGCGCTCGCTTCGGCAAGTATTGTGATGTCCTCGGCGGGAAAATCGGGGGCGGGTTCGAACAGGTCTACCGCCCGTGCCCGGCCGCGCAGCTGTACCCGGCCCATGGGCCGCCACCAGTCGAGCCCCGAGGACTCGGCAAATTCGCGGCTCGCCATGATCGCCGAATCCAATGCCTTGTTGGCTGCCTCCAGCCGCGCGGCGGTGTTCATCGAATCCCCCAGCGCGGTGTACTGGATGCGGGTCGCGCCGCCGAAATTGCCGATCACCGCCTCGCCGAAATGAAGCCCGACGCGGGTCTTGCCGATCGGCGGGAGCATATCGTCCATCGCGGCAACTTCCCTGCGGAAGGCCTCGCCCGCCTGCCAGATGGCGTAGCCCGCCAGAGCCGCTCGCTCGCCGTCGTCCGGGCGGCTGATCGGAGCGCCCCAGAAAGCAACCACTGCATCGCCAACGAACTTGTCGATCACCCCGCCGTGGTCGAGCACCACCTGGCTCAAAAGATCGAGATAGCGATTCAGCAGCTTCGCGACCATTTCCGGCGGGATCGCGTGGCTCATCTTGGTGAAGCCCTCGAGATCGCTGAACATCACGAAGATTTCCCGCTTCTCACCGCCCAGATTGAGCAGTTCGGGCTTGTCGATGATCGCCTGGGCTATGTCGCGCGGAATGTATTTGCCCAGCGCCCCGGTGGCGAAATTGCGCCGCACCGCGCCCGATGCACGCGCTGTCGACGTGACCGCACCGAAGACAATGATCCACCCGACCAACCCGCCGACCGCAGGCAATCCGTAGGTATCGAAATTGTTGACCTGCAACAGAAACGGCGTGCCTTGAAAGAACACGAGCTGCGCCACACCAAACAGCGCCAGCCGCCGCGCGGGCCATTCGAGCAGCGCGGTCACGACCCCGGCAGCTATCGCCACAACCGCCATGGCCCAAAGCACCCATGTCGGGATCGGGCTGAGAACGCGGTCATCGAGCATTTGTGCAATGATCTCGGCATGAACTGCCAGCCCCGGCGGCACTTCGCCAGTGATCGAGGTGAAGGTCGTCTCGACCCGGTCATAATCGACGATGTCGCCGCCGATCAGCACATATTTGCCGCGAATCTGCTCGGCAAGGAACGGCAACACCTCGGGATCGGGATTGGCAAAGAGGTCGATCTGGAGCGATGCGAACAGCGGCGCGTCGACGAACTTTGCCCGCCGGTAATCGAGCGCGCCCTGATAGCCTGCGAAAGGCGTAATGTCAGCGCCAGCCTCGGCCAGCATCCGCCTGCCCAGCAGCGGCGGCAGGCCCTTGACGATGTTCGGCCAAACCCGAGTCGCGCCGAAGGTGTTGTCGAGCCGGATGCTGGCAGACAGCGCACGGCTGCCGACCAGCTCGCCCTGGAAGGCGTCGAGATATTGCTGTTGTTCGTAGACGACGTCGTCCTGGTTGGTTGCGACATTGGCGTAGGCGACGGCAACTGGCGTCTTCATCCCGCGCAGAGCGGCGACAAGCTCGGCGTCCTCGTCCTGAGGCTGGTCGAACAGAATGTCGATGCCGATCGCCTTGGCGCCCATCGTATCGAGGTTGCGCAGGGTGCGCGCCAGCAGGCCGCGATCGAGCGGCGAGCGCTTGCGGGCGTTGATCAGCGTCTGGTCGGTATAGACCACCAGTACGATGCGATTGTCCTGGGGGGCGAGATCGGCGGCGAAATAGGCTCGCAGGTCATAGAGCGCGCGTTCGGCCTCGCCGGTCAGCGGGGTGGGCAAGCGGCTATCGGGCAGCACCCAGGAATAGCGCGCGATGAACAGCGCAACGCATAGGAGCATGACGGTCAAGGCCAGCTGGACGGTGCCCGCCTCGCGCACGTTGCGCCAGCTGCGTGCAAGCAAAGCGAAAGGCGAAGGCGAATGCATCGCGGCTTACTCCATCGCCCCTCTCACCCGCCCCGATCGCGTTCAGCGCGCCAAGTGCGCCGCGCCGTCGCCGACAATCGCGAAGGCCGACCAATAGAAGGGATGCGAGGTCTTGGCGTCGTCCATCAGCGCCTCCTGCGAGGTTTCGAGCGCCTCGCCGATCGTCCGCCCGTCCTGCGCGAACAGCCCGGAGACCAGCCGCCCGGTCGCATCGAAATCGTCGGGCACCGGCCAGTGGCTGGCGAGCACCGTGCGCCCCCCTGCGCCGACGAAGGCCCGCACCAGACCATCGAGCGCGAACTCGCCGCCGCTCGTCACCCCCGCCTCGCGGGTCGCGCCGACGGTCGCGCTGCCGGCGGTGTCGCAGGCCGAAAGGATGACGAGGTCAGCGTCGATACGCAGGCCGAAGATCTCGCCGAAGCTCAGCAGACCGTCCGAGCCCGCGGTGTCCGCGAAGCTGGTCAGCAGCGCCGGGCGCGGTGGGCATTCGGGCTGCGGCGCGGTGACGAGGCCGTGGGTGGCGAAGTGGAGGATGCGGAAGTCCGCAAGATCGGACTTTGTACCGATCCCGCTATCGGTAAAGGCGGCGCCGGTCACCACCTCGGCCCCGCTGCCGAACCGCGCCGCCGCCTCGCGCAGCTCATTGGCCTTGACGGGATTGGCCCAGATATTGGGCGACCAGATGCATTTGCCGCCCGCTTCCAGCGCCGCGCGCGTGCGGGCCGCACCCGGCGTACTCGTGCCGATCGGCGTATTCTCACCGAGGCCGAGATAGGCGCGCTTGCCGTTCGAGGGCCGTGCCGCGCGCACGTCGCGGAATGCGGCAGCAGCGACCGAGGTGCTCACCTGCGTTGTGCGCCCAAGCCATTTGGTGCCGCGGAAATCGTACTCGTCCGCGTCCTTGGCCTTCATGCGCGCCTGATAGGCGGCAACGCTCGCATCGTCGGTGACGAGCAGATTGATCGGCAACTTGAGCAGCGCGCCATCAGGCTCGAAGACAAGGTGCTTCACCTGCGGAAGCTCGGCTGCGACGGGGCCGAACAGGCGAACATAAAGCTCCCGCGCGCTCGCGACGTCGAAGGGATAGGTGAGCACCTGCCCGCCCTCGGCAATCGCGATGCTCTCGCGGATCGTCGTCACGAGGCTGTCGAGCTGCTTCGGGGTCGCATCGGCGCGCCACACCCGCGCGGTGTCGGGCGTGACGTAGACGACATAGGCATCCCGTTCGAGCGTCACGAGCTTCACATAGGCTTCGTCATCGCCGAGCACCGACTGCAGCTCGGGCAGGCTGATCGCCGTGCCGCTGACCGCACGGTAGCGGGGATAGGCCGCAAGACCCCCCAGCACCTCGGCCTGCTGCTGCCGCAACTGGTCAAGCCGCGTGCGGCGCTCGGCGATCTGGGCGATCTGGCTTGCACTGGCATCGGGCACGGTCTCGAGTTCGAGCAGCGCCAAACGCAGCTGCTCGATCCCGCGCCCGAGGTTGGTGGCGGTGCGGAACAGCTGCGCGGCCTCGTCCGAGCCTCCCGAAAGCTCGCGCGCAAGAACCGCCTGCGTCTGGGCGAGACCGGGACGCTGGAGCAGCTGGCTGGCGGCGAACACATCACCGGCAGCGGAGGGATTGTCGCCCGCTGCGCGATCGGTGAGCAGCGCGAAATAGGGCGTCATGAGGCCGCGCAGGGAGGGCAGCGGGCGGCCATTCGCATCAGCGATGATGCCGCGATAAAGCGCCAGCGCCTCAGCGCGGCGTTCGCTGCGGGCATAAAGCCCGGCCAGCTGCGCCCGCGCGCTGCCGAGCGCGGGGCTGCCGGGATAAGTCGCCTCGAGCAGGGCGATTGCGGACTTGTGGAGGCCCTCTGCCTCGCCCGGGTTTCCAGCGCGTTCGGCCACTTCAGCGAGTTCGCCAATCACCTGCGCCCGCAGCCAGGCGACCGAGACCACGCGCCCGCCGCGCACCTTGCCGAACGAGGCTTCGGCGGCCCGCAGGAAGCCGGTCGCTTCGGCAGCGCGGCCCAATTGGCGCAGTGCGGTCGCCTTGAGATAATCGTGCTGCCCATCAAGCAGGGTCGCGCGTTCCATCGGAGTCAGGCTCAAGGAATACTCGCCCGAAATCCGCCCGCCTTCGCTCGCCAGCTGTCCGGCAAGCGCGGAGCCAATCGCGAGCTGGCGCATCTGGTCGGTGTCGGCAAAGTCGCTGGTGAGGGCTGCGTCAAGCAGCGCCAGCGCACGCGCGGGTTGGCGCTGGTTCAGCGCGTCCATGCCCTCGTAATTGCGCTGCATCCGGGCGAGCACCGGGTTCGCTGCGCTCAGCGCGCGGGTGGCGGCGAACTGCCGCCTCACTTCGGCGAAGTTACCAAGGTTGGATTGCTGGAGCGCGCCATTGAGCTGCGCCTCGGCCGCGCCCGTCCCGGACAGGGCGGCTGCCGAAGCCGCGAAGAATTCGGACGCCTCGGCGAAATTGCCCGCATTGGAGCGGCGATAGGCCTCGGCCAGGGCCTGGTCGGCGGCGATCGCCTCGGCCTGCTGGCGAGCAAAGGCGATGGCATCGGTGGTGCTGGTGAGCGGAATCTCGACCGTGCCGGGGACGACCGTGTCGCTGGCCAGCGAGGCGATCCCCAGCTCCAACGCCTTGGC
Source organism: Erythrobacteraceae bacterium (assembly GCA_027489095.1). Taxonomy (GTDB): domain Bacteria; phylum Pseudomonadota; class Alphaproteobacteria; order Sphingomonadales; family Sphingomonadaceae; genus Erythrobacter. Next base: position 20,091 of record JAIYAL010000171.1, read on the forward strand.
ATAGGCAACGAGGCCCGATGCGGCATAGGTGCGCCCGCCGCTCACCCCGACGAGCAGATCGGTGCGCAGGATCGCTCCCGCCGGGTTGCAGTCGAACCGCACTACGCCTGCAAGGCCAGGCAGGTCGGGGGAGGCGTCCATCTTCGGGCTGCACGCCGCGGCATCCTTGGCAAAGCGTGCCGGTTGCGGCGCCTCGCCGCCCTTGGGCTTGATCACCCATAACGTGCCGACGGGCGCGGCGGCATCACGGCAGATCACCGAATAGCGCCGGTCGAACAAGCCGGCACCCGGCTCGGGCGAGAGGATCTGCGCTTCGCACAGCCCGTTGGAGCCGATCGGGAAGGTGTCCCGCAGCGCAAGGCTCACCTCGCCCGTGGCTGCTGTTTTGGCGCTGCCCGGCGCGGCGGCAATGATCGCCGCTCCGGTGAGGGCGGCGAAGGCTGCGGTCAGGACGCGGGGGGCATGGCCGGAACGGGGGTGCTTCATCTCACTTCCTCTCACCGGCGGGCGGCGGCGCGTCGCCATAGACCGAGGCATCGCCGCCGCTGGTGACCGGATCGTCGAGCAGCGGGTTCTCGGAGATCAGCGGCGCGTCGAGCTGTTCGGGGAAGTCGATGCCGAAGCGCCGCGCGTCCTCGTCAACGATCGGGGGCGGTTGGTCGCCAATCCTGATCGGCGGCACAAAGCTTGTCGGGTTGCCCAAACCGGGCGGGGTCGGAGGCAAATTGATTGTCAGGTCGCCGCCGATATAGGTGATCGCGTAATTGGGCCCGGCGCCGAGCGTGCCCTGACGGATGGCAAAAACGCCGGGACGCTCGCCTGCATCGCGCACCAGGACGCCTGAGACCGTGTCGCCGTTCACCAGACCATCGCCGGAAAGCCTGAAGGTCAAGGCAGGATCGGCAATGCCCAGCAGCTTGGTGAGGCTGTCCGCGCTCACCGTCAGCAGCCGCGGCGTTATGGCAAGCTGTCCGCCCACGAAGGTGAGCGCGTAATTGGCGCTCGCCGCCAGCGTGCCCTGCGTGATCGCCACATTGCCCACACCCGTCGTCGTGCCCGCACTCGTCGCCAGCGCGCCGCTCAGCAGGTCGCCGTTAACGAGGCCGAGGCCGCCAAGCGTGAAGGTCAGCGCCGGATTGGCGTTGCCGTAAAGCCGCGTCTGGTTGTTTGCTGTGACCGTAAGCGGGCGCGGCGTGACGTTCAGGACGCCGGGAGCGAAGGTGAACTGGTAGCCCTGATCGCTCAGCAGCGAGCCAAGCGCGGCATCGATCGTGAACAGGCCGATGTTCGAGGTGGCGTTTGCCAGCGTGGTGAACTGCGCCGTGCCCGCGATGTTGCCAGCCCCATCGCCCGGCAGGAACCCGGCGAAGCTCGCCGTGAATGTCGGATTGGCACTGCCGTAGAAGCGGCTCGCGGGGTTGGCGGAGACGGTAAGGAAGGGAACGATCCGGAAGGCGGCGAAATTGCCCCCGGGATTGAGCGTGTCATAGGCACCCGCGTTGGCGACGTTGTAGCGCCGCGCATAGTTGGCGAAGCTGCCGATCTGCGACCCCGTCGGTGTCGCGGCGAAAATGGCGTAATGGCCGCCGCCCGTCAGCACGAGCCCCGGATCGCCCGCGAGGTTGATCACCTCGCCGTTCAACGACGCCAGATCGATCGCTCGCCCGGTGCCCGATGCGGTAAGCACGCCATCGGCGCGCACCCCGATATTGCTGCCCGCGCTCGACCCGAGATTGCGCACGTCGATCCGGGCGGCGGTGATGCTGGCAAGCGTGACGGCCCCATTGACCCGCTGGGGATCGCCCGCGCCGCCCAGCAGGCGCATCGTTACCGTGCCGGTGCCAGCGTTGATGCGGCTGCCCGGCGCCATGCTGATGACTGATGCCGGCGCTGACGCGAGCGCCTGCCCGCCGCCGCGGTTGGCGGTGAGCGTGATCGCACCGCCGCGTCCTGTCACGGTGCCGCCCACCAGGATCGAGCGCCCCGCCAGAAGACTGATGATCTGCCCGCTGAGGCCGCTGTCCGTGGTCCCGTCGCCCTGAACCTCAACCGTCGCTGCCGAATCCACTTGGATCGCACCCGTGTTTCCGGCCGCCGCAGCGTTGCCGATCACCCCGCCGAGGCCAGTGCGCAGCAGGATGTCGCCGAACGCCGACGCGTTGAGGGCGCCGCTGACGTTGAGGCTTCCGCCCACCGCTGCGAGTTCGGATGCGGCCAACCCGGCGATCAGGCGATTCCCCGTGGCCGAGGCGGTGAGGCTGGCAAGATTGGCGCGCCCGCCGCTGATAATGGCGGAGAAGCGGCCTGCGGCATTGACTGTACCACCAGCGGCGTCGGCCAGCATCCGCAGCGTGTTGGCTGTCAGACGCGCCGTGCTGCCGACCGCATGTTGCAACGAGGCGGTGCCGCCGCGCGTCGTACCGCCGGTCGAGGTTGCCCCACTGGCGTTGATCTCCACCGCGTCAGCATCGAGCGTCGCATTGCCCGCGAGCGCCATCAGCGCTTGGCCGCCGGTCCCTGCACCAGCCGTGCCTCCGGCCCCGCCGGTGCCATTCGCGCGGATTGTGAGAGCAGTGCCGCTGGAAAGGGTGAGGCTGCCGCCGGTCAGCGATAGGCTCGCCGTGCCGCCGTTGCCCGAGCCCCCCGCACCGGTCGCTCCGCCGTTCCCGCCGGTGGCATCAGCGGCGATCGTCAGCGCGCCGGTGAGGTTTGCGACCGAGTTGATGACCTCGAACAGCGCCGAACCGGCAGTCGCATTGCCGCCGTTGCCCGTGCCAGAGCCGTTACCGCCCAATGCGCCAGCGCCAGCGCCCGCGCCGCCCACGCTTTGGATCGTGAGCGCGCCGCCACCCAGCACACGGATCGTTTGGCTCCCGCCGCTTGCCGCGCCGCCTGTGATGTTGAGACTGGAATTTGCCGCACTGCCGCCCTGTCCGAAGGCCGCCGGGGTCGCGGCGCCCGATGTCACCGTGCCGCCGTCGACGAGGATGTTGACTGTGCCGCCAGCGCCAAACCCGCCGGTGCCGCCGTCCACGCTGGTATTGCCGCCACGGCCGCGCGCAACAATGAACAGCGAGTCCGCCGCGCGCAGGGGATCAGCCAAGATGTTCACCGGCAGGCCGATCGCGCCGCCCTGCGCGGCGATGATCTCGGCCGTTCCCGCTCGGCCCGCGCCGCCGATGCCATCCCCGCCGAAGGTATCAGTGCCGATCCCGTCGGCACTGAGCAACGCCGCGCCGGCGGGACTCTCGGTAGCGATGGCAAGAGGCACGTTCCGCTGGATGGTGAGGCGGCTGCCAGTACCCACAGCGCGCAGACGCGCCGTGCCACCGGTACCGTCGCCGCCTTCGTGCAAGGCCGCCTCGCCCCCGCGCCCCAGCGCCGCGATCTGCGCGGTGGCGAAGGTCATCTGGCTGCCGCCCTGCACGTCGATATAGGCGAGCCCGCCCTGTCCGTTACCGGCCGCGAAGCTCCCCAGCGATTCTGCACCAAGGCCGTTGGCAAAAACGCTGGTGTCGCCAGTGACGGTGAGCGTGCCTAGGCCGGTCGGCGTGGCGGTAACGATGGAAGCCACACCGCCGCGCCCATCACCCGAGGCACCATCCGCCGAATCCGAGCCGCTGCCGGATGCGTCGACGCTCAGATTGCCGTTGATTCTCGCGGAAAGACCGTCGATCTCGAAAGTCGCCGTCCCGCCCAGCCCGTTGCCGCCGCGCCCGGCCAGCGCGAAGCCGCCCTGCCCCCGCGCCAGAACACCAAGCCCGGCGGCGGTCAATCGCCCACCCAAGTCGCCCTTTACTGTCGCAGCGCCGCCCGTGCCGTTCCCGCCCACGCCGCCGGTTCCGCCGAAGCCTCCGGCGGTGACGCTCACATTGCTCGCTGTGACCCTGCCCGCGCGAACGGAGAGGGTTGCTGCCCCGCCGAGCCCGTCGCCCGCCGTGCCGCGGCCTTCGTCGATAAAGCCGTCGATCCCGCCCACACCGCCGAAGCCGGTCGCGTCGATGGTGAGATCAGCGAACAGCGCCGTGCCGCCGCCAACCGTGCCGGGCCCGCCGAGCAGCTCAAGCCCAGCCTGTGCGAGGCCGCCGGTGCCATTGCCGCCCCGTCCCGGACCGAAAGCCCCGGTTCCGAAACCGCGACCGCCGCGCCCGCCGCTGCCTTGCGCAAAGACGAAAGCGGTGCCGGTCACTTCGATTTGGCCGTAATCTCCACCCGCAAGCAGGAAGGCGCCGCTGCGGAACGCCGGGTCGGCCTGGTTGGGCGCGCTGGCATCGCCGCCGAAACCATCGCCGCCGCGTCCGGCAGCGATCGACTGCCCGTCACTCTCCCCGCCGTTGCCGCCGCTCCCGTCGGCACGCAGGTCCGCAAAGCCGCCGATCGATAGGCGCGCAGGCAAGCCCGCCGCTCCGACGGCCTGGAAGAAAGTGTAGCCGCCGCGCCCGGTCCCGCCGTCGCCGCCAAAGCCGAGCGCCGCCGAGCCGCCGCGGGCTGTGGTGTTGGCCAAAGCGTTGCCGGTGATCGCAATTGAGCCAGTAATGGCGTTGGCCCCGGCGATCCCGCCGAAGGCATTGCCGCCGGATACGCCAAAGCCGCCATCGGCCTCGGCCCGTGCGAGAAACACGCCGCCGACCGTCATCCGCCCGCCGGCGCGCGTGATCGCGCGCGCCGCTCCGCCGAGCGCCACGCCGCCAGTGCCCGCAAGGTTCTGCCCGCCCACGGCGTTGGCGAGCAGCGTCAAGGCGCCGTCGATGGTCAGCAGGTTGTTGCCGTCAACCCCAACCGATGCCTCGCCCGCGTCGGCGAGCGCGCCCCCACCCACTGCATTCACAGTGCTGGCGATGGCATCGGCGCTGAGTGTGGCGCTCCCGCGGATGCCGATCGTGCCGAGCCCGTCGATGGCGAGCCGCGCAGTCCCGCCGAAGGCGTTCGAGGCGGTCGAAGGGCCAAACCCAATGCCTTCCGCTCCGATCGCGTTGGCGAGAATGACCAGGTCGCCGCTCAGCGTTGCTTGGCCGCCGTTGCTGGCGACCAGCTGCGCCGTCCCGCCGCGCGCAAACGCGCCTGTTTCGACGAGGAAATTCGTGCCGAAGGCCGAGGCGCGCACGCTGGTGTTGCCGGTGACAGAGACCTGCCCGCCGGTGACGACGATCTCGGCCGTCCCGCCGCGTGCGGTGCCGGCGATGCGGCTGAGGGTTTCCGAGCCGCCGAACGCCTCGGCAGAGACGATCGCCCGGCCGCCAATGGTGACCTCGGCATTGGGATTGCGGGCGAGGATCTGGGCGCTACCGCCTTGTGCATTGAGGACGTCGAGCGATGACAGGCCGGAGCCGACCACGCCGAAGTCACGCGCATCGACCAGCACGTCTCCGCTAATGGCGAATCTGCGCGGCCCAGCTGCATCGAGCGCGGCGGACTGGCGGCCGACCAGCATGAGGTTGCCGGTCACGCTGCTGTTGGCGTTGATGCTGGTGGCAAGGGTCCGGCCGGTGCCGATCGCCAGCAGGCTCGAGCTCGCGTTGAAGTCCTGCAGCGTGATGTCGGCGCGCACGTCGCTGGTGGCGTTGGCGCGGCGGAACGTGACCGTGTCGACGTCCTCCCCGATCGCGCCGCCCCCGACATTCCGCCCGGACACATTGTAATTGGCCGCAAGGATGATCTCGCCGTTGACGACGCCGGCGCTCGCGGCGGGCGCAAACCCGATATTGCCCCTGAGCAGCATGCTGATCGGGTCCTGCGAGGCGCGCGCCACGGCATAGATCATGTGGTTGTCGCCGACGCCGGTGCTCGAGGGACCGGCGATGGTGCCATCAATCGTCACCACCTCGCCCGAGGCCGCCGTGCCCACGGGAATGGAGATGTCGAACAATCCGTTGGAGTAACGCAGGTTCACAACCTCGCCCGCGACATAGGCATGGCTGCCATTGACGAGCGCCGAGCCGCGCATCTCGATATCGGCAGCGACGATCGCGAAGAACGAATTCTCCTGCGTCGCGGAGATTTGCGCGCCCGGGCTGACCGTGATCGTCGCGAGCGAACCCGCCTGGCCCTGGAGCGTCAAGAACCCGCCGTTCGCGAAGTCGTCGAAGCTCGTCGGGGTGATGTCGAGCGTGGTCAGCAACAAGCTGCCGACATCGAACCGCGCGTTCGAACCGACGAGGATCCCGGTCGGCGAATAGAAGGCGATGAAACCGCCGGTGGTGAACCCGATGGATGGGTTCCCGAACTGGCTGGTGACGGTGCCGTCGATCACCGCGATGTTGTTGTTGGTGGTGGGCAAGATGCGATTGAGCACCGCGAAACCGGGAGCCGTGCCCCGGAAGTCCGCCGTCGAGCCGGTAGGCAGGAACGAGAGCGCATTGCCGTTATTGTCGACGAACGGGTTCCAGTCGATCACCGCCGTCTGCGATGCAACGTCGATGCGCGTGGTATTGGCAGAAGGCGAGGTGACATTGGCCGTTCCCGACACGGTCGTCGGGGTCGCCTGAACGCCCTGCGCGGCGGCGCTCTGCGGCGCGAGCGCCAAGGCCAGCGCCATCGCTGCGCTGCCACAGCCGAGCATCAGGCGGGTCCGGTCGGACTTGCAGAGCGGCTGGGTCATCTCAGAATCTCCACGGGAACAGGCGGGCAGTCAGCGTGAACATCAAACGGACGTCGCCCTTCGAGAGCGCGAGGTCAGGCCTGGCGAGCGGGACGGCGACGAACACGTCGCTTTGCAAGCCCGGTCCCCAGGCGAACCGCATCCCGCCGCCGGCCGACCACAGCCGGTCGGGATTGCCGGGACGGCGGCTCGGATCCTCGTTCCAGACATGCGCAAGGTCCGTGAAGACATAGGGCTGGAACGCGGTTCCCGTGAGGCTCTCGGGCGTCATTGAGCCGAGGCGCAGTTCGAGCGAGTTGAGGATGCCGCTGTCACCGAGCACCGCGCCCGGATCATAGCCGCGCCCGATCGAGAACGAGCCTGCTGCCAGCTCCTCGAAAGCGGGAAGCGCATCGCCCGTCACCTGCGCCTGGTTGCGCAGCACGAAGGCGAATTGAGGGGTGGGGCGGTATTCGAAATCGGCGTTGAGACGCAGCAGTAGCGGCGTGGGATCGGCCTCGATCCGGCTCGGCGGCGCGGCACCATTGACGAGACAGGCCAGGAGGTTCGCCCGGCAATCCGGGCTTGCGGAGAAGACGCTCAGACCCTGACGCAGCTCAGCCCCGTAACGCACCCGGAACTTGGGCTCGTAAGGCGTGTAACCGCCCGCGCGCAGCACCGATTGCCGATCGGTAAGCTCGCCCGCGAGCCGCGCGAAGCCGATCCGCACCCGGTCGCGGGTCAGCGCGAAGCCGTTCACGTCGACGTTCTGGTCGACATAGTCGAACCCGGCATCGGCATAGAGGCTGTGGCGGCGGGTGCGGATCAGCGGGTAGCTTGCCGAAAAGCTCGCGAAGACAGTCTCGGCTTCGACCGCGAAACCAGCCAGGCCAGTCGAGGGCTCTGACTGGCTGTAGGTCAGCTGGCCGCCCAGCCGCAGGCCTTCGCTGCCGACTCGGAAATCGTGGGCGATCTGCACGGTTTGCTGTTCGGCAAAGTCGAGCGTGCTGAACACCGCCACCGAGGTGCGGTCGCCGAGACCGGTCACGTCATAGATTTCGCCGCGCAGCACCCCGCCGAAGCGGCCGATCGCGTCGGAGCCCAGGTTCTGGACGTTGAAATCGACCATCGCCTTCTGGCGCAACACGGCGATCTCGCCCACCAGATCGCCCGGGGCCCCGCCCGCTGCCGGGCGCAGCGATAGGCGCACGTCGAGCCCTGGCAGATCATCGGCGAGCAGCAGATAGCGCTCGGCGGTATTGGTGTTGAAGACATCGAGCCTGGTGAGCTTTTCGAGATAGGAGGCGACCAACGCCTCGGAGGGGCCCGCATCGCCGCGCACGCGCACGGCTGTCAGGCGGCCGAACACCACCTTGAAATCGGGGATCCCATCGGCGAGGCTCTGTTCGGGGATCTCGACCGTGGCGAGATAGCCCTGGCGACGCAGCAGCGCATTGGCCTCGGCGCGAATGTCGCACATCACCGAGACCGGCATCTCGCGCCCGACATAGCTTGCAAAGGCGGCATCAAGCGAGAGGCCGGGAACGCGCGCGAGGCCGTCGAAGACCGCGCCCTTCACTGTGAAGCGAATGTCGGCGAAGTCGGGCCGATCAAGCGCGCAAGGCGCGCGCTCAAGATCGCCGTCAACGGTAAGTGTTGGGCTGCGCTCTTCGCGCCTGAGCTCGGGCGGGATCAGATCGGTGCGGTTGGGCGGCGTCACAGTAGGTGGCAGCGGCTGTTGCTGCGCAAGAACCGGACTGGCCGCAGCGGCGGCGAACGCCAGCGCCGATGCGATGCGGAGCGGCGCGGTACGATGCAGGCTTGCGTAACGGTGCGGCAAAGTCCCCCCCAAAAGCATTCACCCGGTCAACGCCCATGCGCCGCCCGGTCGATTAGCTTTTCCCCTGAGTCCGCAGCAGCAGACACCCGTCACACTGCCTTTTGCGGAACCCGCGACCCCTATGGGGGCAAAGACTACTCGTGCTGTCCGCAAACACAAGCACGCAAAGGCTCGCTGCGCGCAAGGTCACGCACTTTGTCGCATTTCCACAAAATGCAGACGCGCGCGTCAGTTGGCGGCGGCGAGCATCACCTTGGCCGAGGCGCCCGACAAGGCCCCGGCATCGGCCGGGAGCTTGGCCGGACGGGCCGCGCTCGGATAGGCCTTCGCCAGCAGCGCCAGCGCTTCTGTGATGCGGGCGTGGGCGGCGGGGTTCTCCGCCTTGATTGCCGCGCCAGAGGCGGCGAAGGTGCCCGCCGCAACGCGCGAAAAGCCGTAGCCATCGAGATAGGGCTCATAGCTCGTGTCTTTGGCGAGGCGGCGATACATCGCGCTCGAACGCTCGAGTTGATCAGCGATGACGCCGGTAGCGACCTTGGCGGGGCTGGCACCTTGCGGAGCCTTGCGCGCAGCACCGCGCAGAGCGGCGATGATCTTGTCATAGGCCTTGCTGACTTCGGCAACGCTCTTGCCCTCGCTCGCGGCAACCGAGGCATCGGTGAACAGCGGTTTCATGTCGGCGACCCCGAGCTTGGTGAAGACCGGGTCCATGTCGAGCAGCACCTCGCTCACCGGGTGGGCGAACATTTCGGCGGCAGCTGCCTTGTTGCCCGCTACATAGGCATCGCGTGCGGCCATCACATGCGCCTCGGCGACCGCGAGCGCGATCCCGTAGGCGACCGGATCCTTGGCCGCATCGGCGACCGCGACCCCGCCCTCGCCTTCGCCGCCCGCAGGGGTAGCGGCAGCGCCGCTCTCACCCTCGCCCGAGCCGCCTTCGCCCTCACCCGCTGTCGCGGCAGCCTCGGGCGAACTGCTGGCGCCCTCGCCCCCGGCCTCTCCGCCCGCCTCGCCCCCGCCACAGGCCGCAAGCAGCCCGCCCGCGAGCGCGGTGCCAAGGCCAAGCTGGGTCCAGAGTTTGAGCGTGCTGTTCATGGGGGAAGCAGTCCTTTGTGCAGGGATTGACGTTGTGTGGCACGCCTCATGAATTAGATGATAATCATTCGCAAGAGGCTTTTGCGCACGATGTGTCGTCAAGTCGCCCGCCGAAAGTCATCCGCCGTTCGTCGATGGGGAACAATGCCCCTTTTCATGGGCGCCGCACTTCGCCTAACAGCGCGCTTCCGCCCGCGAGAGGGCCAAGCCAAAACCCGTCGCCGCACGATCACTGCGGCGCGGTGCACATCCAAGGGGATGCATGTGATGAAGAAGTTTCTCCTCACCGGAGCCTCGGCCATGTTCATGGTCGCACCAGCCGCCGTGCAAGCCGACGAAGGCATGTGGCTACCGAGCCAGACCGCGGCCATCGCCGACCAGATGAAGGCCGCCGGGCTCGAGCTCGATGCCAAGACCCTCGGCGATCTCCAGCGCCCGCCGCTGACCGCGATCGCTTCGCTGGGCGGCTGCTCGGCCGCGTTCCTCTCCCCCGATGGCCTCGTGGCGACCAACCACCACTGCGTCGCCGGATCGCTCCAGTACAATTCCTCGCCGGAGAAAGACTACCTCACCAACGGCTTCCTCGCGAAGACCCTCGGTGACGAGCTTCCCGCCGCGCCCGGCAGCCGCGTCTACGTGATCGAAGACCTGCGCGACGTCAGCAAGGACATGCTCAAGGGCGCCGACAAGCTCGAAGGCCGTGCGCGTTATGACCGCCTGCAGGCCAACCGCGCCGCGCTCATCACGGCGTGCGAGAAGCAGGCCAACCGCCGCTGCGACGTGCGCGCCTATTTCGGTGGCCAGCAATACTGGCTCCAGCAGCAGCTCGAGATCAAGGACGTCCGCCTCGCCTACGCCCCGGCTGCGGGCGTCGGCAATTTCGGCGGCGAGAAGGACAATTGGATGTGGCCGCGCCACACCGGCGACTTCTCGTTCTACCGCGCCTACGTCGCGCCCGATGGCTCGTCGGCCACGTTCAGCAAGGACAACGTGCCCTTCAAGCCGAAGGCTTGGCTGCCGGTCGCCAAGGACGGCGTGAAGGACGGCGACTTCGTGATGGTCGCAGGCTTCCCCGGCACCACCGAGCGCCTTCGCACCGCTGAGGAAGCGCGCTTCTATTACGAGGAGCTCTACCCGTATCAGCAGAAGATGCTCACCGACTATGCAAACCGCATCGTCGAGTTGACCGGGAGCGATCAGGCCGCGGTGATCGCCTATGCAGCGACGCTGCGGGGCACCGACAACTACAAGAAGAAGATCGCCGGCCAGCTCGAAGGGGCCGACTCGATCTCGCTGGTCGCCAAAAAGCAGGCCGAAGAAGCCGCGTTCCGCGTGTGGATCAAGGCCGATCCCAAGCGCGAGACGCTCTATGGTCCCGCGCTGGCAGAGCTTGATCGTCTGGTGCTCGAAACTGATGCAACTTCGCTCGCCGACGCGAAGACGGGGATGCTCAGCCGCGGACAGCTCTACAGCGCGGCGCGTACGCTCTATCGCTGGGCAACCGAGCAGGCCAAGGCCGACGCGGCGCGCGAACCGGGATATCAGGACCGTGACCGCACCTTCATGACCCAGCGCATGCAGGTCATCGAGCGCCGCTACGTTCAGGCCGTCGACAAGGCGCTGTTCGCCGACGCCATCGCCGAATACCGCACGCTTCCGGCCGGCCAGCGCATCAAGAGCTTTGATGCCTTCATGGAAGGCCGCGATCTCGCCTCGCTCTATGCCACCAGCGAACTTGGCAACACCGCCAAGCGGATGGAGTGGATGGGCAAGTCCGTCGCTGACTTCAAGGCATCGAGCGATCCCTTCATCCAGCTCGCTGTCGCCACCGCCGACGAGGCGATGGCTGCCGAGGCTGCCGACAAGGAGCGTTCGGGCAAGGTCCAGAAGGCCCGCTCGAAGGTCATGGAAGCGCGCCTCGCCTATGCCGCCTCGTTGGGCAAAACCATGTACCCCGACGCCAACGGCTCGCTGCGCTTCACCTATGGCAAGGTGACCGGCAAGACAGTCGACGGCCAGGTGTGGACGCCCTTCACCACCGCCGAGGGCATCGTCGCCAAGCACACTGGCCGCGGCGAATTCGATGCGCCGGACAAGATGATCGACCTGATCAAGGCCAAGGACTACGGCCGCTACGCTGCGCCTGAACTCGGCACTCTTCCGGTGGACTTCATGTCGACGGTCGACATCACCAACGGCAACTCGGGCTCCTCGACGCTCAACGCGCGCGGCGAGTTCGTGGGCCTTGCCTTCGACGGCACGATCGAAGGCGTGGTGTCCGACTGGATGTACGATCCTGCCATCAATCGCACGATCCACGTCGACAGCCGCTTCATGCTGTGGACGATGGAGAAGGTCGACGGGGCCGACCGCCTGCTCAAGGAAATGGGCGTCAGCCCCCAATAACCTCAGGTGCGATCTGAATAAGTATGCGGCGCGTGGGCAACCCACGCGCCGCCTGCTACGCTACCCTTTCGGACGGACTGAAGAGGGGACTTCACACATGGCGCGCGATCTGGTGGTGGTCGATATCGGCGGCACCCATGCCCGCTTCGCGATCGCCAGCATTGGCGACGATGGCACGATCAGCCTCGACACGCCCGAGACACTCCACACCGCCGATCACGCCAGCTTCCAGACCGCGTGGGAAGCCTTCCGGACACGCAAGGGCGGCACCCTGCCGCCGGCCGTCAGCATGGCGATCGCCGGCCCTGTCGGCAGCCCCGGCAACCTTGAGCCGGTGATCCGCTTCACCAACAATCCGTGGATCATCCGCCCCGCGTTGATCCCCGAGAAGCTGGACGTCACGCACTACACCCTTGTCAACGATTTCGCCGCGGTCGCCCATGCCGTGGCGCGCGCCGACGATAGCCAGTTCATGCACCTCGCCGGCCCCGAGGAGCCCTTAGGGCGCGACGGCACAATCTCGGTGCTCGGGCCCGGCACCGGCCTCGGCGTCGCGCATCTCTACCGTTCGGGCAGCAGCTACCGCGTCCAGGCGACTGAGGGCGGGCACATCGACTTCGCGCCCTTGGACAGCATCGAGGACGAAATCCTCGCTCGCCTGCGCCGCCGCCACAACCGCGTCTCGGTGGAGCGTGTGGTGGCCGGGCCGGGCATTGTCGATATCTACCAGGCCCTCGCAGCGCTCGAAAACCGCTCCGAGCCGGAGCGTGATGCGATCGAGATCTGGGACCTTGGCACCAGCGGCGCGGATAGCCTTGCGGCAGCCGCCGTGGACCGCTTCTGCCTGGCGCTGGGGTCGGTTGCGGGCGATTTGGCGCTGGCTCAGGGCGGCTTTGCCGGGGTCGTGATTGCGGGCGGCCTCGGCTACCGCATCCGCAACACGCTGCTGGCCTCGGGCTTTGCCGCGCGTTTCAAGGCCAAGGGGCGGTTCGAGAGCCTGATGGCCGGGATCCCTGTCAAGCTGATCGTCCACCCGCAACCGGGCTTGTTCGGCGCGGCTGCCGCCTTCGCCTCCGAGCACGGAGAAGCTGTTTGAAAACGCTCGCGGCGCTCGAGGCGCGTTTGGGCGAGCTTCATCAGCGCACCCGCGAGACGCCACTCTTCAACCCGGTCTTCCAGCTCTCGCTCGACCTGTCGCGGGCGCTGGAGGGGGGCGAACTGAGCCTCGATGATCTCACTGCGCTCGTCGCGGAATTGGAATGCGATGGCCTGAAGGCGCGCGCGAACAAGCTGCGCACGCTGCTCGCCCCGCCCGCCGCACCCCTTGCGGACAACGATGATTTCGAAACTTTCTGCGAGCGCTGGGAGCGCCCGCAGTTACACGCCGTCTTCACCGCCCACCCCACCTTCCTGCTCGCCCCCGCACAGGCCGAGGCGGTGGCGCTTGCCGCCTCTATGTCGGACGAAGTCGACGACACCGTGTGCGCTGTTCCGCCGGTTCGCGAGGCCGTGACGCTCGAACACGAGCATCAGGCAGCAATTGCCGCAATGGCCCGCGCGCAGGACGCCCGCGACGTGATCGTCGCCCGCCTGCTCGATGAGGCGCGGCGCCGCTGGCCGGATCAGTGGCGCAGCATACGCCCCCTACCCTTCCGTTTTGCGAGCTGGGTTGGCTACGACATGGACGGGCGCACCGATATCGGCTGGCACACCTCGATCGCGTTCCGCTTGTCGGAGAAAGCGGAGAGGCTGGCGCGCTACACGTCGAGCCTCGCGGCGCTGGACGCTGCCCACCCGCTGCTCGCAACCCTGCGCCCCGCAACCGCTTTCGCGCGGGGACGTGCCACGGACTTTGCTGGCGACCTGTCGAGCGCCGAGGCCCTCGCTGCCGCCGCCAACCGGCTGACCGAGCATTCGGACGAGAATCTGCTCTCGCTCACCCCGCTGATCGCCGCATTGGAGGCCGAAGCCCAGGCCGCCGAACCGGGGCGCGCCGTTCGCCTCCTCACCCTCGCCGCAGCAATGCGGGCGGACGGGCTGGGCATGGGCTGGATCCACTTCCGGGTGAACGCCAAGCAGCTCCACAACGCGGTGCGCCGCCGTCTGGGTGCCTCAGAGGCGATCGACCTCGCCAGCAAGGGCGCGATCGCCAGCTTGCGCCGCCTGGTCGAAGAGGCGGAGCCTTTGCGCACCAATTTCGCCGCGCTCGCCACCGAAAGCTCAACCGCGATCCGGCAGTTTCTCGCGATGGCGCAAATCGTGAAGCATATCGACGCCGATGCGCCCATCCGCATGCTTATCGCCGAGTGCGAACAGCCCGCCACGGTGCTCGCGGCGCTCTATTTCGCCAAGCTGTTCGGGGTGGAGGACAAGGTCGATGTCTCCCCCCTGTTCGAGACCGAGACCGCGCTTGAACATGGCGGCCGGTTCCTCGACGCGCTGCTCGCAGAGCCCGCCTATCGCGCCTATGCCCGGGTACGCGGACGCGTGGCGGTGCAGACCGGCTTTTCGGACGCGGGCCGCTTTGTCGGGCAGATCCCCGCCAGCCTCGCCATCGAGCGACTGCAAGGCCGGCTCGCCGAAGCGATGGCGGCCAACGGCCTCGGCGATGTCACCGCGCTGGTGTTCAACACGCACGGCGAGAGCATGGGCCGCGGAGCGCATCCGGCAAGCTTTCGCGACCGGCTCGAATGGCCCCTATCTCCTTGGGCACGAAGGCGTTTTGCTCGGGCAGGCATCCGGCTTGAGCCCGAAGTCAGCTTCCAGGGCGGAGACGGCTATCTGTTCTTCGCCACGCCCGAACTTGCGCTCGCAACGCTGTCGCGCATCGCCGAACAGCAGCCTGCCGAAGCCGATCTCGCCGCGCCCGCAGACCCCTTCTACCACCGCACAGACCTCAGCCTCGACTTCTACCGGGCGGTCAAGGAGCATCAGAGCGAACACCTCGCCAGCCGCACCTATGCCCGCGCGGTGACGGCCTTCGGGCTGGGCCTCCTCAACCCCACCGGCAGCCGCGTTTCGCGCCGCCAGTCGGACATCAATGCCGACCGCGAGATGAGCCTGCGCCAGATCCGCGCGATCCCGCACAACGCGATCCTCCAGCAATTGGGCTATCCGGTGAACGTGATCGCCGGGATCGGGACCGCGGCCGATGGCAACCGCGAGGAAATCGCTGCTTTACTTGCAGAATCTCCGCGCGGGCGGCAGATCATGCGGCTGGTCAGCGCCGCCAATGCGCTGGCCAGTATCAAGACCGTTGCAGCGTTCGGAGAGCTGTTCAACTCGGCCTATTGGGCGAGCCGCACCTATCGCGGGACCGAGGATCATCTCGCGGCCTCATGCGCGGCGCTGGCGGAGTACCTCGTGGGCGACGACCGGACCGGGGTGTTCCGCCGCCTTGCCTCGCGCCTCAGGATCGATGCGCTGAAATATCACAGACTTATCGAACTGATCCCCGACGAGGCAGCAGGCACCGAGGCGCGCGAGCATGTCCGGCGCCGCATCGGCGTGTTGCAGGCCCTGCGCCTCGCGCTGCTCCAGCACATGTTCCTGAAGGTCGTCGCCGTCCCCGCCTTCAGCCGCGCCAATGACATCAGCCGCCGAGATGTCATTGAAATGGTTCTGACTTTGCGCGTCGACGAGGCGCTCGCCCAGCTGCGCCGTGCCTTTCCGGTGCGCATCCCCGGCCCGCGCGACTTCCCCTTGGACGAGCCCTCGGACTACCCCGATGGCGGCGAGGAGGGTTACGGCGCTTACGAGCGTGACTTCATGACGCCGATTGCGCGGGCGCAGGAATTGAGCCTCAGGATCAGCACCGCCATCGCCAATGAATTCGGCGCGCATGGGTGATCTGCGATCCGCGATGTTTCACGTGAAACAGCCCTGCCCACCGCCCGCTAAGGGGGGTCTAAGGGGGGTCTAGCAGGGGTCTAGGCGGGGGTCTGAGCGCGTCTGGCGGGGGGTCTGGCGGGGGCAATGGACAGGTCTGGCGCGTGCCCCTCCACCACCTTGGGTGATCCCCGTCCCCAGATGGGGAGGATCAAGCCCGCTGCGTGCTTCCGCGCTTGATCAGCTTCACCGGCACACGCCGCCGCGCTGTTGCGGCATCGTCGTCTTCCAGCACCGCCTCAACCAGTGCCGCGCCGGCCTCGGCCGGATCGGGGGCGATGGTCGTCAAGGGCGGGCGGCTGAAGCGACCGGCAACCAAATCATCAAAGCCCATCACGCCCACCTGATCCGGCACCGCGATATCAGCAGCCGCGAAGGCTTCCAGAGCGCCCAGCGCCATCGCGTCGCAAGCGGCGAAGACCGCGTCGACATCATCCCCGCGTTCGATCAGCCGGCGCGCCGCGCGGCGGCCCTCCTCCTCGCGGGTGGCAGCATTGACCGTGGGGGCGAGGCACGGCTCAAGCCCGGCGGCCCGCATCCCTTCCGCATAGCCTTCATAGCGTTCGGTGAACTGCACCTGCGGGGTGTTCAACGCGCCGAGGAAGCACGGGCGGCGATAGCCTTGCGCCAACAAGTGGTCGACCGCGAGGCGGCCTGCCGCGCGGTTATCCGATCGCACCCAATCGAGCTCGTCGAAGGGTGAGCCCCAATAGGCGACCCGCCGGCCTTCGGTATCGAGCCCGCGGAAATGCTCCCATGCCGCAGCGTTGGTGGTGGTGCCGATCACCACCAGGCCATCGGCGCGGCCCTGTTCCTGATAGTGGCCGAAAAACTCGGCCTCGCGTGCCTGGAACGACACCAGCGTCTCGAACCCGCGCTCGGAAGCCGCGACGCAGACCGAGCCGAGCAAGGCATAGGCGAAGGGATTGATGCTGGAGGCGCTGTCGCCTTCGCGGCAGATGACAACGACGGCGAGCGTGCCGGTCGATCCGCGCCGCAGCCGCGCCGCGCGCTCGTCGACGAAATAGCCCAAGGCCTCAGCAGCTTCGATGACCTTGCGGCGGGTCGCTTCGGCGATCACAGGACTGCCCGACAGCGCACGGCTGACCGTCGGCTGGCTGACGCCGGCCTTTTCCGCCACATCGAACGATGTCGGCCGTCTGCGCTTGTCGCCGCTCATGCGCGTTCTGTAGGGCCTGTTGTTATCCCCGCGCAAGGCTGGCCTGCATTCCTATTCGCACTGGAAATCCGCTCGGCGGTCTTGCAAGTTGCCACGAGCGCGCGGAATGTGAGCGCTAGCAAGATAAAACGGCGTGCGGGGAGAGAGCACTCATGGCAATGGCACCGGGCAGCAGCACGGCGGGGGATTTCGGGCACGCGGGCGATACGCCGCAGGTGGACGCACCGGGTCTCAACTACTTCGTCTTCGCGCTGTTCTTCATCTTCGGCGGGATCACCTCGCTGAATGATGTGATCCTGCCCAAGCTGCAGGAGCTCTTCACCCTCAGCTACACCGAAGCGATGCTGGTGCAGTTCTGCTTCTTCACGGCCTACCTTCTGATCGGCATTCCCGGTGCGGAACTGGTCAAGCGCGTGGGTTACATGCGCGGGGCGGTCGTCGGGCTGCTGACGATGATGACGGGCTGCCTGTTGTTCATCCCTGCCAGCGAGACCGCCACCTATGGCCTGTTTCTGGGCGCCCTGTTCATTCTCGCCAGCGGGGTCGTGGTGGTGCAGGTCGTCACCAATCCGCTGATCAGCATGCTCGGGCCGCAAAAGACGGTACACAGCCGCCTGACCTTCGCGCAGGCTTTCAACAGCCTTGGCACCACGATTTTTCCGCGGGTGGGATCGGGCCTGATCCTTGGCGGGTTGGCAGGGGTTTCGGCCAAGGAGCTGAGCGGGGCAGAGCTGGACGCCTATCGCACTGCCGAAAGCGCGGCGATCGTTTCGACCTATTTCGGCCTTGCCCTGGCGCTGGCCGTGATCGCGGCCGTGGTGTGGTTCTATCGCAACAAGCTGCCGCATGATGCTTCCGCGCAGCGCGATGCTGCCCTGACCACGCCCGCCCGCTATGTGGCGGGTCTGGTGCCGATCATTGCCGGGGGCTGGCTGGTGATCCAGGGCGGCAATTGGATCCAGAACAACGAACTGCCCGGCATCGCGCTGTCGATCGCAGGTCCGGCTATCTGGCTGTGGGGCAACCCGCTGCTGGCCCGCACCCGGTTCAGCTTCGGCGCGCTCTGCATCTTCCTGTATGTCGGCGCAGAGGTGGCCATCGGCTCGCTGATCGTGGGCTATCTGATGCAGGAAGGCGTGATGGGCCTTACCGAGCGGGCTGCGGGCGATCTCATCTTCATCTACTGGGGCGGGGCGCTGGTTGGGCGGCTCATCGGATCGGCCGTGCTGCGCTTTGTCAGCCCCGGTCTGGTGCTGGCGGGCGTGGCGGTGAGCGCGATTGCGCTGGTGCTGTTCTCCACCAGCACCACCGGCACGACGGCGGGCTACAGCCTGCTGGCGGTGGGCCTGATGAATTCGATCATGTTCCCGACGATCTTCAGCCTCGCCTGCGAAAAGCTGGGGGCCAAGGCGGCGGACGGATCGGGGATCATCAACATCGCCATCTTCGGCGGTGCGGTGATCCCGCTGCTGACCGGGATCCTCGCCGATGCCAGCGGCAGCCTCGGCACCGCGATGATCCTGCCAATTGCCTGCTATGCGATCATCGCAGCGTTCGGGTTCTATGCCCGCAAGGCTGCGTGATTTCGGTTCGCTAAGGCGAACGCAGACCTCCCGCCCCGGCGCCTTGGCCTTGGCCCAACCCGGCCACCAATAGCACCACGACGGTATGGCGGCCGGCCCCTCGGCGAAAACGTCCCCCGGGCGTTTTCGTAACCCTCGGACGGAGGCCGGGCGGGGGGTCTGACACGCGAACAGCTTGAATAAGTATGCGTCGGGGTGGCAGGTAAGCCCGCGCGCGCCTAGGTAGGGCGCGACGCTACGAGGGGCCTTTGCGCATGAGCTTCACCGCTGACCGCCTGCTGCTGTTCGGAGCCACCGGCGACCTTGCCCAGCGGATGCTGCTGCCCAGCCTGTTCGCGCTCGATGCCGACGGGTTGCTCGCCCCCGATCTCAAGATCATCGGCACCGCCCGCAGCAGCATGACCGATGGCGAATACCGCAACTTCGCGCGCGCGGCGCTGGAGAAGTATCTCCCCGCAGACCGCCGCGGGCGGATGGCCGAGTTTCTCAATCGCCTTGCCTACCAGACCCTCGATGCGACCACGCTGGAAGGCTATGGCGCGCTCGCCGAAAAGGTCGGCACGCCCGCACGCGGCCTCGCGATCTTCCTCTCGACCGCGCCGAGCCTGTTCGGCCCGACCATCAAGGGACTGCAATCGGCCGGGCTGACGGGCGAGAATGTGCGGATGTGCCTCGAAAAGCCGCTCGGCACCGATCTTGCCACCAGCCGCGAGATCAACGACGCGGTCGCCGGGGCCTTCCCCGAAAGCCGCATCTTCCGGATCGATCACTATCTCGGCAAGGAGACGGTGCAGAACCTGCTGGCGCTGCGCTTTGCCAACCTGATGTTCGAGCCGCTGTGGAATGCGGCGCATATCGATCACGTGCAGATCACCGTCGCCGAAACCGTCGGGCTCGAAGGCCGCGTCGCCTTCTATGACGATGCCGGCGCAATCCGCGACATGGTGCAGAACCACATGCTGCAACTGCTCGCGCTCGTCGCGATGGAGCCGCCTGCCCATTTCGATGCAACCGCGGTGCGTGACGAGAAGGTCAAGGTGCTGCGCGCGCTGCGCAAGGTCGAGAGCGGCGAGACGGTCACCGGCCAGTACCGCGCGGGCGCGATCGGCGGGCAGGCGGTGCCGGGCTATGATGAGGAATTGGGCAAGCCGTCCGACACCGAGACCTTCGTCGCGATCAAGGCCCATGTCGACAACTGGCGCTGGAAGGGCGTGCCCTTCTACCTGCGCACCGGCAAGCGCATGCCCAAGCGCGTGACCGAAATCGTCATCCAGTTCGCTTGCGTGCCGCACTCGATCTTCGCCGGGCGCGGCGCGACGATGCAGCCCAACCGCCTGGTGATCGGCATCCAGCCGGAAGAGAACATCACCCTTTCGCTGATGGCCAAGGTGCCGGGGCTCGACCGCGAGGGCATTCGCCTGCGCCAGGTGCCGCTCAACATCGCCATGCCTGACGCCTTCTCGGGCGCGGTGCGGCGGATCGCCTATGAACGCCTGCTGCTTGATCTGGTTGAAGGCGACCAGACCCTGTTCGTCCGGCGTGACGAGGTCGAAGCGCAGTGGGAGTGGGTCGACGCAATCCGCGCCGGATGGGCGGCGGACGGCCTCACGCCCAAGACCTATACCGCCGGCAGCTGGGGGCCATCTGCCGCGATCGCGCTGGCTGAAAGGGACGGAGTGACCTGGCATGAATAAGCCCCTCAATGATACCCTCCACCGGGTGACCCAGCGGGTCATCGAAAAGTCGCGTGGCCCCCGCAGCGCCTATCTCGACCTCATCGCGCGCGAGGGCGACAACCTCGGCAAGCGCCCGGCTGTCTCGTGCTCGAACCTCGCCCACGCCTATGCCGGGACGGCGGACGACCGGGCCGCGCTGGTGGCCGGACGCGGGCCCAATATCGGCATCGTCACCGCTTACAACGACATGCTCTCGGCCCACGCGCCGTATTATCGCTACCCCGAGCGGTTGAAGATCTACGCCCGCGAGGTTGGCGCCACCGCGCAGGTCGCCGGGGGCACGCCCGCGATGTGCGACGGCGTGACGCAAGGCGAAGTGGGCATGGAGCTTTCGCTGTTCAGCCGCGACGTGATCGCGCTGTCGGCCGCGGTCGCATTGAGCCATGCGATGTACGAAGGCGCGCTGATGCTCGGCATTTGCGACAAGATCGTGCCCGGCTTGCTGATGGGGAGCTTACGCTTCGGCCACCTCCCCACCATTTTCGTCCCCGGCGGGCCGATGCCGACCGGCATTCCGAACAAGGAAAAGCAGCGCGTCCGCCAGCTCTATGCCGAAGGCAAGGCGACCCGCGCCGAACTGCTCGCCAGCGAAATGGCGAGCTACCATTCGGCGGGCACCTGCACCTTCTTCGGCACGGCCAACTCCAACCAGATGATGATGGAGATGATGGGGCTGCACGTTCCGGGCAGCGCCTTCATCCAGCCGGGCACCAAGCTGCGGCAGGCATTGGACCGTGAGGCGGTGCACCGCGTCGCCGCCATCGGCCCCGGCAGCAACGACTACCGCCCGCTCGGGCTGTGCGTGGACGAGAAGGCGGTCGTGAACGCCGCCGTCGGCCTGCTGGCGACGGGTGGCTCGACCAACCACGCGATCCACCTTCCCGCGATGGCGCGCGCGGCCGGCGTGATCCTCGATTGGGACGATCTGTCCGAACTGTCGGGCGCGGTCCCGCTGATCGCGCAGATCTATCCCAACGGCTCGGGCGATGTGAACCAGTTCCACAGCGCCGGCGGCATGGGCTACGTGATCGGCGAGCTGCTCGAAGCGGGTCTGGCCCACCCCGACATTCTCACCGTCGGGCGCGGCGGCTTTGCCGACTACGCCCGCGAACCCGGCCTCGATGGCGAGGAACTGGTGTGGCGCGAAGTCGGCGCAGCGGGTGACGACACAATGCTGCGCCCCGTTTCCAATCCTTTCAAGCCCGATGGCGGGATGCGGCTCCTGCAAGGCAATCTCGGGCGCGCCTGCTTCAAGACCTCAGCGGTCGACGAAAGCCGCTGGACGATCGAGGCCCCGTGCCGCGTGTTCGAGGATCAGGCGAGCGTCGCGGCCGCCTTCACGGCGGGCGAGCTTGACCGCGACGTGGTGGTGGTGGTCCGCTTCCAGGGCCCGCGCGCCAATGGGATGCCCGAACTCCACAAGCTGACCCCGCCGCTCGGCGTGCTGCAAGACCGCGGCTACAAGGTGGCGCTGGTCACCGATGGCCGCATGTCGGGCGCGTCGGGCAAGGTGCCCGCTGCGATCCACTGCACGCCCGAAGCGTTTGCAGGAGCAGGGGGCGGCGGCGGCCCGCTCGCCCGCCTGCGCGATGGCGACGTGGTGCGCGTGTGCGCGTCGACCGGCGCGCTTTCGACCACCGCCGATCTATCGGCCCGCGAGCCTGTGCCCGATCCGCGCCCCGAAATGGGCACCGGGCGCGAGCTGTTCGCCATGATGCGCCACTTCGCCGACGGGGCCGAAGCAGGCGCATCCGCAATGCTCGCCACCGGAGGAATGTGATGAATATCGATGCCATCATGCGCACGGCGCCGGTCATCCCCGTGATCGTGATCGAGGACGAGGCCCACGCCGTCCCGCTTGCCGAAGCACTGGTGGCGGGCGGGCTGCGCGTGCTCGAAGTCACCTTGCGAACGCCTGCCGCCCTGGGCGCGATCCGGGCGATGAAGCAGGTTCCCGGCGCGATCATCGGGGCGGGCACCGTCACCAACCCGCGCGATCTGGACGCGGCGCTGGAAGCGGGGAGCGAGTTCATCGTCTCCCCCGGCCTTACCGACACCCTCGGCAAGGCGGCGATCGCAGCGCAAGTGCCCTTCCTGCCCGGCATCGCCAATGCCGGCGACATCATGCGCGGGCTCGACTTGGGGCTGGACCGCTTCAAGTTCTTCCCGGCCATGGCGGCAGGGGGCTTGCCCGCCTTGAAGGCCCTCGCCGCGCCGTTCGGCAATGTGCGCTTTTGCCCGACCGGCGGGATCAGCCTGGAGAACGCGCCCGAATGGCTCGCCTTCGATCCCGTCCTGTGCGTCGGCGGAAGCTGGGTCTCGCCCAAGGGCGCGCCTGACAAGGCAGTGATCGAGGCGCTGGCGAAAGAGGCGTTCGCGCTGCGTTAAATCCCTTTGCGTCACCCCAGCGAAAGCTGGGGTCTAGGGGCTCAAAGACCAGCGCTTGCCGCCCTAGGTCCCAGCTTTCGCTGGGATGACGACGAGAATTAGAGCGAAGGCCCTCAATCCTTCGCCAGCAGCCAGCCAAAGATCTCCGGCAGCCGCGCTGCCCAGGCGTTTTCCTCGTGCTCGGCGCCTTCGTAGACCTTGCTCTCCCAGTCGCGGCCCTTCTGCCAGCCCGCTGCCGCAAAGCGCGCGTCGACCACCTGCTGATAGGGCGCATAGAAGGCATCGAGCGTGGCGGTGCCGTGGTCCATCCACACCCGCCGCCCGTCAGGCTTGCCGAGCCTTGCGGCGAACCATGCGTCCCACAGCGCCTTGAGCTCAGCCTCGTCGATGGTGCGCGGATCGACCGCGGGCCAGTGGGAGCTGACACATCCTGCCCGGCCGAATACCTCGGGGCGCTCGAGGAAGGCATAGCAGCTCATCAGCCCGCCCATGCTCGATCCGACAATCGCGGTGTCGTCGCGGCCAGGCCGGGTGCGGAAACTCGCGTCGACCCAGCTTTTGAGCGGCCCGGCGATCCATTCGAGATAGTTGTGCGAGATCACGCCCCCTGCCGTCATCCCGTCCATCTGCGCACGCAGGTTGCCGGAGGTCATGTCGTAGAGGCTGCGGGGAAGATATTGCCGGTGCCGGTCTGCTCCGGGCGCCCAGATGCCGATGATGATGTGCGGCTCGACCTTGCCCGATTGCACCGCCGCCAGCATCGCCTTGTCGGCGGCCCAAATCTTCTTGAAGTTCGACTTCTCGACATCGAACAGATTGTGCCCATCATGCATGTAGAGCACCGGATAACGGCGGTCGGTCGCATCGTAGCCCGGGGGCAGCCAGATGCTGAGGCGCTGTTCGGGGAGCCCTGCTGCCGAGACGTGCTCGTATTCGATCGTGTATCCGGTGTCCTCGGCCGCCAGCGGCGCGGCAAGACCAAGCAGCGCAAGCAGCGCAAACAGCAGTCGGATCATTGGCAGGCTCCCCTCGTC
This sequence comes from Erythrobacteraceae bacterium, assembly GCA_027489095.1. Lineage (GTDB taxonomy): Bacteria > Pseudomonadota > Alphaproteobacteria > Sphingomonadales > Sphingomonadaceae > Erythrobacter. The sequence goes on from JAIYAL010000171.1 coordinate 43,818, forward strand.
TCTCCGCGACCTGTATCGCGGGGAAGAGGCGCAGGCTCAACCCCTCGCGGCAGCCTCGGCGAGCAGCAAGGCGCCGACGATCCCCGCATCCCCGCCCAGCCGCGGGCGGATCACCGCGTGGCGCTGGCCTCCGGGGAGGTAGCCCGCGTCGAGTTCGCGGGCGCGTTCGGCGACGCGCTCGACCAGCCCCGGCGTCAGCGCCACCCCGCCGCCGATCACCACTTCCTCCACCGCAACGCTGGCGAACAGCATGTGGCAGGCTTGCGCGATATAGTCGGCGATAATCGCATGGCCGGGGTGGTCGGCGGGGAGTTCGGAAAGCGACTTGCCCCAGCGCGCGATCACCGCCGGGCCGCTGGCGAGGCCTTCGAAGCAGTCGCCATGGTGCGGGCATGTGCCTTCGAAGGCAGCATCCTCGGGATGGCGGCGCGGGTAGCTGTGGCCAACTTCGGGGTGGGCGATGCCGTGGACGGGCCTGCCCTCCAGCACCAGCCCGCCGCCGATACCGGTGCCGATGGTGAGGTAAGCGAGGCTCCCGCTGCCGCCGCCCCTAGCGCGGTGTTCGGCGAGCGCGGCGGCATTCACGTCGGTGTCAAAGCCGGTGGGCACGCCGAGCGCCTTGGCGAAGTATCCCGCCACGTCGCAATCCGCCCAGCCGGGCTTGGGTGTGTTGGTGATGAAGCCCCAGCGGGGCGAGGTGCGATCCAGCTCAACAGGGCCGAAGCTGCCTATGCCGAGCGCCGCAAGCGTCCCCTGCGCTGCGAACCATTCCGCCGCTTCGGCCAGCGTAGTGGCGGGGTCACGAGTCGGGATCGTATGGCGCGCCGTGATGGCATCGGGCGACGTTCCTGTGGCGAGGACGAACTTCGTGCCCCCCGCCTCTATTCCCCCGAGCATCAACCGGCCAGCCCCGCGCGCGCGCCGTCGAGCTTGAGCTTCAGCAGCGGCGCAGGCACCCCGCCGAAGCTGCCGTCGGGCAGCATGTCGACGAAGCTGCAGACCCTGAGGTCGGCGTCGACGAACCAGCTATAGGTCTGAAGCGGGCCGTCTACCGGGTTGGCGAGCACCAGTCCGGTGCCGTTCAGCGGGCGCCAAGGCCCGGCCATGCTGTCTGACACCATCCCGTAAAGCCCTCCCGGTGCATGGCGCAGATCGGCCGCGAATGTCGCGGTCTGCGTCGACCAGAATGCGTAGTAATGTTTCGCGTGAAACACCAGATGGGCGCGCTCTAACTCGTTGTTGACGCCCTCTGCATGGAGGCAAGGGGGGGTCAAAACCCACCCTGAGGCACCCCTGCGCGCAAGGCCAAAGGCACCGTTGAACGAGCTTGCCGATCCCGCCAGCGAGGCCGTGAAGGCGAGGTATTCGGTGCCGTCCGCCGGATCGCGGAAATAGGCCGGATCGCGGAACGCCTTGATCTCGCCGGGCGCGCCATCATGCGCGTCGGCGGGCATGTAGTGCGCGCCATAGTGGTCAACCAGCGGCGCGGGCGGCGACCATTCGCCGGGCAGGCCGTCGGCCTTCATGGGGGCATGGGCCGACCACAATTCCTGCTGGTAGCCGCCCGCCCGCTCGCACGATCCAGCAGCAGTGAAAAACAGCGTGAGCACGCCCTCGTGGAGCAGCGCCGAACCTGCCCATTCGCGCTCATAAGGCACCGGATGATCGGGGAGCGCCGGGCCGAGGTCATGCCATTGCTCGCCCCGCCGTTCGAGCAGGTGGATCTTCGCCTCGAAATGCCGGAGCGCCGGATCGCCGCGGTCGGGCGCGGTCAGCACCAACCACAGCTCGCGGCCCGCAGGTCTCGCCTGATGGCCGTTCGCATCCTGCACCGGCCACATGTCCCAGTAGATCCGGCCCGCATCCAGCCCCGAGCGATCAATCGCCCCGACGGTCGGAACCAGAGCCGCCTCGCCGGGCGCAATGGCGCACACGTGTGCGGCTGTCCAGGCGTCCGTCATCGCGGCTTTCATCGCGGCTCTCTTCCCGTCTCGTCACCAAATCGAAGGGGCCGGCCACCGGGGGGAGGTAGCGGCCGACCCCAAGCTTGCGCGCCTCAGAAGTCGAAGCGCACCGAAGCCAGCACTGTCCGGCCCGCAATCGAGCGCGCCCGCACGATGCCGTTCGCCGGGATCGAGCCTTCCTCGGCCTCGGTGAAGCCTACGGTGTTGAACAGGTTGGTGGCGTTGAGGCCGATCTCCACCCGCTCGATCGGACGCACCGCGAGGAAGGCATTGACCTGGGTGAAGGCCGGAAGCTTCAGCTGGTTGTTGTCCTGCGCGAAGCTGTCGGTGGTGCCGACCACGTTGGCGCCTGCCGTGAACATCCCGGCGTCGTATTGCGCGGTCGCCTGATAGACGAGATCGGCCTGACGGCGCGGGGTGTTGCCGATGGTGGTCGCATCCAGCGCGTCCTGGATCTCCGCATCGGTCCAGGTGGCCGCTGCCGAAAGCGTGAACGGGCCGGTGCGATAGGCACCTTCAAGCTCGATGCCGAAGGCCTCGTAGGTGCTGTCGAACAGCTCGATCGGAGCGAGTTCGACATTGGTCTCCTTGGTCTTGGCGTAGAAGCCGGTCGCGTAGAGCGAGGCTCCGCCCGACTGGTACTTGAGCCCGGCTTCGAGCTGGTTGACCCGCGCAACCACGCCCGCATCACCGCCCGGCAACCCGCCGGTGGTGGTGCTGACCGCAGGCGAGAACAGCGAGCGGTCGGCGGTGTGACGGCCGCCCTGGCTGTAGCGCGCGAAGAGGCCCAGATCGTCGCTGAGGAGGTAGTTCGCACCCAGCGAGAAGCTGAAGTAATCGAAGCTGTAATTGACCGGACGCGCATTGCCGAGCGGCAGAATGCTGGTCTGCGCTTCGGCCGGGCTGATCGCGTTGTTGCGATCAAAGTCGAAGCTGCCGACACCCGTGCCGAAGCCCGTGTCTGCGCCCGTGATCGTGCCGCTCGCATCGCCGTAGTCGTAGCGCATCGAGCCATCGAGCGTCAGGCGATCAAGGTTGACCGACAGCGAGGCGAAAGGCGCGTAGGTGCTGTAGTCGACATCGTAATTGCGGCGGCAGCAATTGCCGAAGAAGCTCGCGCCAAAACCGACGGTGCCGTTCTGCGTGACAGTCTGCCCGCCCGCATTGCGGATGTTGACGAGCACGGCCTGCCCATCACCCTGCACGGTCTGCACATGGCTCGTCCACAGCCAGTCGGTGTCGATGGTCTGGCGCGACAGGTAGAAGCCGGTGGTGAAGTTCGCCGTGCCGCCGCCGAACGCGAACTCCTTGTTCACGCGGAAGTCGTTGGTGATGTTGTCGAGGCTGTTCAAACGGGTGTTGAACACCACCACGTTGGCCAGCAACCCGTTGCCGCCGATGTTGGCCGCGTTGGCGACCTGTCCGGCGTTGGGGCCGGTGGCGAAGACGATGCTCGATCCTGCACCGCCGATGCCGTTGGCAACGTTCTGCGCCGTGTCAGCACCCGCCGGGAAGGGCGACTGGAAGCTGCCCGAATTGTCGGCGAAGCGGAAGCGGTTGGTGAGCGTCCAGCCGCTGCCGACATCGATCTCGCTCTCGATCCCGAAGGCGAGGCTCTTGACCGAAAGGCCGTCACGGAAGTCGAAGCTGGCCGGGTTGTTGTTCCCGTCGAGCGAGACGGCCGGCGTCAGATAGGGGCTGTAGAGCGAGTCCCTGCGCGGATCGAAGCCGGCGATCGCCTGATAGTTGGGGCTGCCGTTGGTGCCGCTGACGCGCACCGGTTGCGGCAGGATCGTCGGGGTCTTGTCATCAAGATACTTGGCCGACAGGCGAATGTAGCCGCCGTCGAAGGTCTTGGTGATGTTGGCCTTGATCTGGCCGCCGTCATAGCCGTTGTAGCCGATGTCGCGCGGGCCTTCGCCGGTGCGGTAGAAGCCGCCGACGTGGAAGGTCAGGTCCTCGCCCAGCGGCGCGCCGTAGTCGAAATCGAGGCGATAGCTTTCGAAATCGAGGCCGACAGAACCCTGGATCGCGCCGCCTTCGCGCTCGCCCGTCTTGGAGATGAAGTTGATCACCGCACCCGGCGCGTTCGACGCGAAGGTCGAGGCCGAGCCGCCGCGCACCGCTTCCACGCGGGCGACCGAGCGGTCGGCGCGCAGGAAGTTATCAGCATTGCCGAAGATGATGTCGCCGAATTCGAGGATCGGCAGTCCGTCTTCCTGAAGCTGGATGTAGCGCGCACCGCCGGTCGATACGGGAAGCCCGCGCACCGCGATATTGGCGTTGCCTTCGCCGCCCGATGCTTCCGAGCGAATGCCCGGGATCTGGCGGATGAGATCGGCTGCGGAAGGCGCGGCGAGATTGGCGATGGCGGCTGCGCCGATGGTGCTGACCGAGACCGAGCTTTCGATCCGGTTCTGCCCGCGTGCAACGGCGGTGACGATGATTTCCTCGCCCTGGGCTTCGGCGGTGTCGGCATTGTCCTGCGCGAAGGCAGGGGTGGCTGCGAGGCCCGACAGGGCGGCACCGGCGCAAAGCGCGTAACGCAATTTCATGAGTATTCTCCTCTCGGCATCGCGCTTCTCCGGCGCTGACAGGTGCATGGCCTAATCATCCTGCAAACGATTGCAACAGGAATCTTGCAAACGTTTGCAAGACGCGTCGATTCGTGTCACCTCTTCACCACAGCGCAGGATATACATGCGCAAGAGAGAGATGCGGGAGAGGCACATGACGACAAAGCCACGGCTGTCGCTGGCGCGAATCATCGAGATGAACATCGGCTTCTTCGGCCTCCAGTTCAGCTTTGGACTGCAACAGGCCAACATGGGGCCGATCTACGGCTTCCTTGGCGCGGACGAGGGTTCGATGCCGCTGTTGTGGCTTGCCGGGCCGATGACAGGCCTGATCATCCAGCCGATCGTCGGCGCGATGAGCGACCGGACAAACTCCCGCCTCGGCCGCCGCACGCCCTATTTCCTGATCGGCGCGGTGATCTGCTCGCTCAGCCTGTTCGCCATGCCCTATTCGAGCACGCTGTGGATGGCGGCGAGCCTGCTGTGGATCCTCGATGCGGGCAACAATATCACCATGGAGCCCTACCGCGCCTATGTCGCCGACCGGCTCGCGCCCGACCAGCGATCGACCGGGTTCCTGACCCAGAGCGCCTTTACCGGCCTTGCCCAGACGCTCTCCTACCTCGCCCCCAGCTTGCTGACCGCCTTCGTGGCGCGCGACGTTCTGGATGCGAACGGCATTCCGGTGATCGTGCGGATCGCCTTTATCATCGGCGCGATCCTGTCGTTCTCGACGATCCTGTGGTCGGTGCTGCGCGTGCGCGAACTGCCGCTCGACGCCGCAGATCAGGCCGAGCTTGCGCAAAAGCCTCTCACCGCCCGCGCCACCTTCGCCGAGATCCGCGACGCGATCCGCGACATGCCGCGCCCGATGCGACAGCTGGCGGGCGCGATGCTGTGCCAGTGGTATGCGATGTTCGCCTATTGGCAGTACATCAGCTTTGCTGTCGGGCGCTCGATCTATGGCACCAGCGACCACAACAGCGCCGCCTTCCGCGAGGCGACGCTCACCACCCAGCAGGCGGGCGCGATCTACAATTTCATCGCCTTTCTCGGCGCGCTTGCCCTGATCCCGGTGGTGAAGCGGATCGGCGCGCGGCACGCCCACGCAGTGTGCCTTGCCGCCTCGGGCGCGGCGATGCTGATGATCCCGGGCGCGGCGACTCCGGGGATGCTGTTCGTGCTGATGCTCGGCATCGGGCTCGGCTGGGCGGGGATGATGGGCAACACCTACGTGATGCTCGCCGACTGCATCCCCCCGGAACGCAACGGCATCTACATGGGCATCTTCAACCTGTTCATCGTGATCCCCATGCTGATCCAGACACTTACCATGCCACTGATCTACCGCCCGCTGCTTGGGGGGGACCCGCGCAATGTGCTGCTGCTTGGCGGCGGCTTGATGCTTCTGGGCGCGCTGGCTACGCTGCTTGTGGATGCAGGGCACAAGGCCCCGCGCCAAGGGAGCCTGGCAACAGGACAGGGATGAGCGACGGAAAGCCCGAACGCGGTGCAGTGCGCAACATCACCGATCTGGCAAGGCTGGCCGGGGTCTCGCCCGGCACGGTCAGCCGCGCGCTGGCGGGCAAGAGCCTCGTCAACACCAAGACCCGCGAGAAGATCGAGAGCCTCGCGCGGGAACACGGCTTCCGCCCCAACCAGATGGCGAGCGGATTGCGCCGCCAGAAGACCGATGTGATCGGCGTCGTCATCCCGCTGGGCCATGACACCCGCCAGCAGATCTCCGACAGCTTCTTCATGACCCTGCTCGGCTATCTCGCCGACGAGCTGACGCGGGAGGGTTACGACCTCATGCTTCGCCGGGTGGTGCCCGAAGAGGACGCCGACTGGCTCGACCGCTTCATCCGCTCAGGCATGATCGACGGGGTGATCGTGATTGGCCAGTCCGACCAGTTCGACCGGATCGAGGAGGTCGCGGACGGCTATCGCCCGTTGGTGGTGTGGGGCAACCGGCAGGAGGGCCAGCATCACTGCGTGGTCGGCACAGACAACCGCCTGGGCGGACGCATCGCGACCGAGCGCCTCGTGGCCGCCGGAGCGCGCCGCATCGCCTTCCTCGGCGACACCGGCCCGATGGAGTTCGCCGCGCGCTTTGCAGGCGCGCAGGATGTCGCCGCGCGGATGGGGCTGCCGCCGATCCTCCCCCTCCCCACCCACCTCTCGCCCGACCGCGCCAGCGAGGAGATCGCGCAGCACCTTGCCGCGCACGCCGGCGCGATCGATGGAATCTTCGCCGCGACGGACACCTTGGCGTCGCTGTGCCTCACCGAGCTGCGCGGCCACGGGATTTCGGTGCCTGACGAGGTGCGACTGGTCGGCTTTGACGACCTGCCGATCGCCCGCCAGACCGTGCCGCCGCTCACCACGGTGCGTCAGGACATCGCCGCGGGCGCGCGCGGGCTTGTTGATCTGCTGCTGCGGCGGCTGGCGGGCGAGACGACCGAGAGCATGGTGCTGCCCCCCGAACTGGTGATCCGCGCCACGGCTTGAGAACGCGCGCACGCACCACCTATCTCGCAAAAGCTGCATAAATCCGCTTGCTTTACTGATAATCATTCGCAATAGTATTCGCGAATGATTATCAGGAACGGTTCGCCCATGCGCTTTGCCTTGCTTCTCTCCGCTGCACTCCTTCCCGTCGCAACCGCCTCGCAGGCCGAGGATACCGCCCCCAGCGACACGGCCGCAGACGAACCCATCGTCGTCACTGCCGCGCGCACGACGCTCCCCATCACAGCGCTGCCCCTCACCGCCGAGGTGATCGACCGCGAAACGCTCGAACGGCAGCTCCAGATCTCGGGCTCGGTGGTCGATGCCATCGCCGCGCTCACCCCAAGCTTCAGCCCCGCGCGCCAGAAGCTGACCGGTCAGGGCGAGACCCTGCGCGGTCGCTCGCCGCTCTTCGCGATCGACGGGATCCCCCAAACCGCACCTCTTCGTGACGGATCGCGCGACGGCTTCACCATCGATCCCTTCTTCATCGACCGCGTGGAGCTCATCCTCGGCTCCAACGCGCTGCAAGGCATCGGCGGCACCGGCGGCGTGATCAATCAGGTCACCGTCAGCGCTCCTGCCGAAGACGGCTGGAGCGCCCGCACGATCCTTCAGGGCACCGCCGAGAGCGGCTTCCGGAGCGATGGCTTTGGCGGCAAGATCGGCGCGCTGGTCGCCAACCGCTCGGGCGCATTCGACGTGGTGGTCGGGGCGGCCTATGAGCGTCGCGGTGTGTTCCGTGACGGCGATCAGCGCCGCATTGCGCCTGACGGAACGCAAGGCGACTTGCAGGATACAGACAGCCTCTCTGTCTTCGCCAAGGCCGGTGTGGAGCTCGGTGAAGGCGTCAGGCTCGAAGCGATGGGCCAGCGCTTCCACCTTCAGGGCGACGGCGGACTGATCGCCGTCGCGGGCAACCGCCTGACCGGCCTCCCTTCCACAGGCGCGCCCGGCGTCGCTCCCGGCGAAGCGCCCGAGAACCTCGCCGAAAGCCTCGCCCTCACCCTCACGGCCGACGATCTGGTGGGCGGCGCGCTACGGGTGCGCGGCTTCTGGAATCGCACCGCCGATATCTACGGCGGCGGCACCTTCGCCGATTTTCAGGACCCGGCCATCGCCCCCAGAGGCACGCTGTTCGACCAGTCGCAGAACATCAGCCGCAAGTGGGGGGTGAACGCCAGCTGGGAGCGCGGGGTCGGCCCGCTCAACCTCGTGCTCGGCGTCGACCTGCTTAACGATCACACGGTGCAGAAACTCGCCGCGACGGGCCGCGCATGGGTGCCGCCGACAGACTACCGCAGCATCGCGCCGTTCACACAGGCCAACCTGGCGCTGTGGGACGGCAAGGTGCGCCTCGCAGGCGGGGCGCGCTGGGAGAATGTGCGCATCGACATTCCCGACTACCAGACCCTGTGGTTCTACGGCCCGCAGCAAGTCGGTGGCGGCTCGCCCGGTTTCGACCGCGTGCTGCCCAATGGCGGGATCGTCATCGAACCCCGCCCCGGCATCCGCGCCTATGCCAGCTACGCACAGGGCTACACCGTGCCCGATGTGGGCCGCATCACCCGGGCGATCAGCACGCCGGGCGTGGACCTCGACCGCTTCCTCGACATCGCGCCTGTCATCGCCGACAACCGCGAAGTCGGGGTCGAGGTGAAGCGCGGCCCCATCGAAGCCAGCGCCACGTACTACTGGTCGGACAGCGATGAGGGCCAGCTTCTCGTGCTGGTCGGCGATGTCTTCCAGGTTCAGCGCCAGCGGATCGAGATCGAGGGGCTGGAGCTCAACCTCTCCACCGCCACGCCGGTCCCCGGCCTGCGCCTCGGGATCGGCTATGCGCATCTCAACGGCCGGGTCGACACCAACCGCGACGGGGTGGTCGATGCCGATCTGGACGGCGCGAATATCGGGCCGGATCGCCTCAACCTGTCGGCCGATTACACGGCAGGCCCGGTGAACCTTCGCCTGCAATCGCGCACCCACTTCGCCAAAAAGTTCGACGGCGGCGATCCGCGTAACGACTTTGGCGGATACCACCTGCTCGATGGTTCGGTGACGGTGGCGACCGGGTTCGGCAACGTCACCCTCGCCGCGCAGAACCTGCTGGACCGCCAGTATATCGACTACAATTCCGACACCCAGCGCCCCGCCGACAACCTGCGTTTCTTCGCCGGGCGCGGGCGCTCGGTGACGCTCGGCTGGATGGGGCAGTTCTGATGCGGCGCGCGCTGTCACTGGTGCACCGCTGGCTTGGCGGGCTTGTCGGCCTTGGGCTTGCAGTGCTCGGCCTGACCGGCGCGGCGCTCATGTGGAAACCGTGGTGGGCGGGCGTGGCGCAGGACGCGCGGGCGCCGACCGATGCGGAAACGCTGGCGATCATCGCCGAGGCCGGGAAGCTGGGCGCGCGGCACATTACCCTGCCCTCGGCCGAATTCGGCGTAGCGCAGGCCGGGCTTGGCGAGGGCGCGGGGGCTTATCTCGCGCATGACGGCACATTGCTCGCCCGGTGGGGCAGCACCTGGGAGCGGCCCGAGACCTTCCTTTTCGATCTCCACCACCACCTGCTGATGGGCGAGACGGGCGAATTGCTGACCGGCTGGCTGGGGATCGCAGCGGTGCTTTTCACCGTCACCGGCCTGATCCTGTGGTGGCCGACGCGGCGGACGTTTGCCTTGCGCGCCCTGCCGCCGCGCATGTCCCGCCCTGCTGTGATCCGCCACCACCGCGATATTGGCGTAGTGCTGGCGTTGCCGATCCTGCTCGCCGGACTGACCGGCGCGATGATGGTGCTGAAGCCGCTGGGGACGGCCGTATTCGCGCCGCTCTCGCCCAAGGTTGCGGTCGCCGCATGGCAGGCCAAGCCGCCCTTGCCGACGAACGCCGCGGCGCCCGACTGGCCGAAGCTTCTCGCCGCCGC